>DYPE01000037.1:6231-22732 GCA_020720085.1 Dichelobacter nodosus | reverse complement strand
TCGGTGGGCGTGGATGTAGGGCGATGCATCTCTAAACCAGATAACAAAATTAGACCTGTCCTGGATTTAACTTATTGAATTACGAAGTTATTTTTTAGGTTGAATAACCCCGCTGCCAAGCGAATAAAGACATCTTTAAGAAAATTAGACTTACTTCTTAGTCTATTTACAAGGATATGAAACCGCTTTATTCCACCGATTGCGTTTTCAACAAAAATCCTTTTTTTGCTAATTTTTTTATTATATATTTTTTGTTCTTTGGTTAATTTTGGATTTATATTTTTTTGTGACTTACTTGGTTTTTTATGAGGAATATAAATATTACTTTCAAAGGTATCGCATGTTGTAGCCCGCATAGGTCACATAAGCGATAGCGTCATGCGACATTTGGGGATTGCTTGTGGCGGATGACGGCGCACCCTTCGGCAAGCTCAGGGCAAGAAAAGACGCGCCTTATCCGCGCTACGCGCTTACCTTAAACACCTTCATCACCTCATCCCCCAGGTGATTGATCACCTTCACCGCGATGCGCCCAGACTTGGGTTTCTCAAAAGGCCGTGAAGTATCACTGTGCAAGGTAGCCCAAGCTTCGGCATCAATCTCGGCTTTCAGCGTGGTTTTCAAGGCAGTATACGGATCATTTGCGCCGAGAAAATAGGCGTGACGGACAAAAAAACTCTCCTCGTTGTAATCGGTGTCGATAAACCAGCAAGCAATCCCCTCGGCACCGTGACTAATCACCTCGCCGGTTTGCGGTTTGAACACATCCACGCCGTTCACCTGCACCCGCAGCTTGCCGTCCGGCTGGTTGAAGAGCGTAATATCCGGCTCGCCGAAAATCACAAACAAATTCCCCTTGCCGGTGTTTTTGAGTTCATCCGCCATATGCAGATCGGCATTCATACGCGCTTTGAGTACCGGAATCCGGCCTAATTTACTGAATTCAGTGGCGCGGGCCTCGTAATTAAAGGCGCAGGCGATGAGTACATCGAAACCCGCATCGCCACATTCGCGGGCGGCTTCAACCAGATCAGCGCGTTGCACCGTGCCGAATTCCGCGCCGATGAAAATGCCCGCCCGTTTTTCCGCGTCGCCTTCCTGGTAACGGCCTTCGGCGCAGACCAAATCACCCGGCCAAGGCGTGAGCGCGGTAAAAGTGATGCGGTCATCTTTGTGCGCTTGCTGTACGCCAGCGGTTTTGAGGTTTTCCAGAATCATCTGCGGAAAAGAGCGGCTGGCGGCGTAAGCGGCGCGGTCGTCATTCAGGGTATCGATCAATTCGTCGTTTTCGTCCACGCCCAACATGCGGTGCGGGCTTAAGGATTCGACGGTGAACGGCCCGGCCACCCGCACACATTTTTTGTCTTCATAGGGCTTGTCGTAAAGGGTTTCAAACTCGGCTTTAGCGGCGATGGATTTATCGATTTCCTGTTGTCTGGCGATACGCGCTTGCCACCAGGCTTTCAGGATTTCATCCGCAGATTGCGCAGATTTTCGCAGATTATTTTCAGAGTCTTTTAATCTGCGTTCATCTGCGTAATCTGCGGATAACACCCTGGGGATTTCCCATTCCTGCCAGTTTTGCTGGAGTGCTGCGTTCAACTGCGCCCGCAACGGCTCCAGCGTCGCCTGCCACTTTTCCCAAATCACATCAATTTCCGCGTTGTTGGCGATAGATTTCAGCGTGATATGCGGCACCCGCTCATAAACGAAACCGTGACGGATGTCCCCCTGTACCGGCTGTTTACTCGGCGGGCTGCGGGTGACTTCGGCTTCCTTGAGTTGGCCTGCGCGTGAATCCGCCAGCAGATAAGACGGATAGCGTGCACCCATCAGCCGGGCGCGGGCCAGCGCCAACGCCACCCGCGAGGTGTCTATCGTGATCCAACGGCGGCCCCATTGCTCGGCGACATAGGCAGTCGTACCAGAACCGCAAGTCGGATCTAGCACGAGATCGCCGGGATCGGTGGCCATGAGGAGGCAGCGTTCGATGACTTTGGTATTGGTTTGAACAACATACACTTTGTCTTCGGTAAAAGAACCAGTACCTGTGTCAGTCCAAACATTGGAGAAAGGGATAACCGGAAAATCTTCAAGAAACCGCACATATTGCACTGTTCCTTGCGAAGTGGGCCAAAGGCGGTCGGCTTTTCCCAATCGTGTGAGGCCAGTTATCTCCGTCTTAAAGGTTCCTTTTCCCGGTGTGAATGTTTGCCCACGGAACACGAACTTTTGCACATCTGCTTCGCCCGCAGGTCGAGAGCTTGTTAGGTTATCTGGACGGAACACTCGTGCGCTTTCAGGCAGCGTTGATGAATCTGCTTTCTGCGTTTTGGTCATTCTCCAACTCACTCCCGATGGGTCACGCACGAGCGAGTAAACTTGATCGGTAGATACGCCTGCGGATTTGTCCTGAAACTGAGGGCGATACTTGCATTTTGAAGCGTCGTGAGCTGCCCAAATCAGGTAGTTTGACGACGCAGCAAGCAGCTCATTGGCCCGTCCAGTTGTGGTCTTGAATGCAATTTGCGAGACGACGTTTTGCTCCCCAAACACCTCATCCATCAGCGCCCGCACCCGATGCACGTTTTCATCGCCGATTTGCACAAAAATGGAACCGGACTCGGTGAGCAGGTCACGCGCCACCGTCAAGCGATCCCGCAAATAACTCAAATACGAATGAATGCCGTCGCGCCAGGTGTCGCGGAAGGCTTTCACCTGCTCCGGCTCGCGGGTGATGTGGGCGGCGTTGCCGTCTTTCACGTCGCGGCTGGTGGTAGACCACTGAAAGTTACTGTTGAACTTGATGCCATAAGGCGGGTCAAAGTAAATGCACTGCACTTGTCCGCGCAGCCCTTCGCGCTCGGCCAGCGACGCCATGACCTGAAGCGAGTCGCCCAGAATCAGGCGATTGCTCCAGTTTTGATCATGGGCGTAGAACTCGGTTTTGTCCGCCCCTTTGGGTATCCCATTGAAATCCGCAAACAAATCAGCAGTGAACTGCCCGGCTTCATACTGGCTTTCCTGAGTCTGGCGCAGCAAGTCATCAATCAGCGCCTTGGGATGCACCTTTTCCTGGATATACAGCGGCGGGGCGTGAACCACCAAATCCGACCAGTCTTGTTCGTCTTTACCGCGCCAAACCAGTTGCGGGTCTAAGTCGAGGTTGCGCGGATAGCGAAGGGTCTGGGGATTTTTCTGCGCGTCATGGATGAGAGATTGATCTTCGGCAGTGGGAATGTTTTTCCGTTTGGCCTCGTCGTGAGTCAAAGTCTCAACGGATTTTAGCGTGGGTTTCTTAGCCATACTGCTCAGGTGTCCAGGGGGTTTCTGGTAAATACGTAGGGCGGATTAAGCGCAGCGTATCCGCCAATTGGTAGCACGAAGGCGGATACGGCGCAAACGGACGCGCCTTAATCCGCCCTACGGGCTTCCAGGTTTTCAAAACCTGGAAGGTCTGTTGTTCAGGTGTCCAGAATGTCAAGGTTTTTCAATGAGTTCTTTTCTTCAGAAGCGAGGCGACGTTCAACTTTTTTCACATCCTCGGCAGCGGGCAGGCTTTCGGGTCGGATGCCGCGTTGGAGCAAGGTTTCTCTAACGGCTTCGTTGTTGGTGATGTGTTCGCTGGAGATAGCGGATTCAGTTGTCATACTGTGTTGCCGAGCGTTGAAGATGGTGATCTCGGTGGCAAAATCTTTGGCTTTGAGAATGATAGTGGGCGCAAAATCGGCCAAGGGGCGATTATCCGGTATTTTCCATTGGGATTTCATGGCTTGGGTGGATTTGCCGAATAGTGCTTGATCACCTTTACTGCGAATGAGGGCAAAGTTTTGGTTGCCGCCCGTATGCTCATAGATGACTTGGGATAACTCTTTTTCGGTCTCCGTCAGTTTGTGACGGGCGGAGACGCGCTCGGCTTCCAGCAGCCGCTGCTCGATCAGTTCTGCCCTGCGGGTTTGCACTGCAAAATAGGTTTGGGCAAAGGCAATCTCCTGCTTTTTAGAATCCCCGTTTTGGGCAATCAGGTAGCAGGCATAGCGGGTGAGCATGAGGTCATCCACTTCACGCTGACTACCAGAACCGAGGTCAACCATTTTGTTGACATCAACAAAATGGTCGGCAATGGCATGGTTAGAGACTTCGCAGGCCGTTTTAGCCTTGTTGATGACTAAGGTAAAATTGCGCCACTCTCTGTAGCCAAGCAGGTGCTGAAGGTCGCGGGCAAGCCAAAATTCGATCCCATTATTCGTTTGTTGGGCGTTGGCTTCAAACATGTGAGTTAGGGTATGGATAGTCTCAGTTTTCATGAATCACTCCTGCAATCATTTGATTAAATTCGACTTTAGTCCAATTGTCGCAACAGTGTCACGACAATCTGTTTTCTCGTGGGCGCGAAGACCTTCCAGGTTTTCAAAACCTGGAAGGTCTGTTGTTCAGATGCGTAGGGCGGATTAAGCGCAGCGTATCCGCCAATTGGTAGCACGAAGGCGGATACGGCGCAATGCTTCGACTGCGCTCAGCACAAGCCAGACGCGCCTTAATCCGCCCTACAGGCCGCAATCATTTGATTAAATTCCGCTTCAATTTGATACATCTCGGTGAATTCGGCAAACGCCCAGCGACCACACTGTTTGAGGTTATTCACACCCGGCACCCAGTAGGTGTCCATCGTGGCTTTCTTTTCCTTGGCATCTTCACGCCGATAGCCTTTGATTTCAACCACCAGGTGTAACAAGTCGTCGGGGCCGTGGTTGTCGTCCACTAACACGATGAAATCCGGCAGATATTTGCGCGTTTCTGAGCCGTAACGATACGGCACTTCCAGGCCGAGGCCGTGATTTTTCACATAAGCACGCACCTGGGGATGGGCTTCGGCGACGCGGCAGAATTCCGCTTCCCAATCGCTGTCGAGAACAACCCAGTTGACGTGGCAATGCCGGGCACTGGTGTCCCAGAGTCCGGCTTTACCGGCTTTGGAGGTGTTGAAGCGCACCTGCTGGGTCGAGCCGCTGGGGTTGTAAGGGTCAAGCAAGGCTTTGACTGGGCGTTCGCCTTGAAAACGCCGGGTGATCGCGGCGGTGATTTTGTTGCAGGCCATGTCCGCCAGTTCTTGGTACATCAGCTGGGCCGGATAAGTGCCGCCTCGACATTCTAAATAACCGTTAAGCCATTGTTGAGTAATCTGTTTCAACTGGCCGAACAGGTGCAATTTGGGTTCTTCGCCGGGGTCGCGCCATTTGCTGTAGAGCAAGCGTTGGGTGAGATGAAACAACACCGTGGCAGGCCGCAGGTTGTCGAGGTGCGCCACGGTGAGGTCTACGCCTTCGCCGATGATGCCTTCGTTGCGGCTTTGCGTGGGGCCGGTGAGGTCGGGGGTGAGGATAAGGGTAGATTCCTCGTTAAACTCGGCGCTCAGGCGTTCTTCGGGCAGTTCAATCCGATAGCCTTCCACGCGGGGAAAGCGGATTTCGAGGGCGTCGCGTTCTGGGCGCATCGCCCTGACTTGTATCGTCTCACGCGGCGGCTGAGGCGGGGCGATGACGGGCTTGGCGGTGAAGTCAAAGGGAATGCCAAAGACATCGGCATATTCGACGTTGAACAGCCCTTGCTCGTTCAATTCGTAAGACTGGCGGCGCAAAGCGCGACCGATGACTTGTTCGCACAGCAGTTGTGTGCCGAAAGCACGCAGGCCGAGGACATGGGTGACGGTGTTGGCGTCCCAGCCTTCGGTGAGCATGGAAACCGAGACCACGCAGCGGATGGAGCCGCCGAGTTGTCCCGGCTTGCCCACGGTGTTCATCACTTCGCGCAGCAAGGCTTGATCGGTGATGGCGTCACCGGCATGGGCATCGCGGCTACGTTCGACGATCTCGCGGCGGAATTGCTCGATTTCTTCGCTGGCTAGGCTGCGAAAGTTGTCGTCCAACGCATCGCCCGCTTCGAGTTGTTCGCTGTCGATCAGCAGGGTGTTGGGACGCGGCAAGGGCTGGCCGGTGTCGTCAAAGTTGCGAAACAGGGCCAGGCGGCCCTGTTCCAAGGTGCTGCGACCGTCTGGCTGAGTGCGGTGAAAACCGGCAATGAAGTCGTAGACCAGCTTCGAGATGGCGGTGTTCTGGCAGACGATGATAAAACAGGGCGGGACTTTGATGCCGTGCGCTTGCCACAGCGCGAAAGTCTTTTCGTAATGTCCATACAATGCCTGAAGCGCAGTTTGCAGGCTGGCGGGCAGTTTGAGCGGATCGAGTGCTTCGCCGTGGCCGCGTCCTTTCTTGGGCATGTCTTTGCGGATGTGTTCCCACAGGTTGCGAAACATCGGCATTTCTTCGCCGGGGATGTTTTCCGCCACCGGCACCCGTGGCAATTTGACGATGCCGCACTCTACGCATCCATCAAAAAGACGCTCAGCGCATCCTACCCGGGGTGTGAAAATAGGATACATCAAAAAGTTCCCTGAATGCACTGCCGCGCAAATAGGGTTTTACGTCGAAAATGCTGGAAATCCCGCCGCTCGTCAGGATTTCAATTTCCTTCAGATTCCACCTCGCGGTGGACACCCTTCTTGCCTAGACGGACAGTTCCGGTCACTTCGGCCTGTAGGGGACTTTCACCCCTTGAGGGTATGCCATGCCTGGCACACTAGGATGGGCAAAACAAAAATACGTTTTGCCCGCCCCACCTGGCTCCACTATACTTGCCGCACTTTCTAACCCGCCAACCTGTCGGTCAGCCTTTACATGAACGAAAATAGCTTATTTTCCACTGAAATCGAACGCATGCCCTTGCGCGAATTCACCGAACAAGCGTATTTGGACTATTCCATGTACGTCATTTTAGACCGCGCGCTGCCGCATGTTGCCGATGGTCTCAAGCCCGTGCAACGGCGCATTGTGTACGCCATGTCCGACCTGGGCTTGCGTGCGGGTGCAAAATACAAAAAATCCGCGCGCACGGTGGGCGATGTGTTGGGCAAATTTCATCCGCACGGCGACAGCGCGTGCTACGAAGCTATGGTATTGATGGCGCAGCCATTTTCCTACCGTTATCCACTGGTGGATGGCCAAGGCAACTGGGGGTCGCCCGATGATCCCAAGTCCTTTGCCGCCATGCGCTACACCGAATCGCGGCTGGCCAAATTCACCGAAGCGCTGCTGCAAGAAGTGGCCATGGGTACGGTGGACTGGCAGCCGAATTTCGACGGCACATTAGAAGAACCCACGCTGTTACCCGCGCGCTTGCCGCATATTTTGCTCAACGGCGGTTCCGGGATTGCAGTGGGCATGGCTACGGATATTCCGCCGCACAATTTACGTGAACTGTCCGCTGCGTGCATCTGGCTGCTGGAAAATCCTACCGCCAGTGTGGAGGATTTATGCCAATTTCTGCCTGGGCCGGATTTTCCCACGGAGGCGGAGATTATTACTCCGCGCGATGAAATCCAGAAAATTTATGCCACCGGCAATGGCACATTGCGGATGCGTGCGGTGTGGGGGGAAGAAGACAACAACCTGGTCATCACTGCCCTGCCGTACCAAACTTCGGGTGCCAAGGTGCTGGCGCAAATTGGCGCGCAATTGCAAGCCAAAAAGCTGCCCATGGTGGAAGATTTGCGCGATGAGTCTGACCACGAAAACCCGGTACGGTTGGTGATTGAACCGCGTGGGCGCAAACTCGAATCGGGCGCTGCGGCCATGCTGATGGCGCATTTATTTGCCACCACCGATTTAGAACGTACCTACCGCGCCAACTTTAATGTTATCGGCTTAGATGGGCGGCCCCAGGTTAAAAACCTCAAGCAAATGCTGCAAGAATGGCTCACGTACCGGCTGGCCACCGTGCGGCGGCGGCTTAATTATCGCTTGGAAAAACTGCGCGCGCGCTTGCATATTCTTGCCGGATTGCTGATTGCCTACGTAAACATGAACGAAATCATCAGTATCATCCGCATCAAAGACCAACCCAAGCCCTTGCTCATGGCGCGGTTTCATCTGGATGAAACGCAGGCAGACGCCATTTTAGATTTGCGCTTGCGCCAATTGGCCAAGCTAGAAGAAGGCAAACTCAAGGAAGAACAACAAGCCCTGGCGCAAGAGAAGGAAGGCATTGACGCCATCCTGGCGGATGCGGAAAAACTGAAAGCGCTGGTGCGTAGCGAAATCGAAGCAGACACCGAATTGTACGGCGACGCCCGCCGTTCGCCGCTGATGGCGCGCGATCCGGCCAGAGCGTTGGACGAGGCCGAACGCATTGGCGCGGAGCCTGTGACCGTGATTCTGTCCGCCAAGGGCTGGGTGCGTGCGGCCAAAGGCCACGACATTGACCCAGCCGCACTGAGTTTTCGCGCGGGTGACAGCTTGCAAGCGCATTGCCGAGGCATGGGCAACCAAAACGCGGTGTTTTTCGACACCCAAGGCCGTGCCTACGCGCTGCCTGCTCATACGCTGCCCTCGGCGCGCTCGCAGGGCGAACCGCTGTCAGGCCGACTGGGCTTGGCAGATGGCACGCGCGTGTTTCACGTTGCCATGGATGCGCCCGAGCGCCTATACGTGCTGGCTTCGGATGCAGGGTATGGTTTTGTCAGCGAATTTTCCATCTGCTTGGTGAAAACCAAAAATGGCAAAACCATCTTGAATGTACCCGAATCCGCAGCCATGCTGCCGCCCTTGGCCATGGTTGACGAACACAATGGCTGGCTGGCCGTGGCCAGCAGCGATGGCCATTTGCTGATTTTTGCGCTGTCCGAATTGCCACGCATGAACAAGGGCAAGGGCGCGAAACTCATGGAGATGCCTGCCAAAAATGGCGGTAAAATTGCAGCTTGGTGCATTCTCCCCGCTGGCGCGGAGTTGGAGATTAGCGCTGAAAAGCGCACTACGGCGGCGTTCCCGCCCGCAGTACTCCAAGGGCGACAATTGGAGCGGTATCTTGGCGAACGCGGCGAACGCGGCACGCTCGTGCCAGCGGGCTTGCGCGCCATACTGGCGTTGCGCGCCATAGAAACGGTTGCCGGATAGGCGCTACGCGCTTAGGCGCTAAAATGGTGGTACTCTAAATGCGGAAATAACGGTGCCAATGCCCAGATGTCCTGCAACTGAGTATCACACAATGTATTGTGGCGAATCGCCTGCGCCAGGTAGGCAAAGCGGTCTAAATGCTGTTCCACACGATGGCGCGGATAATCGCCTGCTGTGCCTGAGGTGATTAGGAATGGCCAATCCGAGGCTTGCGCCAACAGCAATGCGCGCGCCGCTGCCTGCAAGCCGCGTTGCGCGTGCGGGTGGGACTGGCACAACTGGCGCATTTGCTCCGCTGCCTGGCGTAGCAACGGGTATAGCCAATCGGTTTTGCGGTTTAGCCAATAACCGTGATGGCCATGTGCGCCCCAGGTGGACGGCAAGGGCTGGGTATAGGGACAAGCAACACCATATTCGGCCAGATATTCTAGCGGCGTGGCCAAATGTAGGGTAGGTTCAGCGGCCACCGCGCGGATAACGTATTCTAACCATTGCAAACCTTCATGCCACCAGTGGCCGAACAATTCCGCATCATACGGTGCAACGCACACCGCAGGCAGTGGCTGAAATGCCCCAGCCGCTGACAAGGCGGCTTGGCGCGACGCCACAAAGTGCGCGGCATGGGCGTGCGCTTTGGCATTGGCCAAGGTTGGATTGTAGAGGGCCTTAGCATGGCGGGCGAGAACACCGCCGTGGGTGGGAACGCCGCCGTGGGCGGGAACACCGCCGTTGGCAAGAATGCGGTAGTATTTGAAGCCCGTGGGCAGCGCGCCTGCACTGGCTGGAATTAATGGCTCCAGACTCACGGGCGGGGTTTCGTGGCATAAGTCAGTGTGGAAGTCGCGGTACACCGGGTCTGCCGGATAACCTTGTTCCGCGCTCCATACTTGCGCCGAAGCGTCGGGGTCACGACCCAATGCCGCCACACCGTTGGGGCATAACACGGGCATGGTCGTTGGGCCAGGCAGGCCATGACTGTCCACAATAAAATAGCGGAATCCCGCTGCGCGCAATTCTTCTTCCACACCCGGGTAATAGCCGCATTCCGGCAGCCAAAAACCATGCGCCGGGCGGCCAAATTCGCTAGCGTGCGCTTGCGCGGCAATCCGAATTTGCGCGCGCACCGCGCCCGGCTGGCCGCGCAACAAGGGCAATAAGCCGTGCGTGGCCGCCGTGGTGCATAATTCCACAATGCCTGCATCCTGCCAATACGCAAACGCCTTGGCCAAATCTCCGGCCAAGGCTTGATACTGAGTGCGGCAGGTGCGGATGCGCTGGGCGTAATGACGCACCACCGCCAGCCGTGTAACATCGCCACGGGCGCGTGCCATCTCGCGCTCTGCCAGCACGGCAGACTTGTCTAAATGCGCGCGGTAACGCGCTTGCAACAATGGATCGCGCCACATGGCGGCCAAGGTCGGCGAAATAGACAGCGTCAAACGAGCTGGAACGCGCGCCTGGTGCAGCCGCGTGCACAACGCCAGCAAGGGTAGGTACGTTTCTGTCAAGGCTTCAAACAGCCAAGTTTCCTCGTAACACCAGTCTTGCTCAGGATGGCGGACATACGGTAAATGGGCGTGGAGAATCAGCAATAGATAATTATGCCGGGGCTTCATGCCGCTACTATACGCTTGTGCCCTAGCCACAGTCGAGACAGGGACTGGCGTTATGCCACGATTATTGCTATCGTTTGCGCGCGAGCTTCTTTTTTGAACGATTCACTCAGGTATCCCTCTATGGTCACCACGCTAACGGAATCCCTTAACGGCACCATCTTATTGGTAGACGACAGCCTAACCAATTTGGCGGCCTTCTCCGAAACACTCGCCAACAGCGGCTATACCGTAGTGGTAGCCAACAATGGCTTGGAAGCACTGGTGCAACTGGAAGAGCACAAAGTGGATATTATTTTGCTCGACATCATTATGCCGGGCATTGATGGCTTTGAAACTTGCCGACGGCTCAAGTCGCACCCCGATTACCAGCACATCCCTGTGGTGTTCATGACCACGTTGGCGGATACTGTGGACAAAGTCAAAGGATTGGGCCTGGGCGCGGTGGATTACGTGACCAAACCCTTTCAACGGGAAGAACTGCTGGCGCGCATTCGCAGCCATATTCAAGTTAACCGCTTGCAAAACAAACTGCGCGTACAAAACAGTTGGCTGGCGCGCGAAATTGAAGATCGCCGTAAAGCCGAAGAAAGCTTGCAACGCCGTCACCGCGATCTGCAATATTCCGAAACTCGGTTCAAAGATTTGGTGATGATTTTGTCCGACTGGGTGTGGGAATTGGACGATCAATTTTGCATTACCTATAGTTCTGACAAAGTACGTGAAGTGTTGGGCTATGAGAAAGAAGAAGTATTGGGAAAAACGCCGTTTCACTTCATGACGTTGAAAGCCGCCAATAGCTTTCGCCTAAAATTGCGCCAATTGCTAGATGACAAGCAACCGATGGAGGACATCGAACATTGGATGGCGCACCAAGATGGGCACACGCTGTGCTTGAAATCTAGCGGCTTGCCCATTGTCAGCGCGACCTCGGGCTTGGTAGTGGGCTATCGTGGTGCCAGCAAAGACATTACTGAAATCAAACAAATCGAAGCGCTATCCACCGAGTACGACAACATCCTGGAAATGGAAGTCAACGCGCGCACCAGCGAACTGGAAGAAAAAAACCAGCGCCTGCAACAAGAAATCCAGGAACGGCAAAGCATGGAAGAAACTTTGCGCGCCAACGAAGAACGCTTGGCCTTGGCCGTGCATGGTGCTAGCCATGGCGTGTGGGATTGGAACTTACAAACCGACGAATTGTACTTATCCGCCCTGGCCAAGGACATGATCGGCTACCACGAAGAAGAGATTGCCAATAACATGACAGCCTGGCGCGCACACATCGTGCCCGAAGACTTGCCACAAGCACTGGCCACAGTGGATGCTTATCTTAACAAGCAGACGCCGTTTTATGAAAATGTATACCGCATGTTGCACAAAAACGGCCATGAAGGCGGGAACGCCGCCGTTGGCGGGAACGCCGCCGTTGTGTGGATATTAGAACGCGGCGTAGCGGTGTGGGGCGAAAATGAAACGCCCGTGCGCTTTTCCGGCATCTACGTCAACCTAACCGACCGCAAAGCATGGCAGAAGCAATTGCGAGAGAACGAACAACGCTACAATCTGCTTAATAATGCCACCCAAGATGGTTTGTGGGATTGGAATCTGGCCACAGAAACGGTGTATTACTCACGCCAGTGGCTGGCCATGACTGGCTATTCTGCCGAAGAAATGGGCGACAGCCCAACCGCGTGGCATGACAAAATTCATCCTGATGACCAAGCGCGCGCGCTCCAGGCAATTGATGACTATTTAGGCCAAAAAACCAACCGTTATTGGCAAACCTACCGGTTGCGCACGCGCTCTGGCGCGTATTTGCCAGTGCTAGACCGAGGCATGGCGGTGTGGGATGAAAACGGCCAAGCCCGCCAATTCGCTGGCGCGTTGGTAGACATCTCCATGCTACGCTAGCCCCGCCTCCGCCCAATCCCTCGTATTCAGGCTGAAAGGAATTCGTTCACATCCCCCCGTAAATCAGCCATAATACCGCATGAACCGCAACGACTACAGCCAGCGTCAGCAAAACAAATCCTATGTCCAACAGCAGGATGCTGTGGATGTGCGTTGGTTGTGCCTAAGGAGGATGTGAATGGTTTCCCAATTACATAACCTTCCGCTTGAAGTCGCAGCAGAATTGAAACGCCTGCGCCAACAAGTGGATACCTTACGCCAAGAAAAATTAGATTTAGAGATTGCACTAGAAACCACAACCGATCATTCCGATATGTTCGAGCGGCAATTGATGGAAGCGCGCAACATTTTGGAGCAAAAAGTTTCACTGCGCACGCGCGAGTTGGCAGAAAAAAATGTCATGCTGGAAATGGAAATCCATGGCCGCGAACGCATTGAAGCCAAGCAACGCGACCATGTGCTATTTTTACAAAGTTTGCTCAATAGCATTTCCAGCCCCATTTTTTATAAAAACCTAGAAGGCCAATACCTAGGCTGTAACCGTGCGTTTGAACAATATTTAGGTAAGGCAGAAAAAGAAATTGTTGGACGCACGGCCTACGAGTTATTTGCCCAAGAAGAAGCTGACGAATACGAGCGCACAGACACTTTGCTATTGCGCAAACAAGGCAACCAAGTGTATGAAACAACCTTGCGCTATGCAGATGGCAGTATACGTGATGTGATGGTGAGCAAGACTACCTTTAGCAATGCCAATGGTGGTGTGGCGGGCTTGGTGGGTATTGTGGTGGACATTAGCGAACGCAAACATGCTGAAATGGAAATGCGCCAAGCCAAAGATTTGGCCGAGCAGGCCAACCATGCCAAGAGTGCCTTTTTGGCCAATATGAGCCATGAATTGCGTACACCATTAAATGCAATTATTGGCTACAGCGAATTGCTGCAAGAAGATTTGGCAGACTCTGGCGATGACGCATTAACCAGCGATGCTAAAAAAATTCACGCCGCAGGCCGCCATTTGCTTGGCTTGATCAATGATGTATTAGACATTTCCAAAATTGAAGCCGGTCGCATGGATTTGTATTTAGAACGCTTTGACTTGGCCGAAGTGGCAGCCGATGTGGTGAATACAGTAAATCCCCTGCTGGAAACCAAAAATAACACCATTAAACTGGATTTGCCCGCTGATTTAGGTTGGATGTATAGCGATCTCACCAAAGTGCGGCAGATTTTGTTTAACTTGCTCAGCAATGCCACCAAATTCACTGAAAATGGCGTTATCACCATGACTATGCACCGCGAGCAAGGCACGGATGGCGAATGGTTGAACATGTCCGTCACGGATGAAGGCATAGGCATTACGCCCGAACAACTCAACCGACTGTTTCAATCGTTTAGCCAAGCGGATAATTCCACCACCCGCAAATATGGCGGCACAGGGCTGGGGCTGGCGATTACCAAATCCTTTGTTGAAATGATGGGCGGCTCGATTCGTGTATATAGCCAACTGCAACACGGCAGCACGTTTATCGTGCGGCTACCCGCCCAGATCGGTGAACCGTTCGTGGCGGACACGGATGTGGCGGAAGTGCAAGCAATTCCAGAAAACATGCGCGGTCATACTGTGCTGGTGATAGACGACGAGCCGGCGGTGCGCGATGTATTAGAAAATTACATCAGCAAATTGGGGTATACCGTGTTCAGCGCCGAGGGGGGGGAAGAAGGACTACAAAAGGCTGCGGCATTGAAGCCGGATGTAATCACCTTGGATGTCATGATGCCAGGCATGGATGGCTGGAAAACCTTGTCCAAGCTCAAAGGCGACCCCAGCTTGGCCAGCATTCCCGTAATTATGGTGTCGCTGATTGAAGACAAAAGCATTGGCTATGCCTTGGGCGCGACCGAATATTTGTTCAAGCCGATTGATCGCAAACAACTGGCGGCGGTGCTGCAAAAATACCTTACCTCGGATAACGCCAAACAATGGGTCATGGTGGTCGAGGATGACAAGAGTACACGCGAAATGATGGGGGTCATGTTAAGTAAATCGGGCTGGCATGTCCGCATGGCCGAGCATGGCGAAGATGCCTTGGAAAAATTAAATGAACACCGCCCAAATTTAATCTTATGCGATTTGATGATGCCTAAAATGGATGGTTTTGAGTTCATCTCGCGCTTGCGCCAAGACCCAAAGCATCACGACCTTCCCGTGGTGGTGCTGACCGCCAAGGAACTTGATGCAGCAGAGCGGGCTTACTTAACCAACCAAGTAGAAAAAATTTTTCAAAAAGGCAGTTGCGGCCTGGAAGAACTGCTCACCCAATTACGCAGTTTTTTAGCCAAATCCGCCCCGGAAAAAGCCGTGCATGAATGAGAACGGCGCGCTGTTCTCCGCGATAAATCAAGTGTTAGCGCGCGGCGGATTAGACCTTGACGCTGCGCAAGCGCATGGCATTTTGTGCGGCGTGTTGAGTTACCCCCCTGCGTCTGCTGACACACTATGGTGGGATTTATTCATTGAACATGCCCGCAAGGACGAACAGCACGCCCAAATCAGCCTGCCCGCCTTGCGCCAGCTTAAACAATTCACCCAAGACAGCTTGTGCTCGCCGGACTGTGCGGTCATGCTGCTATTACCGTCCGACAGCGCGCCGCTCGCAGAACGAACTGCCGCGCTGGCGCGTTTTTGCCAAGGCTTTTTATACGGCCTGGGCATTGCAGCGGGTTCCGCTCGCGCCCACAATCCACCCGCCACACCGGCTGGCAATGGCATTCCCGGCTTCTCCGCCATGGCGCAGGAATTCGTGCGCGACATGGAGTTTATTTCGCGCGCGCACTTCCAAGAACAAGAAGAAAATCTACAAGAATCCGCCTATGCCGAATTGGTAGAGTATATTCGCGCTGGCCTGCTGTTGCTGCAAGAAGAGCGGTAATGCTTCTGTAGTTTTAAGCTATGCATTTTTAGCTAAACTATCGTTTTTCGCTGGAAACGGAGAATCTCACCACAGCCACGCCGCGCCGCGCACACCGCTGGAATCGCCATGCTGGGCCTGGCGCAGGCGGGTGGCCACATGATCGGAAAAAACGTACTGCCCCCAGTGTGCAGGGACTTGCGTATACAATGGCGCAATGTTCGACATCCCGCCGCCCAACACAATTACATCCGGGTCTAACAGATTGATTACGCTGGCCAATCCTCTGGCCAATCTGTCCACGTAGCGTGCTAGACAAGCCACAGCGGCGGCTTCGCCGCGTGCGGCGCATTCAACAATTTGCGGCGCGTCCAGTTGTTGGCCAGTGGCTAGCGTGTAATCGTGGCGCATTCCTGGGCCGGACAGAAAAGTTTCCAGGCAGCCGGTTTGGCCGCAATAACACGCTGGGCCGGGGCGCTCGCCTACATGATCCGGCCAGGGCAATGGGTTATGGCCCCATTCGCCAGCAATGGCGTTTGGCCCGGTCAGCACGCGACCATGCACCACCACGCCGCCGCCCACGCCCGTGCCGATAATTACGCCAAACACCACTTCGGCTCCGGCGGCTGCGCCGTCTACCGCCTCGGACAGGGCGAAACAGTTGGCGTCATTGGCCAATCGTACTGGGCGGCCCAGCACTTGGCTGAGGTCTTGATCCAAGGGTTGACCATTCAACCACGTGGAGTTGGCATTTTTCACCCGTCCGCTGGCAGGAGATAGCGCGCCAGGCATGGCCACGCCCACGCTGGCGCGGCAATTCAGGCGGCGTTCTGCGCTGTGTACCAGTCCGGCAATAGCGCGCACGGTGCCCGCATAATCGCCCCTGGGCGTAGCGCAGCGTTCGCGCAGCAGCGTGTTGCCTTGCGCGTCTAACGCGATGATTTCGATTTTGGTGCCGCCCAGGTCTATGCCAATGCGCGCGTCCATGTTACGCCCTCCGGGTTACACCCGCGTTCCGGGTTCAACCGCCGCCTACAGCGCGCACAATTTC
>DYPE01000037.1:0-6131 GCA_020720085.1 Dichelobacter nodosus | reverse complement strand
TCCGGGTTACACCCGCGTTCCGGGTTCAACCGCCGCCTACAGCGCGCACAATTTCCACGCGATCGCCGCTGGTCAATTGGCGGGTGGCAAAACTGGCACGCGGCGCAATTTCGCCATTAATTTCTACGGCCAGGCGTTGTTCCATCAACCCCATGCGCGCGAGCAATTGCGCAACGCAAATCGCGTCCGCCACTTCTTCGGCAATGCCATTGAGTAGGATAGTCATGTTCACCTTCTGCTATTTTCAATGCCCGCGCCTTGAGCGGACAAAATTCTGCCATGCAAGCCGCAACTGTCTGGCCCCATTAGGAATAAATAAACAGGCATCACAGCGCTAGGCAAAAGCAAACGCTCGGCCTCTTCGCCGGGGTAAACGCTACGCCGCAGGGACGTGCGCAACGGGCCGGGGTCTATGCCGTTGACGCGGATGCGGGTATTCGTTTCCACTTCATCGGCTAAAATCCGCATCAGCCCGTCTGCGCCGAGCTTAGACACGCCGTAGCCGCCCCAGTATGCCTTGCCCATGCGCGCCACGCGGTCGGAGGTGAATACCACTGAGGCATCCTGTGCTGCGCGTAGCAATTCCATGCACGCCATGGTGAGCAAATACGGGCCGTGCAGGTTGACTTGATGCGCGCGATACCACAACTCCAGGTCATGGTGTTCCAGCGGGGACAACCGCCCCAGCAGCGCGGCATTATGTAGCAGTCCATCCAGGCGGCCAAATTCTTTGCGTACGATTTCCGCTAAGTCTTCGTATTCCTTAGGTCCAGCCCCTTCTAAATTCAGCGGGTATATCGCTGGCTGTGGATAGCCTGCGGCTTCGATTTCATCATACACGGCTTCCAGTTTTTGCGTGGTGCGACCCAGCAGAATCACTGTGGCCCCATGGCGGGCGAACGCCAGTGCTGCGTCTCTGCCAATGCCCGCGCCCGCGCCGGTCACTAAAATTACCCGTTCCGCCAATAAATTCAGGGGCGGAGAATATTGCATCATCATAACGACTCCATAAGATGAGGGGGGTGTGGTGAGTGGTCAGCGAACGACTCGCCACTCATCACTGACAACTTCAAAGTGTTGCCGGTTATTTCATTCGCTTGGCTTCATCCGTGCCTTGCCGCGCTAACTGGTCGGCAATTTCGTTTTCCGCGTGGCCAGCGTGGCCTTTAACCCATTCCCAGCGTACTTGATGGCGGCGCGATGCCGTGTGCAGGCGTTGCCACAGTTCAGCGTTTTTCACTGGCTGGTTGCTGGCAGTGCGCCAGCCGCGTTTAATCCAGTTGGGCAGCCATTCGGTGATGCCTTTTTGCACATATTGCGAATCCGTGGCTAAGCGCACCACGCATGGGCGGTTCAACGTTTCTAGCGCCATAATCGCGGCCATGAGTTCCATGCGGTTGTTGGTGGTATTGGCTTCGCCGCCATACAAACGTTTTTCATGGCCGGGAACACCGGCGTTGCCGGGAACACCGGCGTTACCGCCATAGCGTAGCAGCACGCCCCAGCCGCCAGGGCCAGGATTGCCGCTGCACGCGCCATCGGTAAAGGCTTCTACCAAGGAACACTGGCCTGGCAACGTCGGTGTTCCTGGCAGTGCCGGTGTTCCCGGCAACGCCAGTGTTCCTGGCTCGGTTGATTCTGTGGACATGAATAGCTATAACCTAATAACAAGTTTAAGGTGTGCGCCGGGCATCGGCTTGCACAAAGGACGCATTATCTCAATAATGCCTATTTTTTTCGAGGCCAGGAACACTGGCGTTGCCGGGAACACCGGCGTTGCCAGGAACACTGGCGTTACGCGGTTGTCCGCACGGGAGCACATATGCACATGGATGACGATTTTATTCCACAATCACCGTTAGAAGAAAGCCTGTTGGCGGCGCAAGAAGGCCGTTTAACGCCGGGCCAACTCATGGAGGCACTGCTGGCCACTGAGGTATACATGCCAGTTTACGAAAAACATCGCATTGCCAGCTTTCAAACTTCGCACAGCGTGCAACCGTTATTATTGCCTAGCGAAGATGGCGCGCCTATGCTGTGCCTGTTTACCAACCCTGCCCGCGCCAAACCCGTGGTGAGCGCGTATGAGGGATACCATGGCGGACTATTGGTGGATTTGCCATGGATTTTAGCTAGAATTGGCGCAGACCAAGGCATTATTATTAATCCTGGCTGGCCGGTGGGCATAGAATTGGCCCCGGCGGATGTGCAACAGTTACAATTACAAAATCAAGGAGCATCAGCATGAATGGCAAAGTGGCAACGGCTGAAGAATACATCGAATTGATTCGCCAAGCATTATTTGAAATTGAAGACATTCGCGCGGCCATGGAGTTCGACGAAGACGGCATTCAGGGCGCGCAAGCGTATATTACCCAATTGGAAACCGGCGTGCGCACCATGTACGACCAAATGAAACGCGGTGACTATCAATTCCAAAATCAGGACTTGCCGTTTATGACCGTGGCGCGCGCACAGGACTATAAAGTTTTGCCCTTCAAGGCGTTACTAGAGGAAATTAACCGCATTCACCGCAATGGTTTGGATGTGGAAGAGATATGAGAACGCTTGTGCGTTACTGGCTGCTCAAATCCGAACCCAGCGCATTCAGCATCACCGATTTGGCGCGCGTGGGCATAGAACCGTGGGATGGCGTGCGCAATTATCAGGCGCGCAACTTCATGCGCGATGGTATGAAGCAAGGCGATTTGGGCTTTTTTTATCACTCCAGCTGCGCTGAACCAGGCATTGCCGGTATCCTGTCCATCGCCCGCGAAGCCTACCCGGACGATACCGCCAGCACAATGCAAAACTCGCGTTGGCTGCGCGTGGACGTGGCTTACGAGCGCACGCTGCGCCGCGTAATTACGCTGGCGGAACTCAAACAACAGCCCGAACTGGCAGAATGGGCGTTGGTGCGGCGCGGCAACCGGCTGTCGATTATGCCGGTGACCGCACGCCAATGGGAATTGATTTTGGCTTTGGAATAACACAACAACGGAAAAAATCACAAATGGAACAAATACCTATTGATGTAGCCATCATCGGCGGCACTGGCGTGGCCAATCTCAGCGAGTTAGAAATTCTTCACCGCCGCGTGGTGCACACGCCCTACGGCCCGCCCTCAGCCCCCATGATTATCGGGCGGCTGCATGGCAAAACTGTATTGTTTCTCGCGCGTCACGGTGCGGGCCACACCATTCCGCCCCACCAGGTCAACTACCGCGCCAATATCTGGGCGCTGATGCACGTAGGCGTGCGCAACATCATCGCCATTGCCGCATCTGGCGGCATTCACCCACTGATGGAGCCGGAAGATTTAGTCATTCCCCATCAAATGATTGATTACACCTGGGGACGCAAGCATACTTTTTTTGAAGGCGGTTTGGGTCACGTTACCCACGTTGATTTCACCCAACCCTATTGCCCGGCCTTGCGTAGCAAAATCCTCGCAGCAGGCGAGGAACTCGACCTCAAACTGCACCCCCACGGCGTATATGGCGCAACGCAAGGCCCGCGCCTGGAAAGCATTTCCGAAATCAACCGCTTGGAACGCGACGGCTGTGATCTAGTGGGCATGACCGGTATGCCTGAAGCTGCCCTGGCCAAAGAACTTAACCTCTGCTATGCCGCCATTGCCATTATCGCCAACAAAGCCGCAGGCCGAGGACCAGAAGAACTCACACTGGAAGACATCCAAGCAAGCCTGGCCAACGGCGTACAGCATTTAAGCCGACTGCTGGATAAATTAATTCCCACGTTATAGCCAGCCGGGGGAATTAAATGCCTTGTTATTTTGCCCGCCATGACGCGGCACAAAATGGGCAACGAGAGAAATTCCCCTGCAACTCTTGGAAACACACCTAAAAAAACATTGGCACTCATTTTAAGCTAATAATTAGCCCCAAAGGGGCGTAAAAAGAACATGTTCCCCACACTACCTGGCTGATTTTGATGGTATAGTAGACTGGCTAGCAACCCAACGTTTAATGAACCACAGGATGGAGGCTGAACAATTGCCATGAAAAATTACCCTAACCGCACGCCCATTTACCAAGGCCGTATTGTGGATTTAGGGCTGGAAACTGTGCAACCGCCAGATGGCAGCGCGGAGTTTCAGCAGGAAGTCATCCGCCATCCCGGCGGTACGGCAGTGGTGGCATTAGACCATGCGGGCAAGGTGTGCTTGCTACGCCAATACCGCTATGCCGCTGGCGGCTGGATTTGGGAGATTCCGGCTGGCAAGCCAGATGACGACGAGCCGCCCCTGTCCGCTGCGCAACGCGAATTGGCCGAAGAAGCGGGCGTGCGCGCCGCCCAGTGGCACGCGCTGGGCACCATGCTCAGCACGCCCGGCTTCTGCGACGAAGTTATCCATTTGTTTCTAGCGCGCGACCTCGCCCCCGCGCCCACCGGGCTGGAACCGCATGAATATATAGAAATTCATTGGCTGCCTTTGACACAAGCCATGGCGCAGGTCATGGACAACACCATCCAAGACGCTAAAACCATCGCAGCGTTGGCCCGTGCTGCGCATTTCTTAAATCACTCTTGATTTGCTTACCATTAAGGAGCGTATATGTCTGAGCCAGTCATCATCCACGGGGCCATTACCGCTGAAGTCATTCAAACCATTACCACGCTCATGGCCGATGTATTGGGTGCCAAGGCTGTGGAAATGGTTATGAAACAAAGCCATGGCAATGGCGCGCAACAGGGCGCGGAAGTGATGTACGCGCTGACCGATACCGCGCAAAATTTGCTGGGGCCAAAAGGCGCATTCGCCACCTTACGCCAAGTGGGCCGCAGTTTAGCCAAATCATTGATGGAAAAATATCCGCGTGAACAATGGGAACACATTTTGGCCAGCGCGCTCAATGATTTCGGCTTTGCCAGCCGCATTGAGCTAGAAAAGCAGGCGGATCGTGCGTTTATCTGTAACTGCGTGTTTTACGAAAAATTGCAGCAAAACAGCCTGCAACCCACCAGTCATGCCGTGTGTTGGGCAGGCTGGGGCTTTATTGAAGGCTTTATGCGCGAAGCAGAAGGCGTGACCAGCATTGTGTGGAAGCAACGCGATCAAGCCAACCAGCGTTGCGAATTCGACTTTTTGCGCAAATGACCGCGCTAGCTAGCGCACCGCCCGTGGTGCGGGTAGAACACCTGCCCGCTGGCAGTCTCGCCGCGCTATGGCAACGTTATGGCCTGCATGTGGTATGGGTCGCGCCAGGCGAAGCCATTCCCGGCTCCTATTGGGGTGAAACAGAAGCCGGGCTGATTGGCACGCAACTATTTGTGCGCGCAGATACGCCCGTGCATTCGGCATTTCACGAAGCTTGCCATTTTGTGTGCATGGACAGCGCACGTCGCACGCGCCTGCATACCGATGCAGGCGGCGAAGTAGCAGAAGAAGATGGTGTGTGTTACCTGCAAATTGTGCTTGCAGACTATTTGCCAGAATTCTCCCGCGCACGCATGATGCGCGACATGGACGCCTGGGGCTATACGTTCCGCCTAGGCTCGGCCCACGCCTGGTTTAATCACGACGCCGAAGACGCCCTGGCTTGGCTCATCCAGCATGGTTTATTGCATCCCAACCAAACGCCTACCTGGCAAATACGCGGCTGAGCGCTTTAGCCCCAAAGGGGGGGCATCTATAAAGCCTAGTCCAGATATTTTACGAACCACGCTACCCTGTTGTTTGATCCTTGCCCTTGGTTTTCAGCGTCCACACCCGCACGTCGCGGAATGTTTCCTGCAATGCTTGAATAGTTTTGGGTAGCAATGTCACCAATACCCGCGCTTCGCTGACGCCTGCCGGGTATTCCAGTAATTTGATGTGGCCGTCTTTATAAATCCCTTCAAGCGTAACCAGCATGTTTATCTCCTGAAATGGCAACCAGTTTATTAGTCATCACGCAACTCGGGAGTTTTGCCGGATGTCACCAGCAAGTCGTCGGCGTAAGATAGGGCGAGTGTGCGCATCATGCTTCCTCTCATTCGGACAACGCCGCGAAAATGGCTTCCTCCTGCGCCAGGTCTGACATATCGCTATCCATCAATAATTTTCAAAATCCCCAACAATTCCCGCACAGTAGTTACCACCGCTGGCGCGATTCCTTGCACTGCCG
>DYPE01000036.1 GCA_020720085.1 Dichelobacter nodosus | reverse complement strand
ATATTTCGGCCCAGCCTAACGGCATTACGCCAATCGTATTGACGTCTAGCTAGGCGAGAGATGTTACTTTACACGGTTTTTGGCGAAAACCACAAGCCTTGATCAACATCAAGAATACACTTCTTCCCTTCCCACATCCAGGTACGAATTGAATCAAAGCCAATCTTGCATAAAACCAATTATTTTTATTGTTTTTTCAGTGAGTAGTGCGAGTAATGGTGAATTATGAATTCATCATTCACCATTCATAATTCATAATTCATACATTATAACTCACCATTAACGTGGTTGTTGATGTATAACTCTACCCGCAACAAGAGCAAGGCATCGCCTTGGATTACGCGCGTTTGCCAATGGCCGCAGTGTGGGCAGGTCAGGTGGTTGGGGGCAGTGGTGGATTCGTTGTGGCAGGCCGGGCAGTGGATAATAACTGGGACGGATTCTAGGTGTAGCTCGGCGTGTTCCGCTACAGTGCCTGCGCGGGCGATGCTATAGGCGTGTTGCAGCAAGTCCGGTTCCACGCCAGCCAGCGGGCCGCATTGCACCCAAATTTCCGCCACGCGCTCGGCCTGGTGTTGGCACGCAAGGGCTGTGACTTGGTCGAGCAGGGATTGGCAGAGGGAAAGCTCGTGCATGGGGCGGTGTTACGTCGGGTGCGCCAGCAGTTGGTCAAATAATTCCCATGCCGCTTCGGCATCTTGGCGGGTAATGCGTTGGATGGCGTAGCCAACATGTATCAGTACGTAGTCGCCGATAGCGATTTCTTCTAGTTGCAGCATGAACAGGCTGACTTCGCGGGTGACGCCCTTGGCTTCACATTGGGCGTTAAAGCCGTTGATCGATTTAATTTGCATGGGAATAGCGAGGCACATGGGGCGCTCCTTGCGCGTGGGTTATTCTGGCGTATCTGTTGCAACGGACGGGGTGGCGTCTGGTGTGGGCAGGCGTAAATAAAAGGTTGAACCTTTGCCTAATTCGGATTCTACGGTGATTTCACCGCCATGGGCGCGCATAATGTCTTGGCTGAACGGCAGGCCAAATCCTGTGCCCACTTCACCGGCAGTGCCAGGCATGGAGGTTTTTTCTTCAATGCGGAATAATTTGGACGGCAGATCAGGCGGCATCCCGCGTCCGTTGTCGGCTACTGCCAGAATGCCGCGTTCGGGCGCGGGCTGGTAGAAGCGCACGTGCTCGCCTTTGACGCAGAATTTAATGCCATTGGAGGTTAAGTTAAGAATGACTTCGCCCAGCAACACGGGGTCAGCCAGCCATTGTGCATCTTCAGGCACTTCGTTGCACAGTGCAACGCCTTTTTGTTTGGCCAAGTGGCCGAGATTGTGGAGTACACCCTCAACTATAGCGTGGCCCGACAGGCGCTCGCACTTGGGAGTGATTTTGCCGGTTTTCAGCCGACTGATATTGAGTACATCCTCAATCATTTGCACCAATGATTTGCCAATTCTAATTAATTTTTCAACAATTTCTTGATGATCTTCGTTAAGTGGTGTTTCGTTGTCTGTGCTCAAATAATCCAGCGCAGTGATAATGCCCGCCAGCGGTGAGCGCAAGTCATGCGCGACCAGAGAAACAAATTTGTCTTTCAAGGCATTGGCTTGTTCGGCTTGTTCCTTGGCCTCTTGCAGCTTGGTATTGGCCTGGGTCAATTCCGCCGTGCGTTGCGCCACCAATTCTTCTAAATGGTTGCGGTAGCGTTTTAATTCATTTTCCACTAACTTACGTTCAGTAACGTCTTGCAGTGTGCCGTTGATTTGCACTGCACGACCATGGCTGTCCACAATCACCTCGGCTTGCTGGTGCACAATGCGCTCCACGCCGCCAGGCCGAACAATGCGGTGATCTAGGCTGTAGCCTTGGTTGTGGTTTTTCGCTTGGCGTATTAAGTCGGCAAGTGGTTGACGGTCATCAGGATGTACAATGTCTAGGAATGCCTTAACTTCTTTTTGCGCCAGGTTTTCCCACGGCAGGCCAATAATGTTGGACACTTCTTCTGAGCAGGTCATCTGGTCGCTGTCGAGTTGCCATTCCCAGTTGCCCAGATGCGCGATGGCCTGGGCGTGCGCCAGGCGCGCTTCGCTGGTGCCGACTTTGGCAATGGCTTGGCTGGCGCGCAACACGTAACGCACGCGGTGTCCCAGCAGTGGCCAGGTGATGGGTTTGGTTAAAAAGTCAGTGGCTCCCGCTTCATAGGCGCGGTTGATGGATTCCATGTCGTCTAGGCCAGTGACGAGTAAAATCGGTATGTGTGCGCCGCCTGGCATGGCGCGTAGGGTGCGGCATACGGTGAAACCATCCATTTCTGGCATCATTACGTCCAATAGGATGATGTCCGGGCGTTTTTCTTGAAACCGTTCCAGCGCAGGGCCGCCATCTTCCGCTTCTTCCACGTCGAATCCGCTTTGTTTAAGCGTTTCGCGCATGAGCAGGCGCATGGTAAAATCGTCATCAATGATTAGAACTAATGGTTTTAAATCAATTGGATGCGTATTGTTGTGCATAAGACGAATTTTCCAGGTTGCGGTTGCGGACGGCCCGGACACGGGCGGCAAATACGGGCGTTGCATGGCGCGGCTTAGGGAGCCATGCCCCTGCCAACGCCCGTGTTCCGGGCAACGCCCGTGTTCTGGGCTACGCCCGCGTTCCGGGCAACGCCCGTGCTCCGGGCTTCGAGCCATTTTTGTAACATTAGGCTGAGTTGTTCCTTGTTAAAAGGTTTACCCAGATAATCATCCATGCCTGCTGCCAGGCATTGTTCGCGGTCACCTTCCATGGTGTTGGCGGTTAAGGCGATAATGGGGATGCGGTCTTGGTCTAATGGGTTGCTCTGCTCTTGGGCACGGATTGCTTCGGTGGCAGAGAAGCCATTCATTTCTGGCATTTGGCAGTCCATTAAGATGAGATCATAATGATTTTCCACCAAAGCTTCCACCGCCAGCCGCCCATTTTTTGCAACGTCCACTTGGCAGCCTAGGTTGCGCAACATAATGCTGGCCACTTGTTGGTTAATTTGATTGTCCTCGGCTAATAAAATCCGCGCGTTGTGAAAATGCGTTGCTGGCACAGGCGCTTCTTCTTGACGCGGCTTAACAGGCGGCAAGGGAGCGCTGGCAGCCGTTTTGCTCATCACGCTGGTGAGGCATTTATAGAGTTTAGACTGGCGCACCGGTTTGTGGAAAACATATGAAAATCCACAATCTTTAATTTCATTCGGGTGCGGTTGTTCCGCACTCAACAGCACTCGCCGGGTGGCGGCCAGGGCGGGATGCGCTTTGGCTTCTTTAGCCAGAGCCATGCCTTCCATGTCAGGCAATTGGCTGTCGATAAGCAAGATGTCAAACGGCTGCCCTGCGTTAGCCGCCTCACGCAAAGCAGCCAGTGCCTGCGCGCCAGTGGGAGCCAGTGTGCAACGCATTCCCCAGCTATCTATGTGGTGTTTGATGATTTCACAATTGGCAGCGTTGCCATCTGCCACCAGCACTTTGGCATTGGCCAGCTCTACAGGTTGCGCCAGTTTGTGGCTGGTTTGTTCCTCGGCCTTGCGCAAGCGCAGGGTGAATGCCAAGGTGGAACCCTGGCCCGGAACACGGGCGTTGCGCGGTACGCTGCGTGCGCCGATTTCACCGCCCATCATTTCTACCAGTTGCTGAGAAATGGCCAACCCTAAGCCAGCCGAGCCGCCGTTGGCTTGCGCTACGGTTTGCGCGCCAAAGGGGCGGAATAAATATTTTAAGGTTTCTGGTGTCATTCCTATGCCGCTGTCTTGCAGTTCTACGCGCAGCCGCACATGCGTCTGGCTGTCACGTAGCAGGCTGACTCGGATATGAATTTCGCCTTGCTCGGTAAATTTAATCGAGTTGCTAAGCAGATTGGAGAAAATTTGTCGTAGCCGCACCGGATCGCCACGCAGGCGCGCGGGCAGATCGCGCGGCAACACGGTATGGATGTGTATCCCCTTGCGCTGCGCTTGCACTGCGAACAGTTCCACCACATCGTCAATCACGTCATATAAATCTACGTCCGCGATGCTTAAGGTTACTTTGCCGGCTTCGGCTTTGGAGAAGTCAAGTAATTCATTGATAATACTGAGTAATGACTTTCCGGAATTGCATAGTGTTTCTACTAAGTGGCGCTGTTTTTCATTTAATTCAGTATCCAGCAGAATTTCCGCCATGCCCAGCACGCCATTCATGGGCGTGCGCATTTCGTGGCTCATGGTGGCCAGAAAGCGCGCTTTGGCACGGTGGGCGGCTTCGGCTTCCTGGCGCGCGGCCTGTAGCGCGGCATTCAAGCGGCGCATGATTTTCCACGCCAGACCGCCAGTGAGCGCGACCAACCCTACCAACACCAAGGCCATGGGCACGACTAGGGTATACAACTGGCGTAAAAAACCTTGCCATTTGGCTTGATACGCTTGTTCTACATCCTCTAGTGCGCGCGCTATGCCCAGCACGCCGCCCTGATCCAAGTGTATGCTCACGGCGATGGCGGGCGTGCGCGTGCTTGTGCTTTCGTATGCAAAACGCACGGTGGACGATTCTTTGTCCAACAGGTTTTTGAGCAATGCCGCACGCACGGAATCTGGCTCTTGCCAATGCGCCAAGTGGGTTGCCGCCTGCGTGATGCGCGGAATGGGAAGAAAGCGATCTTGCAGCCAAATGCGTAGATTCGGGAATAACGGCGCAGCATCGCGCACAGCTTGTTGCGTGCGCGCACGCGCTTCCTCGGCTTGTTCTGGGAACGCCAGGGTGACGCCCACCAGCCAGGATTGACCGGATAACGGAAATACATAGGTAAGATGAGGCAATTCGATAAAATCCGCCAGCGGGTTGTCCACGTATTGCCCATCCGTCTGGTGCGCAATGGCGGCAAAGTCTAGGGCATGCTGGGGCGCAATTTCAGCCAGCGGGCGTAAATTCCATTCTGTGCGTTGGGAGTGCGCTGCGAGGATGGGGGTGCGCGGTGTAGAAAAATCGGCCACCCATACCGCACCCGGAACACGGGCGTTGCCAGCATGGGCTTGGGGCGCGTGCGCCAAAATGGCGGCCAATGGCGAAGCCGTGGGCGTTGGCACGGCATTATGCGCGGCCAGGTCTTGTTGTATGGCGTGCACTGTGGTGAGCATGGTTTCGCCGTATTTTTGGCGCAAAAAATCGGCACTGGCAGGGGGGCCAGCGCGTTCCTTTACAAATAAGCGCAACAGTGCGGCGCTCGTGAGCATTTGCTCTTGGATGGATTCGATTTGGTGTTGTTTGTCTTGATCAAAACGGGTGCGAACACGGTCTACGTAATGGCTTGATAAAGCAAGTAAAAAAACCAATAACGTGCCGATCAGCGCAGCCATTGCCACGATAATCGAACGGGTCTGCCGGTCATTTAATAACCGCAATAGCCGGTGTAATAGCGCGCCCAAGCGTCGGCTCCGCTAGCGCTGCAAGGCGCGTAATGCGGCGCAAACGCGCTGATGTTCAGCGCTGAGTTGCGTCAACTGCGCATTGGCGTCAATAATTTTACCCGCGCGAGCTTGGCTTTCTAACACTTTGCACAAGTCCGCCAGTCGGTTGGCACCTAAATTGGCGCTGCTGGATTTAAGGGTGTGTGCGGCACGATGTATGGCAGGAATATCTTGTTCCGCCAGCTTGGTTTGCAGTGTGGCCACTAAGGTTTGCGAATCCTGCAAATAATGTTGAATCACTTGACTGAGGATGTTGTCACCCGCGCCTGGCTGTTGCAATGCGCGGATTTGGGCGAGCGCACGATCATCCAATAGGGGTTCTTCTTGCGCTGGCGTATCGGTGGGGTCTTGGCTTGGCGCAGCAGACGGTGGCGCGGGCACGGCGTTTGGCGGGCTGGTGTTGGCCCACTTATGAAACACTCGATCCAATTCAGCCTTTTTCAATGGTTTAGATAGATAGTCATCCATGCCAGCTTGACGGCACTCTTGTTGTTCTTGTTCGGATGTGCCTGCGGTGAGCGCGATGATAGGCGTGGGTTTGCGGTTTTGTTCGTTTTCCCAGCGGCGGATGTGGCGGGTGGCTTGGTAACCATCCATTACGGGCATGAGGCAATCCATTAAAATCATGTCAAAAGGATGCTCTTGCTGTTTTTGCACGGCTTGTTCACCGTGCTCGACAATTTCCACTGTACAGGGCAAGGTGCGTAGCATCAGTTTTGCGACTTGCGCGTTCACCGTGTTATCTTCTACCAGCAATACCCGCACGGTGCTGGACGCTATTGGCGCGGGGGACGGCGGCATGGCCATGTCGGGCAATGAAGCCTCCGCCAGTTGCGTGGGCGCGGACAAAGGCACCACTTGAGCGGTCTGACCAGCATTGACGTTAGATGGGCTGGGTTGCAATTCCAACGTGTGAAAACGGCGTACTGTGCGGTTGAAGCGACGGCGCAGCCATAGCAAGACGATGCCAGCGGGGGCGAGTGCCAGCAATAACGATAATAACCAGTTTTTTTGCAGTTCCCCCTGCATGGTGTACAGCGCCTGCAAATCGGCCCGCATGTACAAACGCCCCACAATTTCTGGCGAATCCAGCATATCCTCGGGGATGGACACCACAGGATGCGCCAACTCTAAAAAATGGTTGTTAAAGCGCCAAGCCCCATCTTGCAACATGGCAGATGGTGTGAAATGCATGGCATTGTGATTGGTGTATACCGCAATGAGACGACCATCCTTGGCGTAAAACCCGGCGTGGAGGATGTGCGGAATATTCCGCAGCCGTGCCAACCGTTGATTGGCCGCTTCAGCGCGTTCTGGTTCAGGACTGGTAAAGGTGTCGGTGAGGTCTAAACTCAGAAGCTCTGCCTCATATTGGAGGTGTTGCACCATCCAGTGTTTGGCGCGTGTATGCGATTGATAAAAATGGATAAGGCTTAGGCAGAGGGTTGTCCATGCCATAGCGAAAATCATATGGTGCAGGTAGGAGCGCGTGAGAGGGACAAAACTTTTCAAGGCGTTCACTCCGGGTTAAAGGAAGTAAAATCGTTGTGGCACGGTGGCTATTATACCGTAGCGATTGGCTATGCTCGTCAGGCATACAAACGCCGCTGTTCAGTCTTGTAACACCTGCCGTTGCGCGGCCAGAATGTCCTGAATCCCCTGCCAAGCCAATTCCAACATAACGTCCAATTCTTCGCGGCGGAAAGGATGGCCCTCGGCAGTGCCTTGGACTTCAATAAACCCGCCGGCCTCGTTCATCACTACGTTCATGTCGGTTTCTGCTTCGCTGTCCTCGGCATATTCCAAGTCCAACACCGGCACGCCCCGACAGATGCCCACAGAAACCGCTGCCACCTGGCCGTGAATAGGGGATTCCGCCAGCAATCCTTTGGCGCGCAAGCAGTTCACCGCATCTACCAGCGCAACATACGCGCCCGTGATCGCCGCCGTGCGTGTTCCGCCATCGGCTTGAATGACATCACAATCTAATGTAATACTGCGTTCACCCAACGCTTGCAGGTCCACCACTGCACGCAAGGCGCGACCAATTAGCCGTTGAATTTCCTGTGCGCGCCCGCTCTGCTTGCCCTGGTACGCCTCACGCGCCATGCGTGCGTGCGTGGCGCGTGGCAACATGCCGTATTCCGCAGTCACCCAGCCTTTGCCGCTGCCACGTAAAAAGCCAGGCAAGCGTTCTTCCACGCTGGCATTGCATAATACCTTGGTGTTGCCCATGGCCACCAATACCGAACCTTCAGCGTGGCAAGTGTAGCCGCGCGTTAGCGTCAGCGGGCGGAGTTGTGACGGCAATCTGCCGTGATTTCTTGTAATGTGGGTTTCCATGTGATTTCCTTGAATCTATTTGGCGAGTAATTCATTATAATCGTCTTTGCCGCGACTGGAAGCAATTTCCTGCCATTGGTGCATGGACACTCCGCCGCACGTTGTGAATCGCCGTCTTGGTGTAAATTTTTAACATGGCTATCAGGAAATTACATCCATGGAAACCAGCAAGCCTTCCGCCACGCCAGCAACGACCATGCTATCGCCAACGATAAGTGATATCCATCTTTCTCCCCGTGCGCCGGCTAAATTGACGCGCGTGGCAGCGGGAGCCAAGGGCGCGGCTATTTTAGCGCAATTGCAATTACAGCCTTTGCCCTCTTCCGTAATTTTAGTGCTTGGCGGCGCGCATGAAGTGGATGCCATGCTGAAACCGCGCCTGACCCAACTGATTAGCCGTGGCGTAGCACGAATGGCAGTGGAAATCGGCGCGGATATTTTGGGCAACGGGGTGGACACGGGCATCATGGCCATCCTGGGCGAGGGCGTGGCAGAACGTGGTAAAAAATCGCGTTTAATCGGCGTGGCCCCCCTGGGGTGCGTGCAGTATCCTGGCCAGACTGAACGGCCAAACGCAGCAAATGCGTTGCCGTTAGAACCCAATCACACTCATTTTGCGCTGGTGGAAGGCGAAGACTGGCATATCAGCACCGAGGTATTGCTAGATGTAGCTCAAGCCATGGTGCAACAGTATAAAATTCCTATCATTACCTTGTTGATTCGCGGCGATGCACAAGATCGCACCGCCATGTTGCGCGCGGTGCGCAATAACTGGCCTATGATCGTGGTGACTGGCAGCGGCCAACTGGCCGATGAAATCAGCCAGTTGGCCGAAAATCCGCCGGAATTTATTGAGGATGCCGCACTGGCTGAAATTTTGGGCGAAGGCGACATTCATTTATTCCCGGCTAACGGATCAGTAACAGAACTTAACCGACTGATTCAACGACGGTTGCGCGGAGATTCTACCTTGAAGTTGGCCTGGGATCGTTTCGCATTGTACGACGCCAATGCCAACCGTCAGCAACATGGCTTCCGCCGTTTGCAAATGTCGATTTTAGCATTGGGTGTAATCGGCACTTTGCTGGCGTTAATTCAAGGCAGTATTGAAAATATGTTAATGTTGACCGTGCCTGCGGATTCCACGCTCCTGGATCAGGCCATTGAAATGAGCATTGTGCCCCAATTCATGATGCACTATTTTTATTATGAGTTGGTGAGGCCAAATACCGCATTATTTACTGTAATCAAGGACATGTTGAAATATGTTATTATCCTGGTGCCGATTATTGCCACCATCCTGTTGGCAGCGGCCAACCGCTTTAACGCGGGCACGAAATGGCTGCTACTGCGCGGCAGTGCGGAAGCGATTAAACGCGAAATTTTCCGCTACCGTGCGGGCGCGGAAATTTATGGCCAAAGCCAAACTGCCACTATCACGCCCGAAGTGAAGTTGGCGGAAAAACTACAAGAAATCAGCCGCCAACTCATGCAAACCGAAGTTAATTTATCTGCATTGCGCCCCTATACTGGCAAATTGCCGCCGCTTTACAGCACAGCAGACAAGGATGACGGCTTGGGCAATCTAACGCCGGATCAGTATTTGATGTTCCGCGTGGAAGAGCAATACCGTTACTATTCGAAAAAAACCAATATGTTGGAAAAAAAACTGCACAAGTTGCAATGGGTGGTGTATATCATCGGCGGCGTGGGCACCTTGCTGGCAGCATTAGGCTTAGAACTATGGATTGCTTTGACTGGCGCATTGGTGGCAGCGGTAACCACCTATTTGGAATACCAACAAATTGAAAATGCCCTGCTAAAATATAACCAAGCCGCCTCAGAGTTGGACAATATACGCTGCTGGTGGTTGGCATTGTCAGCTAAAGAACAAGAACGCCAAGAAAATATTGATGTCTTAGTGCGGCAAACCGAGCGCACGCTACAAAGCGAATTTAGTGGTTGGATGCAAGATATGCAAGACGCGCTGAGCATGATGAAGGAACACCAGGAACAGGCAGAAAGCCAGGCCAAAGACGGTAAACAAAACTTTCTGGTCAGCGAAGTGCTGTCCAACCGCATCACACGCTATACTGGCAATTCCGCTGCAGTGGAAGCCGTGGAAGCTTACCAACACGGACGCAACGAAAGCGTACCGTCTTCGCTACAGTCCCAGCCGTTGGCACCGCCAGCATAAGGAATATTCTCCATGTGCCGTATCAATCCTCGTGTGGATTTTGCGTTTAAAAAGCTTTTTGGCAGTGAAGAAAATAAGGATTTGCTGATTTCCTTGCTAAATGCGATTTTAAGCGAAGAACCGCCGATTGCCAACAATTCCCGCTTGGAGTGTTCCTGATGCCACTGACCATGCCATTCAGGTTGAATACGCCGTAAAATGGCCAATTTATAACCCTTATTTTACAATTGGTTACCTGCCATAAATGGCTTATCAAACCTAATGGACGGCCTGGATCAACGGTTGAAACAAGCTAAAATTCTGCCAGCACTTGCCAACGCGCCCGCCGGATAGGCATGGATTTTGAAGTTTGTTACGCTAAGCGAATTTTTGTTAAATAACAGTTACGCTGAAAAATAATTCATTACACACTTCCTATGCAGAGTATCCATGATGAAAAACGAACGCCGCGAGAAAAAAAGAAGAGAGTTGCTGTTGTTTCTACCTATGTATGAACAAAATAACCCAAATGCCCTGGGCTATCTGGCAGACATCAGCACGGATGGGCTGTTGCTATTTAGCCAAGTTCCGCTAGAGTTAGGCCGCGAATTTGCGTTGGAGATTCGCATTCAGGATTTACGCCAAGCTTTGGTGTATGATGACACGGATACTGCGCACGACGTCATTCATTTTGCCGCGCGTAGTCGGTGGATAGGCATTGACCCGGGGCTATACCGCACGGGTTTTATGATGACCACGTTATCGCCACAAGCAGCGGCGGATATTCAGCGCGTGATTGCCAATTTGGATAAAATCTCGCGTTCGGTAGTGGAATAGTGCGGCACTAACAACCTGCGCCCTAAATTACATTTAAGAGTTTTGAGAGGAGATTAACATGGCGGAAAGTCCGCAAAAACAATCCCTGCGCGTTCAATATGAAGAACTGAGCGCCAAGTTTGCTTCCCAATTTGTTGTTAATGTTGGCGAAGATGAGCTGATTTTAAATTTTTCTTCTGGCATCATCAGCGAACCGAATTCCAACCAAGGCTACTTGCCTATCCACACCCGCATTGCGCTCTCCCCGCTGGGCGCACGCAAACTTCATGCGTTGCTGGGCCAAATCATTGCGCAGCGCCCAGGCCAGCCAGCACAGATCGACCAAGGTACTGCCAAATTGCCCAGCTTGCCTGCGCAAGATACGACTGACCCAAAGTCTGCTGAAGGCACTGGCAAGAAAAAATAACTATTGTCCGGCGCGGCGTGCGCCAGGTTCACTATGGCTCAAGCCCGACCTGCTGATTTTCAAGCAATTCAAATAGAAAATCTGGATTTGCTGCACCTGCACGAAACCATGCTGGCGCAAAGCCAATCGGATGCAAGCCGCGACGAATGGTTGCTGCAATGGCTGCACCTGCTGGTGCGGCTGACCAACGCGGCTGGCGCACTTTATGGTCTGCCTGGTGCGGGCCAAGAAGGCGGCGTGGCATGGTTAAAAGGGCCGCGCATTCTGTCTCGCCAAGCCCTGGCCTGGCATCCGCACATGGAAGACAGACTGCTGGAGCAAATTCGCCAGGCCTGCCAGCAAAATCAAGTGGTTCTCCATTCCTTGCGCGACATTCGCGCCGGACTCAGCATCATCGCAGCCCCTGTGCCCTGCTACGAAGACGGCCAGCCGTCTGCGTGCGAGGGCATTGCCCTGCTCGTGGTGGAAGGCAGCCAAGGGCTGGAGCTGTTTGTCACCGTGTTACAACTGGTGGCAGGTTATAGCCATTTTTACCCTGGCGCGCCACGCTTGCAAGTGCGTGCCCTGTTGCCTTTGCTACACAATGTTCTGGCAGCGCGCGATTTCACCCAAGCCACCCAGCAATTGCTCAACACCCTAGAACAATCGTTGGGCTGTCAGCGCGTGGCATTGGTGATGAAAACCGGCGGACTCTACCGCTTGCAAGCGCTGTCTCGGCTCCATGAAATTCGCCGCCAAGCGGATTTTATTCACATTATCGAAAGTTATAGCAATCATCCAGCAGTGCTCGCTCATGCCGTGGACAGCCGTGCTGCGCCATCGGCAGACGTGGCTGCCGCAGTGCAGCGCCTGCTGGGCGCGACTGGCGCGGCCCGCCTGGTCAGCCTGCCATTGGCTGCGGCATTGCCAACGGATGTGCATGTTGAAGCCGATGCGGTGCTGGTGTTGCTGTGGCCAGAAGACGATGGCAAAAATCCCTTGCCACGTCTGCTTCCGCTGGCGGCATTGTTGGGTGGAGCGTTGCGTTTGCAACGCCGCGCCCATCCTTCCGCCCTCCACCGTGCTTGGCTGGCCGTTGCGCGCAGCCGGTGGAAAAAAATTCTGATCACGGCTGTGCCGTTGATCCTCGCTGCCATTTTACTCATTCCCGTACCCCACCGCCTCACGGCTGCATGCACTCTGGAGCCTATGGAAAAGCGTTTCGCTGCCATGCCATTTAATGGCCAACTGCGCGAAACGCACCATATCCCAGGCGACTTGGTGCGCGTGGGCGAAGTGCTGGCGCAGTTGGATGACAAAGAAATCCATTGGAAATTGTCTAGTCTGCGCGCAGAATTCGCCCGCGCCCATAAACAAAAGGACATTCAATCCGCTGCACGCGACACAGCAGCAGCGCAACTGTCCGCGCTGGAAATGGAACGCCTGCAAGCGCAAATTGACTTGTTGCAATACCAAGCCGAACATTTAGACATCAAAAGCCCAATAGACGGCATTTTGCTCTCGGGCGATTGGCGGCGCGCCACTGGCACACCGCTGGAGCAAGGCCGCACCTTGTTTGAAATCGCGCCATTGCAACGAATGCTGGCCGAATTGGCATTGCCAGCAGAAGACATTGCCCATGCGGCTACGGGCCAACAAGCCGCCATTGCGCTTGCAGCACTGCCCAGGCGACAATGGCAGCAATCTGTATTGCGCATCCGCCCGCGTGCTGAGCCGCGTGGCGCGGACAATGTGTTTATCCTAGAAACTGAATTAGATAACACAGATCATAAGCTACGGCCTGGGATGCAAGGCAAAGCCAAAATCCAGGCTGGGGATCGTGCGTTGGGCTGGGTATTGTTTCATAAAGTGTGGGAGCGGATAATATTCTGGTTTTTTTAATGGTTATTTCTGTTAGTGCCTAAACTAACCGGTTCATGTTCTGGAGATTGTAAATGAAAATTGGCGCGCGTCTGTTGTTGGGCTTTGGTGTGGTTCTGCTATTCGTAGGCATATTGAGCTATCTATCTGTACAAAAAATGAATTTGCTATCGCAGCAAACTGAGAAGCTATACCGCCATCCCTTTACGGTTTCCACTGCTGGATTGCGCATTGACGGCAATATCCAACGCATTGTTGTATTGCTTGAAAGTTCACAGCAGCGCACAGCAGATGCAGCGACCACGCATAAAGTAAATACACAACTGCATGAACTTAATGAAAAAATTCAAGCAGACTTTGATATTGTTGAAGAGCGCTTCCTGGGTAAAAAAGAACAAATCTTGGCCGCGCACGCGGCGTATATGCAATGGAAAGCAGCGGTTGATGATGAAATCAAGCGCTTGCAAAGTTCAGAACTGCGCAAAGACAAGGCGGACGCGCCATTGGCTGGGGCGGAAAAAAGCCTTGTAGAACGCCAGGAAGTGCTGAAAGCCACCCTAGACAGCTTTCTGGAGTTCGCTGCCAACAAAGCGCAGGAGTTTCAGAAAAAATCTGGGATTCTGCGCGACAACACATTGTATTTGATGTACATTATTATCGCAGCCGTGCTTGTTGCCAGCTTGGTTAGCGCCTGGATTACACGCGGCAGTATTGTCAAGCCGTTGGCTAAAGCGGTGGTGTTATCCAAAAACCTAGCCGCTGGCGACTTGACACAACGCGCCAAGCTAAGTGGTAGCGCAGTGGATGAAACCGCACAATTGCTGCAAGCCATGAATGATATGGCCGAGCACTTGCAATCGATTATCCGCAATGTATGGATTGCTGGCGAGCAAATTAAAAACGCCGCATCGCAAGTTAGTGCCACTGCGCAGAGCTTGTCGCAAGGTAGCAGCGAGCAGGCGTCTAGCCTGGAGCAAACCTCTGCTTCCATTGAACAAATGGCGGCCAGCATAGGTCAGAATTCTGAACATGCGCAAAACACCAACCAAATTGCCACCCGCACCGCCAAAATGTCGCGTGACGGCGGTAAAGCGGTGGAAGAAACGGTGGCAGCCATGCACCAAATCGCCCAGAAAATCGCCATTGTTGAAGAAATCGCTTACCAAACCAATTTGCTGGCGCTGAATGCAGCCATTGAGGCGGCACGTGCGGGCGAGCATGGCCGAGGATTTGCCGTGGTGGCCAGTGAAATCCGCAAATTGGCCGAGCGTAGCCAAGAAGCTGCGCGCGAAATCCGCGATTTGGCAGGCAGCAGTGTGGACATTTCCCAGCGCGCAGGCGAAATGCTGCGCGAAATTTTGCCAGCCATTGAACAAACCGCCGCACTGGTGCAGGAAATTTCCGTGGCCAATGGCGAACAAAACGTGAATATTTCCCAGATTAACCAAAGCGTGCTGCAATTGGATCAAGTCACGCAGCGCAATGCAGCGGCGGCAGAACAACTGGCTTCTGCCAGCGAGGAGCTTTCTGCCCAGGCATCCTTGTTACAAGACAATATGAGTTATTTTCATTTGGAACGGGAACAGCAGGCGGGATATTGAGAGAATGCGCGCGGCGCGCGCGCATCCAACCGTCGCGTTATTGGCTCGTGCTGTCCGGCACGCGCTGGTAACGCTCTAGCCCGCCATCCTGTTCTTTAAGCGAGAGTTGGTTTTGATCGATGGCAATGTGTTGGTAAATATGCAAAGGATGGCCATCCGCCGCTGAGATGGTCAACACGCCTTGATTTAACTGCCATTGGCCAGCCTCAAACGCTAACCCGTTCAATGTTGAGACAAAATGGCGCAAGCCATTTTGAATACGGAAAGTGATGACTACGCCATAGCCGCTTTCCAAGCTTTGCCAACTGCCCAGCAAGGCTTCTTCGCTAATATTCATGGTTTTTTCGCTGTCTAAATAGGCCGCGCGCAACTCCTGTGCCCTGGCATCGGTGGTGGTAGCCAAGCAATGTTTTAACGTGGCCGTGTCCATTGCGCCCCTGTTGGCATAAGATGCCTGCGATGCGCAATTGCCATCACGGAACGCCAGCCAGGCGCGTTGCGCCTGGCGCAACAAATTTTTTTGTGGCTCATTCAAGTTCGCCATGATTTGTTTATAGACTTGATTGAGCATTTGATCAGACGCTTGCCAGCGCTGCTCGCCGCACGCTTCGCGGTCTAATGGCGTACTTGCAGTTTTTTCGCACAAGCTCCCTTGCGCGGCGGCTAGGGCCGATGGCAATAACAATAACAGTGCCAGGGGTTTCATGGTGTGTTCTCCTGATAGTCACAAGGATACTGTGTGGACTGCCACCGCCTGCGCGCATGAAAAACGGTCACTGCACTGCTTCCAGCCGTTTCCAGCGCACGCAAGCGATGGGTGCCACCTTGCGCTCCCGGTTTTCCAATTGGATTTCCACCGGTTCCAGCACGTAAAGAATTTTCTGCGTCTGGCGTTCGGGCTTTTCCAAGGGGTCGCTGGCATTGTAACGCAATTTCCATGCACTATTTTCAGCAGATGCGCTTGGCGCAGGAAAATCCGGCTGTTGCCGCGTTTGCGCGGCATTGATCGCAGAACGCAACGCCACAATGCTGCGCAAATCAGCAGAAGCGGACAACGCCAAGCGTTTGCTGCCAGCAGACAATGAAAACACCGTGCCCAATACCATGCCGGTGATCGCCAGGGCAACCAAAACCTCTAATAAAGTAAATCCGCGCATTGGGCGGAAAATAAGGCGCATTGTCAATCTCCCTTGGCAAAAACCGCAATTGCCACGTCAGCGGAGCAATAAAAATGAATTTCGTTGGGAAGTACATCATGAGCATCAAAACCCAAGCGCCTATTGTAACGGTTATTTCAACACAAGGTAGCCCGCGAAACGGTTGCGTGGTATAACAATGGCCGCAGCAAAGGTGTCATTCGTTGGGAATCCCCAACCTGGCATGGTTTTTTTCAATTTTGGGAGCGCGTGACACAATGCAAAAAGTGGTATTGGCAAGCAATAATTTGGGCAAAGTGCGTGAATTTAATCAATTGCTGGCTTACGCTGGCTTTACAATCGTGCCGCAGAGTGATTTTCAACTGGCATCCGTAGCAGAAACTGGCTTGACTTTTGTCGAGAATGCCATTCTTAAGGCGCGCCACGCCGCACAAGCCACCGGATTGGCAGCCATTGCAGATGACTCTGGACTGGAAGTAGACGCGTTGCGTGGTGAGCCGGGCATTTACTCAGCCCGCTATGCTGGCGAAAATGCGAGTGATGAACAAAACTGCCAATTACTGCTGCATAAACTGCAAGGCATACCCCAGCGCAACGCCCGCTTCCAATGTGTGCTGGTATATTTAGCGCACGCCGCTGATCCTACGCCCATTATTTGTGAGGGCACCTGGGAAGGCGAAATTTTGACAGCCCAGCAGGGAAACAATGGATTTGGTTATGATCCAGTGTTTTGGGTGCCTGGACAGCACGCCAGTGCGGCGGAATTGCCGCATGAAATCAAAAATCAACTCAGCCATCGCGGCCAGGCGCTGCGTGCCCTGCAAGCGCGGCTGGCCGCTTCCGGTGATGTGGCCTAGGATTTGCAAAAAAAACCAATTAAAACTTGGTTATTCCTAAGAGGTTAACGTGCGATTCCACCTTCAATTTTCTTTGCTGGCAACCCTGGCGATAGCCATTTCCACCCTAGTTGCTGCTGCGCTCATGTGGTCGCAATTGCGCTATATTGAAGCGGAATCGCATCAAAACCACCAATTTTGGCTGCGCAAATCCTATACAATGCAATTTCGCCACCATAGCCAGCAAACCATTGATATCTTAATTGCCCAAACCGGCGCGCATAATTTGGAATCAATCCACCAACAAGTCTTGCAACCTTGGGCTGCGCAAACCCCACAGTTGCTTGAATATACTTTGCAATCACCCGATGCCCCGCAAGTATATACCTACACCAGCCCAGCCCGCCAAACCGATGGCGAAAATGAGGACAGCGAGCACAATGTCGCTGCCCAGAAAACCGACTCCAGCACCACGCGCATAGAAATCCCCATTCAACACGGTCAAACCGAACTGGGTGCGTTGCGCGCTACGGTTTTGCTGCCCAAGTTGCCTGCTGCCCGCCAAACTTCGTTGTATCCTGGCTTATTCTTACTGCTGCCGTTGCTGGTGGTCATTTTATTGTCGGGCGGATTGATTACTTGGCTTGCCGTGCGCTTGGCCAGCCGCCCATTGCGGCAATTGCCCAAGCTCATCGGCCAAATGGCGGCGGGTACACTGAATATCCAGCTCGAACATGGCCGCCATGATGAAATTGGCGACATTCTGCGCGCGTTACGCCAAATGGAGCGTACCACCACAACTCGCCCCGCGTTGGAGCCACTCGCGCGTCCCCAAATTCCCCTCGCGCCAGATGGATTGCAAACTACCCCCATGCCTACGGAGCGGGCGCGCGAATTGCGCACCTCGTTAAGCAATGTAATTGGCATGACGGAATTATTATTGGCTTCGGAGTTAGATGAACGGCAAAAATTTTTTACTCAGTGTTTACAACAATCTAGCGAAGTGCTCTATAGCCAATTGGACGCATGGCTACTCGGCAGCAAAGAGAATAGTCAAATCAAGTTGGGCGATGCCTTCCGTTTACGTGCGTTGGTAGAAGACATTGCAGAACAACAACTCCCTGCGGCGCAGCACAAACGTCTGGAAGTGGTCACTGCCATATCCCCCATCGTGCCCGCCGTGTTTTATGGTGATTCCGCGTTTACGCACCAAATCATTACCAATTTGCTGGAGTTGATGATCCAGTTCAGCCGCAAGGGCCGTATTTTAGTACGCCTGAACACGCCGGAAACGCCCGAGCGGCCATTGGCAGGCTGCCAGCTCATTTATTTCGAAATTGAAACACGGAGCGAAGGTTTGTCCGCAAGCCAATACGCCAGACTATACCAGTTCCTCACCACGCAGACCCCGTGCACGGATACGCCAGAATCAGAAAATAAGGTGCTGCCACGGCACCAGTGCGAAGTGTTGATTGCCACCCGCCGCATGGTGGAAAGCCTGGGCGGGCACATCGCTCTAGCCCCTTTTAACGAAAATGCGATGACAATCCGTTTTACCCTATGTTTAGCGTCTGGGCAAGAAGCCTATGCTGTGCCCGCAGCACCGCAACCGCCGCTCCCCACCACCTTGCTCACGGCAGAAGAAAACCACATAACCGATCGCCACGCACCAGTGCTGGTGGCGGAAGACAACCAAGTGAATCTGGCAATTACCTTGAATATGCTAAAATTATTAGGGTACGATGCGGATGTGGCGGGCAACGGCCAGGAAGTGTTGGCGGCAATCCAAAAGCAACGCTACCATTTGATTTTAATGGATTGTTCCATGCCCGTAATGGATGGTCTCACTGCTACGCAAGCCATCCGCCGCGCGGAGCAAGCTCAAGGCGGGCACATTACCATCATTGCGCTAACTGCCAATACCGCGCCCGCAGACAGCGAGGCTTGTCTGGCTGCCGGCATGGATGGTTATCTGGGAAAACCATTCAAATTAAATCAATTACGCGCCATGATGGAACGCTGGCTACCGCAGGGCAGCCATGCGGCAACCCCACAATAACCCAAGGAAAAACCATGCCCACCCGCTATAAGCCAACACGTTGGCTGCCATGGCTATTGCTAATGTGCCTAAGCCCCAACGCGGTTGCTGAAGAAACCCATGCGCCTTTTAGCTTTGGCCTGATTGGCGACCTGCCTTACCACGAACCGACAATTACCTGGCAACGCCTGATGGATGCCATGCGCGCCGAGCCGCTGGTCTTTGTTGCGCATGTAGGCGACATCAAAGCCGGCGATCAACCCTGCACGGATGCCTACTTGCACTATATTCGCGATGAATTTCAATGCTCACGTCATCCCTGGTTTTACACGCCAGGCGACAATGAATGGATGGATTGCAACCGCGAGTCCGCTGGTGGATTTGATCCGATAGAACGACTTAACCAATTGCGTTCTTTATTCGCCAATCCGACCGATGCCACAATTGGCGGGCACAGCTTTGGCCACAACCCCTTGCCGCTGGTACGCCAGGCGGAATTACCCGAAAACCTGCGCTGGGATTTTGGTGGCGTTACCTTTGCTGCCATTCACCTGGTGGGTGGGGAATTGCGCCGCCAACCGCAAGATTCCGACACAGTTTGGCAAGCGCGGCAGGAAGAATATGCCCAGCGCGGCCCAGCCAACACAACTTGGCTGTCTGCCGCATTTGCGCACGCCAAAGCCGTGGACAGTGTGGGCGTTATGTTGTTTATGCAGGCGAATTTATGGGCAGAAGATTCGGAGGTACCGCCCTACCCGGCTGTGCTCGCGCAATTGCGCCAAGAGGTGATGGCCTTTGGTCGCCCAGTAGCGTTGGCGCATGGCGATACGCATGCGTTTCGTGTGGATATGCCATTGCGTGACGATCAAGGCCGGTTGCCAGGTCAATTCATCCGTGTAGAAACCTTTGGTGGCGCGGATGTGCATTGGGTGCGGGTAGAAGTGGATGCGCGTGATCCTGCCTTGTTCCGCATCACGCCACAAATCGTTGCCGCTAACCTAACCCCGGCTCCCGCGCCTACTCCCCGCCGGGGCATTCCAGAGGAATGAACGCAGCGCGATTGGCGATAATTTGCCATTACGGCTACTGCGCAGTTTCGCTGGGTTTTTCCGGGCGCATGATAATTTTGTCATCCAAAATTTCGGGCGGAGGCAATTGTTCTAGCTCGGCTTGGGGCGGACGGAATAAGACAAATTCTTTATTTTGCAATTCTTTGAAATAAATTTCTTTTTCAAAAAGTTCGCCACTTTTTTGGTACACATACTTGCCCGTAGCGCCCGCAATGGGAGCCATGTAACGCAATCCATTGGCAATGTTTGCTGGCATGGAAGAAGAAACTTCCTTGGTCATGGCATGTGCCAGCAAATGAATAGCATCATAGCCCTGTGCTGCCCACGTACCTGGCGCGTGGCCATAACGGGATTTGAATGCTCTAACAAAGGTTTCATTTTCTAAATGCCGAGAAGAGGGATTATAAGGCGTTGGCACTATTATCCCTTTGCCTTTATCCCCCACCTCATGAATAAATCTCTCGGAATCCAAGGTTTCCGAACCAATAATCGGGGCGTCCACACCCATAGCACGTAAGTCACGTACCAATATAGCCGCCGTGTTGGGGTGCAGTGTGGCGATAAAAATGGCATCCAGTTTTAATTCCTTAATTTCTGAAGTGACTTCTACGAAATCCTCGCGCTGTGGGAAAAAGGCTTTCTGGTAAATCACATGTACGCCATGTTTAACCGCATAATCCCGGAAAGCGTAAGATAATTCTTCGCTGTAACTGTCAGTGCCATGCAAGAGGACTAATGTTTTATAATTCTGCTGTATGCAAAATTCTACGAGTGCCTTGGAAAATGCGTCATTATTAGGAATTTGCCGAAAGATAAACCGCATTCCATAGCGCACAACATTATTATTGGTAGCCGAAATGGCGAAATAAACAATATTACTTTTTTCATAGATTACACTGACTGGAATGGTCATGGCCGAAGTTTGGAAACCAATCACAGCACGAATACGGTAATCGTCGCGGAAATGGTTGGCAATTTTGCGCGCTTTTTTTAATTCATCCTTCACCTTTTCCCAATGCAATACTAATTTTCTATCCAGCACCCCGCCTTGTTGGTTAATCTCGTCCACTGCGAATTCTACGCCGTGCTTTACCTCTTCGTCTTGCGGGCGATCTTTTAGTAATCCGCCGATGTGAATTTCCGTGGCAATCTGTTCCACACGTTTATACCATTCTTTTTGTTCCCAATTTACACCTAACTTTTTGAGAAAAGGCACATACCAACCTATGGTATATTCATCCACTTGGGCTTCACAATTTTTTTCTTGCTGCAAAATGTTCTCACATTCTTGCTTACGCGACATATATCCAGGATCACGGATAAATTGGACACAGCCTTCCTTTTGTTCTGGAAAAATAGAGCAATTTTCGCTTATGTCTAAAAAAATAGCACAATCTTCAATGGTATTACGAATGCCGGACTGCTGTGCAAACATACGGCATTCTGCCAAAATATCCTCAACTTTAGCCAGACTGCTTCTAGCACGGGCCGATTCTTCTTCAGAAGGAGAACATGCCGCCAGTATCAACATCGCAGAATATAGGAATAACCATAAAGCAGTGCGCAAAGAAAACATAAGGTGGATCACTCGGCTGGGCGTTGCAGCGGCTGCACGGGTGGTTCCTGGGGCGGCTTAGCCGCTGTCTGCGGGACGTCTGCGGCAGCCGCGTTATCTGTCTCAGGCGGCGGAGTTGCTGGTGGGCTGGTCGGCGGCGGCGGCGCGGGCGCATCTCCCCATTGATTGCCAAGAATCACAGGCAAGCCTTGCTCCCCCGCGCCAATAATCACTATCTTGGCATTATTGGACTCAATCAAACCTTGCGTGGCTTGCACGGCTTGCCATTTAATCAATGGTTCAGATAACGTTTCAGAAATAATAGCTTGATAGTTTTTAATTCCTTGTGCTTCAATTTCACGCCGTTTTGCCTCGGCTTCGGCAATCTTTAGACTATAGGTATATTTTTGCAGAACTTGCTCTTCCACTAATTTTTCCGCAATGGCATCGCGCACTAATTCCGGCAGCTCTACTGAGCGAATAATAATATCGTCCACAATCACATATTTCCGGCTGGTTTCTTCAATCGCCAACCGCATGATTTTATTCAGCACTCCTTCTTTATTGGTATACACATCTTCTGGATTGAGCTGACCTATGTTACGCCGCAATACAGATTCTATTTGTGGAACAATAATTTTATCGACATACTCTGGGCCTACATCCCTGTGCAGCAAAGCCACCATGTCATATTCAGGACGGAAGCGTATTGCTAAGCGTAACGTGATGGGCAAGCCTTGGTTCGTTAATACAGAAAATTCATGTAGCACGGTTTGTACGCGCACATCGTAAATGTGCATGGTGTCCCACGGCCAAATTAAATGAAACCGTTCTGGATAGATGTTGTTAATTTCCGTGCCTGTGGTGAGCAGGCGGTATAACACCCCTGCTTCGCCAGTATGGATAATAATGAAAATACGCCAAAAGAAAAAAAGTACCACAATGAACGCCATCATAAACAATACTACAAAATAAGGTGCCTTATCTTTTAGCCATGCGCCCAAACCTTTTCTGCGGGCGGGCTTAGCAGCGGGCAGCAATGCAGAGTTATTGTCCATCATGATGAGAATAATTTCATTGGTTGAAGTGGAAAAACGACGATCCTATGCAACGGATGCAACACCCAGCGCACCAGCGTTGTTGCGCATAGGCGGCAGCAAGCGGTTTACCCGCTTGCTTGCCCTTCCGCTACAGTGAAGTCAAGTAGCTGAATTTCAATATATTTTTTGACACCACTAGCTTTTTTTGGCACTTTCTGCTGCGATTTCGGCGCGCACCGCGTCCATATCCAACTCTTGGGCCTTGCCAATAATTTCTTCCAAGGCTTGCGACGGTAATGCGCCAGGTTGGGCGAATATAATAATTTGTTGGCGAAAAATCATAAGGGTCGGGATGGAGCGGATTTGAAATTTGGCGGCCAATGCTTGTTCCACTTCGGTGTTTACTTTGCCGAATACTACACTGGGATATTTTTCAGACATCGCTTCGTAGGTAGGAGCAAAGCTGCGGCATGGGCCGCACCATGGCGCCCAAAAATCAATTAGCACGATTTCGTTGTCTTGTATGGTAGCATCAAAATCCTGGCTCTTCAGTTCAATAGTCGCCATTAGGGTCTCCTTTCCGGACTGGCTGAAATCATTA
>DYPE01000035.1:5479-23251 GCA_020720085.1 Dichelobacter nodosus | reverse complement strand
TATACATAAAGCATGGTTAAACCGAAACAGTTACTTCAAAATTGGGTAATGCCCCAATCCTCTCAACTTAACGTAATATATTTATTTTTATTTAATTATTTTTTGTGTGAACCCATCGCGGAGGCATGCCGTCAGGATACACCAAGGTTCTATACCGGTGTGTCGCCACTTCATAGCACCCTTAACGCAAGGAGATTGAAATAAATATCTTTATAAATCAATTGACTGTTGCTAAGTTGAGAGGATTGGGTAATGCCCCGATAAATAGGGTGTTAATAGAGCAATTAATTGTTTTTATTGTTTTTTTATTGCCTGTCGCCCTGTGGATTGGGGCACTACCCAAAATTGCACCGGATTCGAGTGGGATCAGGGTAATGAGACCAAAAATTGGGAAAAACATGATGTCTCAACGGGAGAGTGTGAGCAGATATTTTTTAATAAACCCTGATTGTTGCCAGAGATAAGAAACACTCCACCTTTGAAAACAGATATTTCGCACTTGGCAGAACAGATATGGACAGGCTTCTGTTTATCGCTTTTACTGTCCAGCAGGAAAAAATCAGAGTTATTTCCGCGCGGGATATGACTGAATGTGAAATCAGGCGGTATCAACAATGAAAAAGAACATTCCCAAATTCAAAACTGAGGCTGAAGAACGGCTGTTTTGGCAGAATACCGATTCTAAAGAATACGTTGATTGGTCTGATGCTGAGGAAGCGATTTTGCCAAATCTCAAACCTTCAACCAGAACAATATCAGTTAGACTACCTGAGTCAATGTTTGAAGGGTAGTGCCCCAATCCACAGGGTGACAGGCAATAAAAAAATAATAAAAACAATCAACTATTCCAGGGGCACCCTATTTATCGGGGCATTACCCAATTTACCGTCGACTTTCCAAGGGGGTTCGTCGGCGTGCAGCAAGTCGCTGGCCAGTACAGCGGCAATCAGCTCCTCTTCCAACGGTGCGACGCTGCGCCCGGCTTCATGGATACACTGATTAATCGTGCCGACGCTAAGTTCTAGCCCCAACCACAGTTGCAGAAATTCACGAATGCGGGCGCGTGACAGCCGCATCCGCAGGCTTAAAAACACGATAAGGCTCATCAAGGCCGGGCCGACCAGACGCCACTCGCTCGTTCGATGCCATCCAGCAGCGCCTCTGGCGCTTGTCGGTGCGGGCTGCAACGGGTGTTGTGGCCGCATTCGCAGGTGCGTTCATGGTAGCGGTGCAGCGTGTTGACCACCCGAATGCCGGGCACTGAGTCCGCAGCGTTTGGCTGCCCGGCGGTACGGAACTGTTGGTGGAATTCCGCTTCAGCCCCTCCCGCGCTTCTTTGAGAGTCTACACGATAAATATTCCTTTAAAAACAAAGAGCTTTTGCGTTGCAATATAAGCGTTTTTACGAACAATCAATGGGTTACAAAAACACTCTTGCTAATTAATTTTAGTAATTTCAAAGCATTGGAATTCGTATAGGCTCTGAGGTCTGCCAGCAGCTTTTCTGACACGTACAGCAATTCCTCCCGGCTGCGCTTATGCAGCCAGTCGGCGTCGAGTTGCTGGAGGTCGTGGTCATTCAGTTTCATGCGCTATACTGTGCCATAAAAGTGGGGGAGTGAATAGTTACCTTTGGCGAGTTGCCGCAATGGGTTGAAGAAAAGTTGAATAACACGGATACCGTACGTCTGGAACAATGGGGTGAAAGGGTTTTAGAAGCGGAGAGCCTGGAAGCGGTGTTCAAAATAGCAGAACATCAGCCGTTCCCGGTCGAGATCACATAACATATTGACATTAAATGTATATTAGAATATTAGTGCACACTAAGTTGCAAAAATACAACCTATTTTATCAATTAGTTATAATGCGACCGGGGGTGCCTGGTTGGAACCTCACCCGGACGTTCTGCGTCCCGGAGTAAAAACGCCACGCAGAGCGTGGAAAGCGCGTTTTAATGTCCCCACTCCAACTCCTCAACAATATTTTCGGTTATCACAGCTTTCGCGGCCAGCAACAGGCGGTGATCGATCAGGTCTGCCAGGGCGGCGACGCGCTGGTGCTGATGCCTACTGGCGGCGGCAAGTCGCTGTGCTACCAGATTCCCGCCATGCTGCGGCCTGGTGTGGGGATTATTGTCTCGCCGTTGATTGCGCTGATGAATGATCAGGTCAGCGCCATGCTTCAGTTGGGCGTGCGCGCGGCTTGCGTTCATTCTGGACTCAGCGCGGAGGAAACCCGTCGGGTGGCTCAGCAAATGCGCGAAGGGACGCTGGATTTGCTGTATGTTGCGCCAGAGCGTTTGCTTTCTCCGCGTTTTCTGGAATTTCTGGATAATACCCAGGTCGCGCTGTTTGCCATTGACGAAGCCCATTGCGTGTCGCAGTGGGGCCATGATTTCCGCCCGGAATATGTGCAGCTTTCAGTGTTGCATCAGCGTTTTCCCGATGTTCCGCGTATTGCCCTGACCGCCACGGCTGACGAGTTGACCCGCCAGGAAATCGTTGCCCGCTTGCAACTGGAAAATGCCCGGCAGTTCATTTCCGGCTTCGACCGGCCCAATATCCGTTACCGGGTGGTGGAAAAAAACAATCCGCGCCAGCAGTTGCTGGCGTTTTTGCACGCTGAACATCCGAATGACGCGGGGATTGTGTATTGCCTGTCGCGCAAGCGCGTCGAGGAAACTGCACGCTGGTTGAGCGAGCAACGCCCATGTTCCGGGCAGGGGTGGCGCGCACTACCCTATCACGCCGGCATGGACGCCGACACCCGCCGCCGCCATCAGGAGCGGTTTCAGCGCGAAGACGCCATTGTGATTGTGGCGACGATTGCTTTTGGCATGGGCATAGACAAGCCTGATGTGCGTTTTGTCGCGCACCTGGATTTGCCCAAGAGCATTGAAGCCTATTACCAGGAAACCGGGCGCGCCGGGCGCGATGGCTTACCTGCGGATGCCTGGCTGGCTTATGGCATGGAAGACGTAGTGATGCTGCGCAAGCTGATGGAGAACTCTGAAGCTGACGAACAACACCGCCGCCTGGAGCAGCATAAGCTGGATGCGCTGGTTGGGTATTGCGAACTCACGTCCTGCCGTCGTCAGGCGTTGTTGGCGTATTTCAATGATTCTCTGCCCGCGCCGTGCGGCAATTGCGACAACTGCCTGGAGCCGCCGCGCACCTGGGATGCCAGCGATGCGGTGCGCAAGGCGCTGTCGTGTATTTACCGCACTGGTCAGCGTTATGGGGTGCTGCATCTGGCCGATGTATTGTTGGGCAAGGCCACCGACAAAGTGGTGCAGGCGCGGCATCATCAGTTAAGCGTGTTCGGCATCGGCAAGGAATTGTCGCAGGACGCCTGGCGCGGCGTGTTCCGCCAGGCTGTGGCGCGCGGCCTGGCGGAAGTAGATGTACAGGGCTTTGGCGGGTTGTTTTTGACTGATAAAGCGCGGCCCGTGTTGCGTGGCGAGGAAGCGGTGTATCTGCGCGAAGTGGCGCGCAAACCCGTAGCGAAAACAGGCAGCCGACTGGCGCATGTGCAAGACCAATTCGACGGGCCGGACAAATTGCTGTGGGATAAATTGCGCGAAAAGCGGCGGGAGTTGTCAGAATCCGAGAATCTTGCGCCTTTTATGATCTTCCACGACAGCAGCCTGGCCGAAATGGTGGTGTATTGCCCTTGTACGCTAGAGGATTTTTCCAGGATTTCTGGGGTCGGGCAGAACAAGCTGGCGCGTTATGGCAAAGTGTTTGTGGAATTGATTGAAGCGCATACCGTAGAACACGATTACGCGCCCAAACCGCCGCCGCCTGAGCCGGTACGCGCAACGCGGGAAGTCAGCGACACGGTGGAAACGACGCTGACCGCTTTGCGCCAGGGGCAAAGTATAGAAAACATCGCAGCGCAACGGGAATTCAAGCCTGGCACGATTTACGAGCATCTGGCAAAAGCCATTGAGCAGGGCAAGGTGCGCCTGGCAGAAATCAAGGAAATCAGCACGGAAGATATTAAAATTATCCAAACCGCCTGGGCATTTTTGCCGGAAAATGAAAAAGCGCGGATCAAGCCTTTATACGAGGCGCTGGGTGGGACTTACGATTACGGCATATTGCGTTGCGTGTTGGCGGAAATGGGGCAGGATTGACCGTTTCAGGACTACCAGCCCTCAAAGGACTGGCAGTCCTTGACCTGTGGCCAGGAACACTGGCGTTACCCGGAACACGGGCGTTGCATTGGGCGGCTGGCTGAAATAAATCCTACCCAAAGGCACAATAAATTGTATAATAAAAAATTCCAAAGGGGGCGACATTGGCTTCGACGCGGGTTGCAAATCCTAAGGGGCATGCCGAGGCGCGGTGACCTCGTTAAACACGCTGCAAAACTTTAGTTGCCAACGACGACAACTACGCACTCGCTGCTTAAACCCCAGTAGGGTGCCCTCTGGCCAAGTCCGTGCTTGTGCGCTTGGATTTCAGGGGTCATATCTCACAAGCTCGCTGCAAAGCTCGCCTGAGGCGGAGCGGCTAAATTTACCATCAGGCTCGCTGCCAGTGCGCCCCGCCCATCGGGTTGCTGTCAGTCAAATCTTAATGATGCGGCTAAGCATGTAGTCCCAAAGGCGGAGGACTTGCGGACGCGGGTTCGATTCCCGCCGCCTCCACCATTTTTAATTGATTTTATTAAATTATAATAAAGTTAATTTTAAGAAAATTGAGAAAAATATATAACCATTTGCCATTGACACTATTGTGGGAGTTATAGCATAACTACTTGCCACAATGCACTATAAGGGGGACAGTAATGAAATTTGATAAAAATAATGATAAAAATAAAAAGGCTACGTCAAAATTGGGGCGCAACCTGCTTAAACCTAGTCTTGGCCTTTTGCTGGCCACTACGCTTGTCATGCCCGCCCATGCCACCAATGGCTATTGGACCCATGGCTATGGCCCTAAATCCAAATCCATGGCGGGTGCTTGCGTAGCCATGTCGTTTGGCAGCATGTGTGCTGCCAGCAACCCAGCTTCTATGGCATTGGTGGGCAACCGCATGGAGTTCGGCGCTGCGTTATTTTCACCCCATCGCGGTTTTACTGCGGATAACAATGCCCAAACCCCGCCCTTCGCTTCTATTCCGCCTGGGGAATATGAGAGCGATAACGAATTATTCTTAATCCCTTATTTTGGCTACAACCGTGTATTGGATGAAAATTCTTCTCTAGGCATAACGGTAGGCGCAAATGGCGGCATGAACACCGAATATAATAATGCAGTGTTCCGCAATTTTGGCATGGGGCCATTTCAGGCCAGCGCGCCAGCGGGCGTGGATTTGAAGCAGATGTTCGTTGGCGTCACCTATGCGCGCAAACTTGACGGCGGGCACTCGGTGGGCATTACCCCTATCCTTGCGCTACAAGCCTTTGAAGCCTATGGCTTGGAGCCGTTTAAGCCTTTTTCCAAACATCCAGATAAACTCACCAATAATGGCACAGATTACGCCTATGGCGGCGGTCTGCGTGCAGGCTGGTTATGGCAGGCTACGCCGGAACTTAAAATCGGCGCTTCCTATCAAACCCGTTTGTGGATGAGCAAATTCGAGGAATATAAGGGCTTGTTTGCGGAAGAAGGGGATTTTGACATACCGCCCAACCTAGATTTGGGATTTTCCTATAAAATCCGTCCAGAGCTTACCTTCGCCTTTAATTATCAAAAAATTCTATTTTCCGACGTTAAAGCCGTGCATAACCGCGCAGATTTAGTCTTCTCGCCCGCACTCATGGGCAAAGGGTTGGGCACAGACGATGGCTTGGGCTTTGGCTGGGATGATGTGGATGTGTTCAAATTCGGGGTGCAATGGGAATATAACCCAGAATGGACATTCCGTGCGGGCTTTAGCAAGGCTTCCCAACCCATCACCGCGACGCAATCCCTGTTCAATACCCTGGCTCCAGCGGTGGTTACCAAACATTTTACTTTTGGCTTTGGCAAAAAATTCGGCCCCAACCGCGAATTGAATGCCGCATTCACGTATGCGCCCAATGAAACTGTGTATGGTACCAACCCCAATACCGGCCCGCAAACCGGCCATTTGCAAATGGATCAATGGGAAATTGAAATCGGCTGGACCATGCAGTTTTAAGGCAGTTGACGGCCATCAATAAGGAATCCAACCCTCGGATGGGGCGTAGAATTTTTACTCCCAAGCCGAGGTTTGGATTTTTTCGTTTGTATGTCGCCATTCCAGCGGCGTTGCCGGTAACGGTCTTGCTCGCGCTACATGGGCCGTTGCTCGTTACCGGCTGGTTTCATTTTGATGATTTGTATATTTTCCGCCAGGTAAACCAATACGGCATTGTGCCGCATTTTTTCCAACCCGCAGTATGGCTGAATTTTTCCAGTGTCAATTTCGCGCCCTGGACGTTGCTGAGCAATGGCGTAGATTTCTACCTATTTGGCTTGCAACCGTGGGGGCATTTTGCCCACCATTTAACTTCCTTGATTGTGGTCATCGCGCTGGCTTATGCCGTATTGGCGCGTTTTTGGCACCCTTGGGCCGTTGCATTGGCGTTGAGCGCATTGGTACTGTCGCCGCCGCTGGCCGATTTGGCGCAAACCTTGTCACTGCGCCATTATCTCGAAGGCATGGGCCTCATGTTGGTGGGGTTCTTGGGCTTTCATCTCGCTTGTGAACAACAACGCGGCTGGCCCGCACTGTGGGGGGCATTGGCGTATTTTGGCGCTTGCTTGGCCAAGGAAATCTATGTGCCGTTGGTGTTGGCGCTATTGTTCATGCCAAACGCGGGTGGATCGCCGTTGGCAAGCGGCTGGCGCGGCATCCGGCGGCCATGGGCCACACTGACCAATCCGGCGGAAAGTGTGCGCTACTGGCTGCCATTCGCCTTGGCAGCAACCCTATACACGGCCTGGCGGCTGGCCATGTTGCACGGTCAGGCCGCCAATGCCTATGGTGCTGCCGCGCCGCCATTACGCTGGGCCGATATAGGCCAACTCCCCGCTGTGCTGACCACCACGCTCGTGCCCCCCACGAACCTACTCGCGGCCAGCGCGCTGGTGCTTGGGCTGGCAGGATTGCTGCTGGCAGCAGCCGGTGCGGTTGCTAGCCAGGGTAAAAAATGGCAAAGTCCGCGCGCGATGACCGCGTTGGTGTGGCTGGGACTGGCAATTGCACCCATTTTGCCGGTGCTGCCTATTTTGCGCGCCACGCCCACGCCGCGCTATTTGCTGATGCTGGTGTGGTTATTGTGCCTTGCCATTGCCTGGGCCATGCACGCTTGCCTGTCCAGCCACGTCCTGGGTTGGAAAAGGGTAGGATTGGCCGCCATGGCCATGTTGTTGGCTGCTATGGCGTATGCTTTGCACGCCAGCCCGGTGTGGCAAGAGCGCGCGTTGTTCCCGCGTTACCGCGCCGAAGGCGAATTACTGCTGTATGGCCAAGGTCAAGACACTTTGGTGTTGGATCCGCTGGGCGTGTCTTTTCATTTGTGGAGTTTAATGGCGCTACGGGAAGAATTTCTGCACCAGCCACCTGGGCCGCTGGCGTTTTATGATGCTTGCCTGTCTGGCCCCACGCCAACGCAAACCACACGGTTTGCGGATGGCGTTTGGCAGCGCGAGCCATTCACGCCCCCGCCTTGCCAAGCCCAGCCGCAACAACCGCTAACCCTGCGCATTACTGCGCGCGGGCGCGTGTTTCATTGGGCATTTGGCCCATATTCCGAAGGGCGCTATACCATTTTTGTGTTGGCGGACGACAGTGATACCATCCAGGTACGCACGCTGGATTTTTACCGCGAAGCGCATTTCCCTTTTGTGTTTTTGCGGCCCACGCGCTTTATCGTGCGCTACACCAGCCCACAAGGTTGGTATACCGATTCGCCGCCTTGGCGCTTCGACCCCGCCCACACGGATACTGCCGGGCAAGTGGTCTACCACCGCTAGCTACGCGGCCAGAGCGTTACTCATGCCGTATTCTACACATAGCCTGTTAGTGATTACCCTACGCCAATTGGGCGACGCGCTGCTTATCACGCCGTTGGTGCGTTCGCTGCGCCGTGCGCATCCGCAGGCGCGGATCGACGTGCTCACCTTTGCGGGACGCGACGGCATGTTCAGTGCTAATCCTGACATCAATCAAGTGATTACCTTGCGCGAACATAGCCCGGTGCGCGAATTTTTGGGCCTGTTGTGGCAAATCGCGCGCGGCTATGATTGGGCGGTGTCCACCCAGTCTGGCGACCGACCGTTGCTGCTGGCGCTGGCCGCTGGCCGTTGTCGTGCCTGCACGCTACCGCCGCGCGATTGGCAATTCCTGTGGAAACATTGGATTTGCCAACAGCCAGTGGTTGCAACTGCACACACGCATATCGTGCTACAAAATTTGCAATTGGCCGATGCGCTGGGCGTGCCGCGCTGTTATGAATTGGTTGCGCCAGCGACCCGCGCCACCCAACGCATTTCCGCGTTATTGCCGTTTGCATGGCAAAATGAATCATTCGCGGTTTTGCACCCGCCGCCGTTGCGGCGCTACAAACGCTGGCACGCCAACGGCTGGCAAACACTCGCAAACCACTTGCACCGCATAGGGTTGCGTGTAGTGATCAGCAGCGGCCCAGGGCGCGAAGATCAAACCTATTTAGCACAACTCCTGCCGCTCATGCCAGCGGGCACAATAGCTGCTATTGGACTGAGTTTAGCTGAATTGGCTGAAATGTTGCGGCGTGCGCGCTTATATATTGGCCCAGATACTTCCATCACCCATCTGGCCGCTGCCGTTGGCATTCCCACCATTGCTTTGTACGGCCCCACGGATCCGCGCCTGTGGTCACCGTGGCCACAAGGCTATGCGCAAGCCGAGAATCCGTTTGCGCGCCACGCTGAACTGCAAATTTGCCATAACGTGGCGCTGGTGCAAGGCGCGGGTGAATGCGTGCCCTGCCAAGCGGAAGGCTGCGAGCGCCACCGTGACAGCCACAGCCGTTGTTTGGACGCACTGCGCGCCGAGGCTGTGCTGGCAGCAGTCACACATTTTATGGCATAATCCTCCAAACTTACGATTTATTATATCCAATTATTTTTTAAGGAAAATACATGAGAAATTGCATCGTGCACTCTGTTGCCCTTATCGTCACTCTGGCGTACACAGCAGGCTCCATCGCAGCGGAACCTGGTCAAAAACAGGTTTTAGACAATCTACTGGCCATGGATTTCACGCAATTGCTCGAAATTCCAGTGGAAGCCGCTTCTGGCATTGAGCAAAGCTTGCGCGACGCGCCCGCCGCGATGGTGGTGGTGAGTGCCGAAGACATTCGCCGCCGGGGCTACTTAAGCTTGGACGAATTATTCGCCGACCTGCCAGGCTTTGACGCCATGCAAATGGGCGGCCCGCAACACCTGGTGGCCTATCAGCGCGGCTACCGCACACCGTTCATGCAGCGCACTCTACTGATGATCAACGGCGTGGTGGATAATCACCTGTGGAGCCATGCCGCGCAAATTTCGCGGCAATATCCGCTGAGCACGATTAAACGGGTAGAAGTGCTGTACGGCCCTACCAGCGCCGTGTATGGGCCGAACGCTTTTCTTGGTATTATCAACGTGATCACCGAGGACGGCGGCACGCTGAAGGACAACGAAGTCCGCGCCAACGCCAGCCTGCAACTGGGCAGTTACCACGCGCGCGGCGGCGAGGCGAGCGTGCAAGGCCGCCACGGCGACTGGCGCTACAGCCTGTCCGGCAAGCTGTTCAGTAGCGACGAAGCGGGCCTGGACAATCTCGCGCCATGGCCATTTTTGACTGCCGAACAATTGAACAACCGCGACACCTGGGGTGCGGTACTGGATTTGGATCACAAAAAGGTAAAATACGGCGAGTATTCCGATCCAACCGAGGATTGGGGCATTCTCGGCGAGGCGAGTTTCCGCGATGTTACTTTCGGCGTGATTGCCTGGGACACACGCGAGGCGTATGGCCCGTATTACACCGCCGACCACGTGCAGCCCAATGCTTACTGGATACACAGCGCACGCCAATATTATGTCCAGCACGATTATCAGGCCACGCCCAAGTTGGCAGTGAAAAGCCAAATTCTCTACCACGAAAACGGCTTATCGGGCAATTGGGTGGAAGCGATTCCCGACTGGAACGCAGGCCAAGAAGCGTATTCTTACCTCAGCATTTCCGATTGGAACTCGCAAAGCCACAGTTGGCTGTTCAAGCAGGATTATGATTACCATCTGTCCGACACGCTGCGTCTAACTGGCGGCCTAAAATACGAAGCGAAGGAATTAACTAAAGCCTTTGATTTATGTTCCTATTGGAGTGGCACGCTATGCTCGTCGGGCGACAGCGGCAACGGCCCGCATGACAAAGGCGCTGGGATATTCCACAGCACGGATCCACACGCCATCATCGCGCCCGGCACCTTAGAAAATATGCCAACCGACAATTTGGCCCACACCCGCGATTGGGGCGCATATTTGCAAGCCATGTGGCAGCACGGCGATTGGAGTTGGTTGGGCGGCGCGCGCTACGACCGCAACAGCCGCTATGGCGGCACGTTCAACCCGCGCATGTCCGCGATTTACCGTTGGTCGCCACACACCACACTGAAATTATTGTATGGGCGCGCCTTCCAAGAACCCTCGCCGATTATGCTGTGGGGCGGCTGGATTGGCCGCCTGGGCAATCCAGATTTGCGCCCAGAAAAGGCCGAAAATCTAGAATTCATCGTGATGCACCAACAGCAGAACTGGCTACACGACGTATCGTTGTTCACCGCACGCTACCGCGATGTGGTCAAAGAAACCGCCGAAAATGCTGGCAGCCGCGACATCTTGGGCCTGGAGTACCGGGGGCGCTTCAGCTACCCCAATTTTATCCCCAGCGCACCCGATTTAAGCGGTTATTTTTATTACACCTACACCCAAGCGCGCAGCAGTTTGACTTACGACCAAAGCGAAAGCGCCTGGCTGGATCAGGAATCCGACTTGGGTGACATCGCACCGCACAAGATCAACTTCGGCCTGGATGTGCCACTGGATAGCCATTGGCACGTGAATCTACGCGCCAACTACGTCAGCCCGCGCACGCTATACTCGCGTAACCCGCTACGCGCTGAAGGACGCGAGGCCGAGGCGTTCACCGTGCTCAATCTGACCCTGGGCTACGCCCGCAAGCCGTTCGATGTACGTTTCACGGTGAAAAATCTGCTGGATACTGAATATTACTACCCCGGCGGCGAGCAGGCCGACTCCGGCGACGATCCATCGGCGCGCAGCCTGGGTTTCCGCAACTCGTTGATGCCGGCGGAAGGGCGGAGTCTTTGGCTGAATCTGCGTTGGGAACTGGATTGATAATAGGACTGACGCATTGACGGCGCCCCGAATATACTGTCAAGTCATTGACTGCATAATATTTTATTTACTTACGTGGGGTGCGCTAGAGGCACATTTCCACAGGGAGGCATATGACAGAAATTATCCAGCATCATCCCCGCATCGAACAAATTCTTGGCCTATGGCAAGAGCAAATCGGCGCAACCTACCCTGGCTATCGCGGCCATGTTTACCGCATGTTCAACTGTTGCCTTGCGCTCAAGCCGTGTTCCGAGGAAGAAACGGACAAGTTGGCAATTGCTGCCGCGTTCCATGATATTGGTTTATGGTCGGATCATACGGTGGACTACCTGCCGCCCTCCATTGTGCAAGCGCAAAAGTGGCTTGCTGACAACGGCCTTGCCAGTTGGGCGGAGGAAATTAGCTTGATGATCGACATGCACCATAAAGTGAGACCCTACCGCGATCCGACATACCCGCTGGTTGAGTTGTTCAGAAAGGCGGATTTAGTCGATTTTTCACTGGGCTTTTTTAAGTTTGGCCTATCGCCATCATACATTGCGCGGCTGAAGGCGGAGATTCCCAATACGGGCTTTCATAAGTTTTTATTTGCCGGAGCAAAAGACTGGTTTTTTCAACATCCATTCCGTGCCCCGCCGTTCATGAAGTGGTGAAATCCCCCCGCTGCGAATGCCTGCCTTCTGCAAAAAAATACATCTGCTTTTTAGCACCTGTCACAAAATTCGGGTAGGCTGTAAATAAAACGGTTGCCAGAAAAAAATACTCGTCTGCACGGCGCGAAAGCCACGCCAAAAGACCCGTGAATGGTTATTTTTTGAAAAAAAATCGTCTCTAAGAAGCTGTTGGTAAAATCGCCAAGCCGCTCACTGAAGCTCTGTCGAAGTGCGCGGTTTGTCGATTTTACCAACAGCTTCTTAGTTTGTTTCAGTTTGCCCAGTCATTTTAATTCCCTGATGTCCGCCATCCACGGCCTTTTGCGCCAGCGCATCTAGTTCTAACTGCGGCGCGTAATTGATGACTTTTAACAGCATGGGCAGGCTGATGCCAGACACTGTTATGGAGGGATAATCAATACTCATGGCGCAGGCGAATTTGGACGGGGTAGCACCGTATACGTCGGTAAGAATCAATACGCTGCCATGCTCTTGCGCAAGCTGTTGGCACGCTGCGGTAATTTGCGTGCAAATGATTTCCGGCTGCATGAGCGCGTCTATGGCTAGGCTGCGCACGGTGGTGGGCAATTTGCCGCCTAGAATCATGCGCGCGGCTTCTAACATGCTGTGGCCAATATTGGCGTGCGTGACCAGCAAAATCCCCACGCTCATACCAGTTCCCGGTGGTGAAGTGATACCGTATCGTAGTGCGCGCGAAAACGGGCGGCAACTTGTTCGGCAACAAACACGGAGCGATGACGTCCGCCAGTGCACCCAAAAGCTACAGTTAAATAGCGCCGGTGATCTGCTTCAAAACGCGGCACCCAACTATCTAAAAAATCTAGAATTTGTTTTATCATATCATGCACACTGGGTTGATTGCCAAGAAACTGAGCGACCGCCGCATCCTTGCCGGTTTGTGCGCGCAGTTCCAGTTCCCAGTAGGGATTGGGCAAGCAGCGCACGTCAAATACAAAATCCGCCTCTTGCGGCAGGCCGTGCTTAAATCCAAAGGATTGGAAAAATAGGGTTAATTTGCCATGGGCCGCCAGGTTGACCTGAACGCGGATGCGCTCATGCAGTTGATGGATATGCAAGTGGCTGGTATCAATGCGCAAATCAGCCAATTCAGCCACAGGTTCCAACAATTTACGGTCGCGCGCAATGGCTTCGCGCAAGGGGCAATCTAACCTGGCCAGAGGATGCTTACGGCGCGTTTCGCTAAAACGATGGATGAGTACCTCGTCGCTGGCTTCTAAATATAAAATTTCATAGGGAATTTCGGTAGTGCGTATGGCGTCGAGCATGGCGCGCGCTTCCATGCCTTGGTCGCCATTGCCGCCCAAATTACGGGCATCCACACCGATGGCCAAGCAAGTGTGTTGGCTATGATCCCACTCGCTGGCATGTTGCGCCAGCGAAGGCAACCATTGCACGGGCAAATTATCAATGCAATAGGCGCCTAAATCTTCCAAACTATGCAACGCAACGGTTTTTCCAGCCCCGGACAGGCCGCTGACAATCAGTAATTTCATGACAAGTTGGCTCCTAAACAGCGCGGATGGCGGTGGACAGCGCACACCCAAAGCGCTCGCCCCTGGTTTGGGTGGCGATTGTAACACCGTGCGCGCCGCAGAGGGGGACGAAAAAGCCACCCAATGTCGTCTGGGATATTAAAAATGCTAGGCGGTTGATAAATCATTTTTATTAACCGCTATAATAACAGGATGTTGAATAGAGAATTACTGAAAATATTGCGACATCGTGTAAGCTGGGCTATCGTTTGCATACCCTATCACCATGTTGCTTGCGCAACTGGAGATGGCAATGAATTTCTCATCCTAGCAAAAATGCAGGCCGCGCGTTGTGTTTCGCTGTGAAAACCACGTTTTCTACTCGGTAATTTCATGATCACGAAAGCCACCCAATCCCTTTGTCCATTAAAAATTTTGCTGTTTACGGCTGGCGAATCGCCACATTCGCAACAAGCTGCGCGCCAACTCAATGAATTTCTAAACGTGCATGCGACACAAAATTATGACTTAGAGGTCATTGACATTATCCGCGAATTCCATCGCGCCCGTAGCTATGGCGTGGTAGTGGTGCCCACGGTGTTGCGCACGCAGCCTGCGCCCATCGTGCGTCTGTGTGGCTTGGCATTAGACGAATCGCGTCTGAATACACTGTTGTGCCAAAACGAAGGGCATGAGCCGGAATGGACACAGCGCTTGCACGAACAAGAAGAAATTATTCGCGCCATCCGCAGCGGTGAAGTGGACGCTGTGATGGGCGAGCACCAGCCTAGACTGATCCATCCCGCGCTAAGCAAGGAGCTGCTGCGTGTGTTGGAAGGCGGCGAAGTGAGTACGCAAAATGCCAAGCACAACATTTTGAAACCCCATTTACAAGACGCGGAGGAATCCAACCGTAAATTCTCCCATGTGCTGGAAAATATTTCCGAAGCCATCATGGTTACGGACGAACACTGGCACATTAACCATGTCAACCAAGCGTTTTCCCAGATTTCCGGGTTTCCGGCAGGGGGGGTGCTCTGTCGTGATTGGTTTGAATGGCAGGGCGAATTGGGCTTGTACATTCCCGAATTTTTCCGCCACCTGCGCGAAGAAATTCGTGCGCGAGGCTATTGGCAGGGCCAATTAAAATCGCGCCGCGAAAATGGCGAATTATATTTTCAGCAAATGTCCATCACTGAGATGACTTCAGATGGCGGCGGATTGGCGGGGTATGTCTTAGTATTTAGTGAGTTATCTGGGCGGCGCCTGGCCAATGGCGCGGTTAGCCGCAAGCTAAGCGTGCTGTATGAAGCCTCGCAGGTATTCATCGGCCAAATGGGGATGCGCCAATTCATCGCCACGGTGACGGAGTGGACACTGCAACGCTTTGAGTTACAAGCTGTTTGGCTGGCATTGGATGAAAGCGGGGAAGAAAGTGTGCCTGGGTTGCGTCCGCAATCGGCTTGCGGTGTGCCGTTGGCGGCATTGCAAAACCTGCCGTTTAGCGTGGACAGCCCGCTGATGCAAGCGTATTGCGCTAAGAAAATTATCACTGCCGTGCGCGATCCGGTGATTGCTGAAAAATGGGTGAGCGGCTGTCGCAGCATGGCCGCGTTGCCACTGGTGTTTAAGCGCAATGTGCTGGGGGTATTGAACGTTTACAGCGCACATGGCGGCTATTTTAACCAAGAACGGCTGGATGTGCTGCAATCGTTTACGGATTTACTGGGCGTGGTGCTGGATCAAATCCGTTTATGCGAACAAGTGCATTGCCACGCGGCGGAATTGGAAACTCGCATCAATTTGAGCACTGCCGAATTGCTCAAAGCCAACTACCAATTGCAAATGGAAATCCGCGAGCGCCGCCGTGCCGAGAAAGAACACGCTGAGCTGAATCGTCAATTCCAACTGATTTTGGATTCAGCAGGCGAAGGCATTTTTGGGTTAGACAACCAGGGCCATGTGCAATTTTTGAATAAAGCGGGCGAAGCGATGCTGGGCTGGAGCGCGCTGGACTTGATGGGCACAGAACAGCACAGCATCATTCATTATGCGCACGCCGATGGCTCGCACTACCCCAAGAACGAATGTCCAGTGCATCACAGCCTGACCACCGGCAATGTGCAAGTGGTGCATGATGAAGTGTATTGGCGCAAGGACGGCACTTCGTTCCCAGTCAGTTACACCACCACGCCGCTACACGACGAAAATGGTGAAGTGCACGGCGCGGTGATTGTGTTTAGCGACATCACCGAGCGCAAACAAACCGAAGATGCGTTCCAAAATTTAGTGGAAGGCACCACCAATACTGGCGCGGATTTCTTCCGCGAATTGGTGCTGCATTTAACCAAGGCATTGCGCGTGCGTTTCGCCATGGTGGCCGAACTGGTGCCGCCGGATTTCCGCAACCTGCGCACTCTGGCGCTGTGGGACAACGAACAAGGCACGGGTGATTTTTGTTTCACGTTGCCAGTCCCGACCGAAGCGAATGGCGAAGCGCCCAACCTTAAAACCGGTTGGCGCTTATTTTTAGACGATGAGTTGCTCACGCAATTGGGCGTTACGCATTACTACGCTGTGCCATTGCGCAATATGCATGGCAGTGTGCTGGGCACGCTGGCGATCATGGATGATCGGCATTTACCGGACTCCGCGCGCAGCCATTCGGTATTGAGCATTTTCGCCAGCCGCGCCGCCGCTGAGCTGGAGCGCGAGCGCTATGAAGACTCGCTGGCGCAGGCCAAAGAGCAGGCCGAGCGCGCCAACCGCGCTAAGAGCCAATTTCTTGCCAACATGAGCCATGAAATCCGCACGCCGCTCAACGGCATTCTGGGATTTGCGCAAATGCTGCAACGCGACCAGAGCCTCACCCGCCACCAACGTGACGCGATTAAAACCATTCATCAATCCGGCGAACATTTGCTGACTTTAATCAACGATATCCTTGATTTATCCAAAATTGAAGCCGGCAAAATGGAATTACACCTGGAGGAAATCCACCTGCCAGAATTCCTACAAGGCGTGGCGGAAATCATTCGTATCAATGCTGAACGCAAAGGCATTGATTTTTATCCTGTGTTCTCACTCAAACTACCCAGCGTGGTGTGTGGCGATCCCACCCGCCTGCGCCAAGTGCTGGTCAACTTGGTGGGCAATGCGGTCAAATTTACCGAAGCGGGCGAAGTGAATTTTTCCGTGGATTTGGTGGCAGAAGCGCAAGCCAGTGCAGACAGCGCGCTCATCCGCTTTGCGGTGCGCGACACCGGGCCGGGTATTTCTAGCCAAGACCAAGAAGTCATTTTTCAGCCATTTCAACAAGCTGGCGATGCGCGCCAAAAAAGCAAAGGCACGGGCCTGGGGCTGGCCATCAGCAAAAAATTTGTCAGCATGATGGGCGGCCAATTGCGCTTTACCAGCAAACTCGGCCAGGGCAGCCATTTTTGGTTTGACTTGCTCATGCCAGTCATCAATCACAGCGGCGCGCAACCGCAGGCTGCGCCCAACCGCAAAAAAAATATCATCGCGCTCAAGGGCGAAGCCAAAAAAGTGCTGATCGTAGACGACCAACAAGTCAACCGCATTGTGCTGATACAAAAACTATCCGGCTTGGGCTTTCATATTTACGAAGCAGAAGACGGCACGCAAGCCATACAACGCGCCTTGGCCAATCCGCCCGATTTGGTATTGATGGATATTTTTATGCCTGGCCTGGATGGCCTACAAACCACCCGCCGTATGCGCACCTACCCCGAACTGGCGCATACCCGCATCATTGCCGCCTCGGCCAGCGTGTACGAGCAAGACCGTGACAACGCTTTCCAAGCTGGCTGCAATGATTTTATTGCCAAGCCAGTGAAATTCGACGAATTAACCGACAAAATCGCCTACCACCTGGGCGTGGAATGGTATTACGACATCGAAACAGATGCCGACACACCAGGTGATAAAGCGCAAGAAGACATGCAAGACATGCTTATCCCGCCCGCGCCAATCTTGCGCGACCTGCGCGAATTGCTGCAAATGGGCGATGTGCAAGCCATTATTGAGGAAACCAAAAATATTGAGGCAAGCCACCCGGAATGTATCAATTTTGCCGCCAAAATCCGTGGCATGGCAGAAGAAATCCAACTGCGCGCCATCCGCGACTGGCTGGATAAACTGCTATAAAACGCGCCAAATCGTGTTATGGTTATTCCACAGTGGCAAAAAAGGCTACAATATTCCCCTTAGAAGCTG
>DYPE01000035.1:0-5379 GCA_020720085.1 Dichelobacter nodosus | reverse complement strand
GAAGCGCTACAACCTAGCCCTCGCCAACCCGCGCGCCAGCGACGAACTCACATCATTTATTCACGCAGGAGATTGAACGCATGAACGTAAAGCAAACCTCAACGCGGCAAGCCGCATTAACCCTAGCGCTGGCCTTGGCCATAAGCGGCTGCGCCGTATCCCCGGAACAAAAAGGCGCGCTGGAAGGCGGCGCAGTGGGCACGATAGTGGGCGGCATTGCCGGCGGCCTGATTGGCGATAAAACAGGCGGCAAAAAAGGCACTGGCGCGGCCATTGGCGCAGCAGTCGGCGGCACGCTGGGTGCCGTGATTGGCTACCGCATGAATCGCCAAAAAGAGCAATTGGAACAAGTCAAGGGCGTGGAATCAGTGAATTATGACCAGGAAAAGCAAAGAATCGAAGCCACCTTGCGCATTTTATTTGATGTAGACAAGTCCGTGATCAAACCGTCCGAAGCCATGAAACTGGATCAATTGGCGTCGGTGTTTATGGGCTACCCAGAAAATATCGTGTTACTGGAAGGCCATACCGACAGCGACGGCTCCGATGCTTATAATCAACAACTGTCTGAGCGCCGTGCAGCCTCGATTGAAAATTACCTGCGCGCGAAAAATTTGAACATCGCCAGCCTAAGCTCGCTAGGCTATGGCGAAGCGCGCCCGGTTTCTTCCAATGCCACGCCGGATGGCAAGGCGCAAAATCGCCGCGTAGAAATCAAAATTTCCGTGGATCCCAACCGCGTACCGCAAAACGCACCAGCGGCTGGCATGTAAGCCACCTGCGCTTCACATAGGCGGGCGGGCGCAGTCCTGTCCGCGTCACGTCTATATTTCTGCAAATGTTTAAGGAATCACATAAGTCATGGGCAAAAACGTTGTGGTCATTGGCGCTCAATGGGGCGATGAAGGAAAAGGCAAAGTTGTTGATTTATTGACGGATCGGGCACATGCGGTGGCACGCTTTCAAGGCGGCCACAATGCCGGGCACACTTTAGTGATCGACGGCAAACAAACCATTTTGCACCTCATCCCCTCTGGCGTGTTGCGCGCCAATGTCCTGTGTATCATTGGCAACGGCCTGGTAGTCTCTCCCAGCGCGCTGCTAGACGAAATCAACATGCTGGAAGAACGCGGCGTGCCAGTGCGCGAACGCCTGACCATCAGCGCCTCTGCCGCGTTGATTTTACCCTGCCACATCGCGTTGGATCATGCCCGCGAAGCCGCGCGCGGCGCGGCCAAAATTGGCACCACCGGGCGCGGTATCGGGCCTGCGTATGAAGACAAAGTCGCCCGTCGTGGCCTGCGTGCTGGCGACTTGCTGCATCCGCAACGCTTTGCGGATAAACTGGCTGAAATTTTGGAATACCACAACTTCGTGCTACAACACTACTTCAAGGCCAACCCAGTGGATTACGCCCAAGTGCGCGACGAAACCCTGGCGCAAGGCGAAATTCTTGCGCCGCTGATCACCGACACGGTAGAACTGCTGGCGCGCTACCGCCAAGAAGGCCGCAACGTCCTGTTTGAAGGCGCGCAAGGCACCTTGCTTGACATCGACCAAGGCACGTACCCCTTTGTCACTTCTTCCAACACCACCGCAGGCGGTGCCTGCACCGGCAGCGGCGTAGGACCGAAAGACATGGACTACGTGCTGGGCATCGTCAAAGCCTACACCACGCGCGTGGGCGCCGGCCCATTCCCCACTGAGCTGTTCGATGCCGACGGCGACACCCTGGGCGCGCGCGGCCACGAATTCGGCGCAACCACGGGTCGCAAGCGCCGCTGCGGCTGGCTCGACGCCGTGGCGTTGCGCCGCGCGCGTATTCTCAACAGCTTAACCGGCTTGTGCATTACCAAACTGGACGTGCTGGATGGCATGGAAACCTTAAAAATTTGCCACGCTTACGAGCTGAACGGCCAAACCCTGCACGCGCCACCCGCTGGTGTGGAAGAATTTGCCGAATGTAGACCGTTGTACTTAGAAATGCCCGGCTGGAACGAATCCACCCTTGGCGTACAACACTACCAAGATTTGCCTGCCAATGCTTGTGCCTACTTGGAAAAAATCGAAGCCTTGCTGGAAGTGCCCATTGATTTGATTTCCACAGGCCCAGACCGCAACCAGACCATTGTCAAACGCCATCCGTTTGGCTAAGTAGGGAAAAAAATTTGCCATGACGCCGATGCTGGCCTACTTGCTCAAACGGCTTGCCCTGATGATTCCGACCCTGTTCGGCGTCATGTTGGTCACCTTTACGGTCACCCAATTTGTGCCTGGCGGCCCGGTGGAGCAAGTGGTGCACCAACTTAAATCGCAAGGGCAAGGCAGCGGCGAAGCGGCCAGCGGCGGTGCCAGCGGCTTATACCGTGGCAGCGCCGGGCTGGACGAGCAACAATTGGCCAAGCTGCGCGCACTGTACGGCTTTGACCGGCCTGCGCACGAACGCTTTATCACCATGATGCAACGCTATGCGGTATTTGATCTCGGCGATAGCTACGTGCGCAACCAATCGGTCATGGAATTGATCCGCGCCAAATTGCCCGTTTCCATCAGCTTGGGCGCATGGACATTTTTTCTCACCTACGCCATTTGCATCCCGCTGGGCATTGCCAAGGCCGTGCGCGACGGCACACCGTTTGACGTGGCCACCAGCACAATCATTCTCATCGGCTTTTCCATTCCCGGCTTTGTGCTGGCGATTTTCCTACTGGTGCTGTTTGGTGGCGGCAGTTTTTGGGACATATTCCCCTTGCGCGGCCTGGTGTCCGACCATTGGACAGAGCTGTCCTGGCCCGCCAAAATCCTCGATTACCTCTGGCACATGGTACTGCCCATCACCGCCATGATGATCGGCGGCTTTGCGGTCATGACGCTGCTCACCAAAAACAGCTTTCTCGAAGAAATTCGCAAGCAATACGTACTCACCGCCCGCGCCAAGGGGCTGGAAGAACACGCCGTGCTCTACCGCCACGTGTTTCGCAACGCCATCATCCCACTCATCACTGGCTTTCCTGGCGCGTTCATTACCCTATTTTTCACTGGCGCGTTGCTCATTGAAACCGTGTTTTCACTGGATGGCATCGGCCTGTTGTCCTATGAAGCTATTCTCAAACGCGACTATCCCGTGGTGCTCGGCACACTGTACATTTTTACCCTGCTCGGCCTGCTCAGCAAACTGCTCACCGACTTAAGCTATGTGCTGGTAGACCCGCGCATTCAATTCGCAGCGGCAGATTAAGAGACCCGTGGAAGTGGTGCATGGCTGTAGTGATGTTACGTACAGGCCAATTTTAGCGCAGTAGTTCTCAATGTTGGGGCTGAAAATCAAAGATGTGTAATACGTTAGATATATCCACATTTGCAACATGACTTTAAATCAAGAGCTGCCAATTTTAACGCCCACCATTCCCCATTCATTACGCACAACCGTGCGTTACGCTTCATACACGCATCCTACTGGCGAGTGTCACAATGTCTTTGTTAAAAATAGAAAATTTGTGCATGGCCCATGGCCATGTGCCGTTATTGGACAATGCCTCATTGGTCATGGAGCGCGGCGAACGGCTGTGTTTGGTAGGGCGCAATGGCGAAGGCAAATCCACCTTGCTGCAACTCATTGGCGGCGAACAAACTCCAGACAGCGGCCGGGTGGAAATCCATAGCAGCGTACGCATTGGGCGGCTGGCGCAGGAACCCGCGTTACAGGCGGAACACACCGTGTTTCAAGCTGTGGCATCGGGTTTGGGCGAAGTGGGGGCTGCTGTGTTGCGCTACCACCAAGTAGCCAGCGAAGTGGAGCGCAACCCCGCCTTGCTGACGGAATTGGAAAAAATTCAACATCAACTCGAAGCCATGGACGGTTGGCGGCTAGAGCAACGCGCGGAAACGGTAATTTCCCGCCTCGGGCTGGACGCGGACACGCGCGTGGGGGAACTGTCCGGCGGACGGCAGCGGCGCGTAGATTTGGGCCGAGTGTTGGTGCAGGAGCCAGATTTGCTGCTGCTGGATGAACCAACCAATCACCTGGACGTAGAATCGATTGAATGGTTAGAAGAATGGCTAGCACAATGGTCAGGCGGGCTGATTTTCATCAGCCATGACCGTGATTTTGCACGCAAAGTGGCCACCCGCGTCATTGCTTTGGATCGTGGCATTTTGCGCAATTATCCCGGCGATTATGCCAACTATTTGCGCCGCCGCGAGGAAGAATGGGCTGCTGAGGACAAGCAAGCGGCAGAATTTGATAAAAAATTGGCACAAGAGGAAGCCTGGATACGCCAAGGCGTTAAAGCGCGCCGCACACGCAACATGGGCCGCGTGCGTGCCCTAGAGCAATTGCGGCGTGAACGCAACCAACGGCGCGAACGCAAGGGCGGCGCGCACATGGCACTTGAAGCCGGCGAAACCACAGGGAAAATCGTCATTGAAGCGCTCAACCTCAGCAAATCGTTCCCAGCCTCCCGGCCTGGTGCTGCGGAAAAATGCATACTGCGCGATTTTTCCACGGTGATTTTCCGTGGCGACCGCATTGGCATCCTCGGCCCAAATGGCGCGGGCAAAACCACCTTGCTAAAAATACTGTTGCAACAACTCGCGCCTGACCGTGGCAACGTACACCACGGCACACAATTGGAAATCGCCTATTTTGACCAATTACGCGCACAACTCGACCCCAATGCCACGGTGCGCGACACGGTGGGTGAAGGCCGCGATTACATCACCCTCCATGGCAAAACCACGCATGTGATGGGCTATTTGGCAGAATTTTTATTCCCACCCGCACGTGCGCTGTCGCCCGTGCGCGCATTGTCCGGTGGCGAGCGCAACCGCTTGCTGCTGGCACGCTTATTTAGCAAGCCCGCCAATTTGTTGGTGTTGGATGAGCCAACCAACGACTTAGATGTGGAAACGCTGGAATTGCTGGAAGAATTGTTAAGCCAATATCCAGGCACGTTGTTGCTGGTCAGCCATGACCGCGCCTTTTTAGATGCAGTGGCCACGTCGCTGCTGGTGTTTGAGGAGCATGGCAAAATCATTGAAATTATTGGCGGTTACCGCGAATGGGCACATTACCGCGATCATCGCCCCAAGACCGCGCCGCCGCCTGCGCCTAAGCCCGCCGCCGCGCCAGCACCCGCGCGCGCGGCCACGCGCAAGCTCAGTTATAAAGAACAACAGGAGTTAGCACAATTGCCCGTGCGGATTGAACAATGGGAACAAGAACTCGCTGCATTGCGCGGACACAGCGCTGACCCGGCATTTTACCGCCAAACTCCGGCGGCCATTACGCAAGCCATGAATCAAATCAGCGCATTAGAGCAACAATTAGAAGCAGGATTTGCCCGTTGGGCAGAGCTTGAGAATTAGAATATCTTTTAG
>DYPE01000034.1:13384-24568 GCA_020720085.1 Dichelobacter nodosus | reverse complement strand
AAGACATCACTGCCAAAAGCCCGTGGAATATCGCGGTTGGCGTGCGCAACCTGCTCGACGAAGACCGCCGCGAACCTGGCGACCCGCGCTTAATCGGCGATTACCCCAAAGCTGGGCGGGAATGGTTTGCGGAGATTCGCTATAAGTTTTAAGGCAATTTCCAGGAATAACCCCCCCCATTCCTAGCTCGGATATTTCCTGCATAACGCTAACCTGTTGATTTTATAACGCTGTAAAATTTCTGATTTTTTCAAAAGAAATTTTTTGTTATATAAGATAAATCAAGATATTACGACTATAATCTATCAGTTTGTGAAACATTCGGGCTATACTATATAAACTTTCGAATATTTTTCGGAAGTTGAGTAATGATTGGGACTGATGTTAATTTCATTTTATGGTAATGCCCCGATAAATAGGGCGCCCCTGGAATAGTTGATTGTTTTTATTGTTTTTTTATTGCCTGTCACCCTGTTGATTGGGGCACTACCCATTTTATTATAGGAGACAACACAATGCGTAAAATTGCGATGGGTTTATTGGTTGCCATGGCTACTCTGGCCAATGTTCCAGTTTGGGCGGATGCTGACGACGCTGCCTGGATTAGCAAATGCCAGCAGGACAACCAAAAAGAAGGCGCCACACCTGAAATTGTAACCAAATATTGCACTTGCATGAATAACAAGATGTCTGACGACGAGAAGAAATCCGTCACTGCGTGGGAACAATCCCATCCGCAAGAGATGGCGGCTTGTGAAGCTGAAGCTGGCTGGACTAAGTAAATCTGTCCGCATTTTTGTGTAATCCCATTTTTTGTCGTAAGAAATTACGGCAAAAAATAGGTTTTTTGCTTTTTAGCGCATCAATGTCTGTGCGAATCTCATGGATAAAGAATTAGGCAAGATCATAGAAATCAATGGGCCAATTGTGATTATCGCTGCACCTGGCATCCGCAATGGCGAACAAGTGCGCGTTGGGCATTTGGGGCTAATCGGCGAAGTGATTGGTTTGCAAGGAGAACAAGCGGTGGTGCAGGTTTACGAATCCACCGAATCCTTATGCCCTGGCGCAGCCGTGGTGCCATTGGGCCATCCGCTCTCCGTGGAATTGGGGCCAGGTTTGCTGGGCAAAATTTTTGATGGCATACAACGGCCATTGTCAGAAATTTTGCAGCAAAGCGGTGACTACATTGCGCGCGGGCTGGCTGTTCCCGCTTTGGATCGCCAACAAAAATGGGCGTTTGTGCCTACGCAATTGCGGGTTGGCGACCGCGTGCAGGGCGGTCAAATCCTCGGTACAGTGCAAGAAACGCCGTCCATCACGCATCGCATTCTATTGCCGCCAACGGTATCCGGTGTGTTGGAACATGTGGCGGATGCAGGTGAGTATCTGGTTGAGCAAACGATTGCCCAGGTGCGCACGCCAACCGGCGTACTGCCATTGTCCTTGTTTCACCGCTGGCCCGTGCGCACACCGCGCCCCTACCGCGAGCGCAGCCACGCGGTAACGCCATTGCTGACCGGCCAGCGAATTTTAGATACATTTTTCCCGTTGCTCAAAGGCGGCAAAGCCGCAGTGCCAGGGCCGTTTGGCGCAGGCAAAACCATGATTCAACAGCAAATTGCCCGCTGGGCCAATGCCGATATTGTCATTTATGTGGGCTGCGGCGAACGCGGCAATGAACTGGTGGATATTCTCGAAACCTTTCCGCAGCTCACTGACCCGCACACGGGCCGCTCGCTGATGGAACGCACGCTGTTGTTGGCCAACACGTCTAACATGCCAGTGGTGGCGCGCGAGGCTTCGATTTATGTGGGCGTCACGTTGGCGGAATATTACCGTGATCAAGGCTTGGACGTGGTGATGGTGGCAGACTCCACCAGCCGTTGGGCTGAAGCCTTGCGTGAAGTTTCCGGGCGGCTGGGCCAAATGCCGGTGGAAGATGGCTATCCCGCCTATTTGGCTTCGCGGTTAAGCGCGTTTTACGAGCGCGCCGGACGGGTTGCCACGCTAGGCGGCAATGCAGGTTCCGTCACCATCATCGGTGCCGTGTCACCGCCGGGTGGTGATTTTTCGGAGCCAGTTACCGGCCATACCAAAGAAATTGTGCAAACATTTTGGGCGCTGTCCAAGGAATTGGCAGACGCCCGCCATTATCCCTCGGTGGATTGGAATGAAAGCTTTTCCGGCTATGTCGCGGTGGCGCAACAGTGGTGGTCTGAACAGCCCGGCGGTGCAGAATGGGGCGCACTACGCACGCAAGCGCTGGAATTGCTCACGCAAGCCGATGAATTGGGGCGCATTGTCAATTTAGTTGGGCCAGAAGCGCTGTCCGCACCGCAACGCTGGTTGCTAGAAAGCGCCCGCCTCCTCCGCGAAGGCGTATTGCAACAAAGCGCGCTAGACCCCTTGGACAGTTACGCCAGCGGCCCTAAACAAATCTTGCTGCTGCACTTACTGTTGGACTGCCACCGCCAGGGCATGGAATTGCTGAAATTAGAAATTCCAGTGCGCAAATTGCTTGGCCTGCCCATTTTAGCCAAATTGTGCCGAGTAAAATCCGAATTTGGCAATGACCAATTGGATGAATTGGCGCAGTGCCGAGAGGAAATCCATGCAAACTTTGACGCGCTGCGCCAAGAATATGCCTTGCCCGCCCGTTAAGCGGGCACCGTGTCTGCCATAATGGACAGCAACCACGCCAGTGCCAAGCCCAGCCCGGCGACCAACGCGCTGGGCCACTTGCCCCTAGAAGAATTGGCGCAATCCTCCCCCACGCCAGCGGTGGACTGGCGGCCCATGACCTTCTTTAATAGCTATCGGCTTGTGCTAAGCGCACTGTTGATTTCTGCATATGTCACTGAAGTAATTCCTAATTTTTTAGGTTATTCCAACGAAGAAATGTTTTTTTGGGCTTCGCTGATGTATGGCGTGTTCGCGTTGAGCAATTTTATAACCATCCGTCACCAATGGCTGTCTTTTCAAACCCATGCCATTTTCTGGGGCATTCTCGACATTGTGGTGCTTACCCAATTGATGCACGCCAGCGGCGGCGTCAGCAGTGGTTTGGGTATGTTGATGATTGTTGCCATCGCGGGGGCCAGCGCGTTGACCGAAGGCCGCACTGCGATGCTGTTCGCTGCAATTGCGTCGTTGTGCGTATTGGCAGAAACGCTGTGGTCCAACATGTGGATACACAGTTGGCTCGTTACCTCGCGTTATACCCATGCCAGCATGTTGGGCGTCACTTTTTTCGCCACCGCCCTGCTCTCCCACGTGTTGGCGCGGCGGATTCGCGCCAGCGAAACGTTGGCGCAACAACGTGGGCTGAGTTTGCAATATCTAGCGCAACTGAACGAAGAAATTGTCCAAAGCATTCAATCCGGCATTCTCGTCATTGACGGGCTAAACCGTATTTGGCTGTGCAATCAAGCCGCCATTCGCCTGCTTGGATTGGCAGTCACGCCCGCACATGGCCAGCGGCTGTCCGCTGTGTCGCCAGAATTATTTGAATTGCTGTCGCAATGGAAACAACGTCCGCTTACAGAAGCAAAAATGTTTCATCCGCACCGTGCTGAGGTGGATTTGTTGGTTTCTTTAAGCCGGTTGAGCCGTAGCGGCGAGGTTAGTATACTGATTGTGGTGGAGGATGCGAGCTTAACCAATCGACGCGCGCAGGAATTGAAATTGGCCTCGCTGGGCCGCTTGACAGCAAGCATTGCTCATGAAATCCGCAATCCGCTCGGCGCGATCAGTCATGCCAGCCAATTGCTGGCCGAGTCGGAGTCATTGCGCACCACTTCCCATGACAGGCGCTTGGTGCAAATCATTATCAAGCATTGCCAGCGCATGAATAATGTGGTGGAAAATGTCTTGCAGTTAAGCCGCCAAGGAAAAACGCAGGCGCAAGAGGTGGAACTCAACGAATGGACGCTGGGGTTCATCGCCGATTTTTTAGAGCAAACCCAAACTAGCCAGGAACTCTCTGTGCAGGATATTGAACTGCGCTTGGCTGCGCAACCGCTGTGGATTGCATTTGATCCCGGTCAGCTCCGGCAAATTGTGTGGAATTTATGCGACAATGGACTGCGCTACAGTCAGGGCACACCCAAGTTGATTTTGGCGAGTGGGGTGAATGCAGAATCGCAGCGCGTGTATCTCGATATACGCGACCACGGTCAGGGCATGTCCGCGCAAGTGGCCGCGCAAATTTTTGAACCCTTTTTTACCACTGAAGTACGGGGCACCGGGCTTGGCCTGTTTCTTTCCCGCGAACTATGCGAACGCAACCAAGCTGTGCTGCATTTGCTGGAAAACCGCGCGAACGGTTGTACATTTCGCATCAGCTTCCCAGCACGCACGATGTAGGGGCGGTGGTTTATCCCCGCCCAGATATTGATGTAGGGGCGGTGGTTTATCCCCGCCCAGATATTGATGTAGGGGCGATGGTTTATCCCCGCCCAGATATTGATGTAGGGGCGGTGGTTTATCCCCGCCCAGATATTGATGTAGGGGCGGTGGTTTATCCCCGCCTATATATTATGGAAAATAACTATGGAAACAAAGTGTTGCCTTATCGTAGACGATGAGCCGGACATCCGTGATCTGCTGTGTATGACACTGGAACGCATGAACGTCGAATGCACGCCTGCTGCCACGGTACGCGAAGCGATACTGCAATTGATGCGCAAGCCGTTTGATTTATGCCTAACCGACATGAAGCTGCCCGATGGCGACGGTATTGAACTTGTTTCCTACATTCAAAAAGAGCAACCGCTACTGCCGGTTGCCATCATCACCGCGTTTGGCAGTATGGAATCCGCCATTGCTGCGCTCAAGGCTGGCGCATTTGATTTTATTACCAAACCCGTTGATCTGACGAACTTACGCAGCGTAGTGGCTGCGGCCTTGCAATTGAATGCCCAATCAACCTCGCTGTTGGTTCCCAGCCTTCCCCAGTTGCTCGGTGAATCGCCCCCCATGCAGGAATTGCGCGCTAAAATTATTAAACTCGCGCGCGGCCAAGCGCCGGTCTCCATTTTAGGCGAATCAGGCACCGGCAAAGAGTTGGTGGCGCGCTTGATTCACGCACAAAGTCCGCGTGCGGATCAGCCGTTTGTGCCGGTCAATTGCGGTGCTATTCCATCAGAATTGATGGAAAGCGAATTGTTTGGCCATAAAAAAGGCAGCTTTTCTGGCGCAACCCACGATAAAGACGGCTTGTTCATGACTGCGCAAAATGGCACGCTCTTTTTGGATGAAATCGCGGAATTGCCCTTGCATATGCAGGTCAAACTGCTGCGCGCCATCCAGGAAAAACAAATCCGCCCAGTAGGCGCGCAGCACGAAATTACAGTGAATGTGCGCCTGCTCAGTGCTACGCACAAAGATTTAAACCAATTGGTGTTGGAAGGATTGTTTCGACACGATTTATTCTATCGTGTCAATGTGATAGAGATACAAGTGCCGCCTTTGCGCGAACGCAAAGCGGATATTCCCCTCCTAGTAAAGGCGTTTATTCAACGGCTGTGCCAACGCCTACCAAAGCACGCGCCCTGTCCACAACCTAGCAAAGAGGCAATGGACGCCCTGCAACAATATGACTTTCCAGGAAATGTTAGGGAATTGGAAAACATCATAGAACGCGCGCTGACCTTATGCGAGGGCAACATCATCAACGTTTCGGACTTACAGCTTTCCGCGCCCGAAAGCAAAACGCAAACCCCTGCTTCCCCGTCCAACATGCTAATGACATCCAGAAAGAAAGGGCCTATGCAGAAACTGGGAGAAGGCGATTCGCTAGATCCGCGTTTATGCAATGTGGAACGCGAGGCCATCTTGGATGCACTGGAAAAATCAAAGTGGAATCAAACTGTTGCCGCAAAAACACTGGGTTTGAATGTAGGCGCGTTGCGCTACCGCATGACGAAGTTAAAATTGTATGAGGTGATAAAATTAAGAACCCACAAACAAAAGTAAAAAGTGCTGAAAATCAGCAGAAACTGCTGATTTTCAGCACATTGTGCCTGCAATTTGCCATTCAGCCGCACGCAGACAAAAAGCAAAAAAATAAATAACTTTACAATCAGCCTGTTAAGTGCGCATTATTTTTTGCAAAATAAAAAAAACGCTGGCGCAGTCTGTGCTTCTTATACTGGACAGTGGCAACAAAGACAACCCGGGATGGTATCTGGGTTGGAGTTATGTGAAAAAATTATGTTATTTTAATCGGATATATTTCGTCATGTATAGGATTCCCGATTCACGCAAGCCTAAAGCAGCGCGAAGTTATATTTGATTGATGTAGCTAACAATGAAGCAATATGCGCGCCATATCTTTATGGCACGCTTAATCACAGGTAAATGTTTAACCCATTAGCAGTACAGGTATTTTTACTCCATGAACAACTTAACGAGGAATACGTTTATGACCCACAAGACACCCGCGCAAACCAACAAGGGCTTCAGCTTACTGGAAATCATGGTGGTGGTTGCCATCATCGGCGTAATCGCCAGCTTCGCGCTCCCCACTTACCTTGACTATGTAAACCGGGGCAAAGTAGCGGAAGCGATGCTGTTGCTGGGCGGATTAAAAAATCCAATGATTGACTACTATAGCGATCGTGGCTATTGGCCACCTTCTGTAACCAGTGTGGGAGGGAAGACCGGCGGGAAATACGTTACTGACGTTACTACAGACGGAACTGAACCGGTGTTTTATGTGGAAACCACCATGTTGGGCGACGCGACTTCGCCGATAGGCGGCAAGCAGTTGCGCATGTATTACAATACCGACACCATGGACTGGCGGTGTTCCACAGACGGCGCGGCCAACCCGTTGTCCATTAAATTCCTGCCTGCCCCCTGCCGCGACTAATTTGGGCGGACTCCACTCTGCACATGCGCCGCGCCATACAACTGCTGCCCGCCCATGTAGCGGATCAAATCGCGGCGGGCGAAGTGGTGGAACGGCCCGCCTCGGTGGCCAAGGAACTGCTGGAAAACAGTCTGGATGCCGGAGCGACCGAAATCACCGTGGAAGCGGAACAAGGCGGGGTGGGGTTGATTCAAATCCGCGACAATGGTGGCGGCATTGCGCGCGATCAATTGGCCTTGGCCTTGGGCCGCCATGCCACCAGCAAAATCGCCACACTGGATGATTTGCAGGCCATCGCCACCTTAGGGTTTCGCGGCGAAGCGTTAGCCAGCATTGCGTCGGTCGCGCGGGTGGAATTAACCTCCCGCGTGCCAGAAGAAGCCATGGGCTATTGCCTGCGCTTAAATCCCATTGCCGTACCGAGCCTGGCGCAAACACCTGAACCCGCGCCGCATCCACTGGGCACCACCATTGCCGTGCGCGATTTATTTTTTAACACGCCCGCACGACGTAAGTTTCTCAAATCCGAGAAAACAGAATACCTACATTTGCTGGAAATCATCCAACGCATCGCACTCAGCCGCTTTGCTCTGGACGTGCGCGTGTGGTATCACGGTAAAGCCGTACTGGCTATGCCGCCCGCGTTCAGTGCGGAAGAACAGTTGCGCCGTGCGGCGATGGTGTGCGGCAAGGATTTCGCGCGCCAGGCCATTGCCGTAGCACACGAGGCGGGCGGGCTGCACTTGAGCGGCTGGATTGCACCGCCAACCCTGTCACGCGCACAAGCGGATTTGCAATATTTTTTTCTCAATGGCCGCCTAATCCGCGACAAACTGATCAACCACGCCGTGCGCCAAGCGTTTCAAGACGTACTGTACCAAGGCCGGCATCCGGTGTATCTGCTGTACTTGCAGCTCGATCCGACGCAAGTGGATGTCAATGTGCATCCCACCAAATACGAAGTGCGCTTTGCCGAACCCAGGCAAGCGCATGATTTTGTCTACAGCGCGGTGCATCGCCATTTGGCGCGGCAAGGCCCTGCCATGCCTGCGTCAGTCGCCGCAACAGTTCCATCGCCTGCGCCGCCATCCCAGGGGCAAACGTCCCCCGCACAACAGCCCATGCACTTTGCTGCCCGCCCCCCTGCTGGACTCATGCCCGCGCTGACGCAATTGTATGGTGCGCCATCACCGCCACCCGCGTTACATGCTGAAGTCGAAGCCACGCAAGCCATTGCGCCGTTGGGCTACGCCATTGGCCAATTGCATGGCATCTATATTTTGGCGCAAAATCCAACGGGCTTGGTCATCGTGGACATGCACGCTGCCCATGAACGCATTACCTATGAGCAGATGAAACAGCAATGGCAAGGCCATGGCGTGCCAGCACAGGGACTGTTGACCCCAATCAGCATAGCGGTCACCCGTGCTGAAGCCGCCATGGCGGAAGAACATCAAGCGTTGCTACGCGAGTTGGGCCTGGATACAGAACCCGCTGGCCCGGAAACCCTGCTCATCCGCGCCGTGCCCGCCGCACTGGCGCACTGCGACGCAGGCCGCCTGGCACGCGACGTATTGGCCGATTTCCTGCGTTTTGGCGCTTCGCAACGCATCCGCGCCGCATTGCACGACGTGCTAGCCACCATGGCCTGCCATGCCTCCGTGCGCGCCCATGCCACGCTGACCCTGGCAGACATGAACGCGCTGCTGCGCCGCATGGAACAGACCGAACGCATTGACCAATGCAACCATGGCCGCCCGACCTGGCGGCAAGTTGCGCTGGCCGAACTGGACACGTTGTTTCTGCGCGGGCGTTGAGCGAAGCCATGACCAATCCCCACCATCCCACCGCGCACAAAGGCCGGGGCGCGCTGTACAATCCGGCCAATCGCTTTCACGCTGAACAAGTGGAAGCATTTGACGACGGCTGGACAGCGGACGAAGCATTGCCACCGCCAGTCACCCACTATCAGCCCGAACAGGCGCGTTCCATTTTATCCTTCAACCAATCGCCAGACGTGCCGTTTGACCGTTCGGTGAATCCCTACCGGGGCTGCGAACATGGCTGCATTTACTGCTTCGCCCGCCCCAGCCACGCCTATCTCGGCTACTCGCCGGGGCTGGATTTTGAAACACGCATCCTCTACAAAACCAATGCTGCCGCGCTGCTGGAGCAAGCCTTGCGCAAACCCGGCTACACCTGTGCGCCGCTGGCACTGGGCATTAACACCGACGCCTACCAACCCATTGAACGCAAACTGGGCATCACCCGCAGCCTGCTTGAAGTGCTACGCGCTTTCCACCACCCATTCACCATAGTCACCAAATCCGCGCTAGTGGAACGCGATATGGATATTTTGGCAGAGTTGGCAGAAATTTTTCCTGGTGCCAAGCCATTGGCGCGCGTCATGATTTCGTTGGCCACACTGCAACCAGAATTGGCGCGACGCATGGACCCCCGCGCAGCAGCGCCTTGGCGCAGGCTAGAGGCCATGCGCCGCCTACACCAAGCCGGCGTGCCGGTCGGCGTGCTATGCGCGCCGATCATTCCGGCGCTCAACGACAACGAGATGGAAACCCTTCTCACCACTGCGCGCGAACATGGCGCCAGCGTAGCCGCTTACGGCTTATTGCGTCTGCCACTGGAAGTCGAGCCACTGATGAAAATCTGGCTGGACACACATTACCCACAACGCAGCGAACACGTGTACAGCCTGATGCGCCAAATCCACGGCGGCAAAACCTACAATGCCTCGTTCGGCACCCGGATGCGCGGCCAAGGCGTGTTCGCTGAAGTATTGGCCAACCGCTTTCAATTGGCCATACGGCGGCTGGGGATGCACCCGCGCTGCGACGCACTGGCCAGCGAATATTTTCAAGTTCCTGCACGTGCGGGCGATCAATTTAGCCTGGCGTTGTAACGCTAACCAGCGGCTGTGATTCCGGTGGACTAGGATTTTTTTATTGCGGTGATTGTGTGACGGTAGAATGCGGATCGCGGAGGTTTTTAGAAGCTGTTGGTAAAATCGCCTTCCGCAAGCCTTGACAGATGCGCCTCTCCAGGGGTAGAGGTAGCGACCTCATTAGCCGTTTAGGCGATTGAAACCAAAAAAGAAAACCCGCAAGGTTTTGTAAACCTGGCGGGTTTTCTTTTTTGGCAGGCTGTTGCAGCAGCCCAACCCAGAAGATTTATACGCGAGGCGATTGTTCATCCGCCTCCGTTTGTTTCCTGCTGTGCTCCGTTGGCGCTACGGGGTGTGAACATCGGTTTTAATGTTCATCCAGGCGGACTTGCGTTGCATATGCGCAACGCACCGCGTGGTGGGAGGTTAGTACAACAATGCCGCCTGTGCGGGCGTGTTCGTCCAGCAGTTGTTCCACCAGGGCGATGCCGGATTTGTCTAACGCGGTGAACGGTTCGTCCAAAATCCACAACTGCGCTTGGCACAACAGCAGGCGGGCCAGGGCCACCCGCCGTTGTTGGCCCGCTGACAAGCCGCGTGCGGGGATGTCTTCGTAGCCGCATAAGCCGATACGTTCAAGCGCGTCTAAAATGGGGATGGCTGTGGGCTGCGCGCATAAGCCGCGCGCCACACTGAGATTTTCAACTGCTGTCAGTTCGGTTTTTACGCCGGGGTGATGGCCAATGTATTGTAAATTGGCGCGGTATTCCGGCGCGCAATCTTGAATGTCCTCGCTTTGCCACAGCACTGCGCCGTCCGCAGGCAGTGCCAAACCGCATAAAATACGCAGCAAACTGGTTTTGCCGCAGCCGTTGTGCCCTTCCACTTGTAGCACCTGGCCGGGACGCAGGGCAATGGTCAGATTTTCAAAAAGCACGCTATCTTCACGGATGCACGCCAGCGCGCGGGTTTCTAGGCTAGGGGGAGGATTCGTCATTGCAGCGCCTTTGCCGGACGGGGGCCAAAAATCAAAGTGTCCAACGCCATGCCTTGCGCACGCAATTGCTGCCAAGCTTCGCGCAACACGCTGAAAGAAAACACGCAAAAAGCACGCTGGCTGAAATAACGGATGCACGCCAGCGCGCGGGTTTCTAGGCTAGGGGGAGGATTCGTCATTGCAGCGCCTTTGCCGGACGGGGGCCAAAAATCAAAGTGTCCAACGCCATGCCTTGCGCACGCAATTGCTGCCAAGCTTCGCGCAACACGCTGAAAGAAAACACGCAAAAAGCACGCTGGCTGAAATAACGGATGCACGCCAGCGCGCGGGTTTCTAGGGCCGGGAGAGAATTGGTCATTGCAGCGCCTTTGCCGGACGGGGGCCAAAAATCGCTGTGCCTATGCGCAC
>DYPE01000034.1:9561-13284 GCA_020720085.1 Dichelobacter nodosus | reverse complement strand
GTCATTGCAGCGCCTTTGCCGGACGGGGGCCAAAAATCGCTGTGCCTATGCGCACTAGGGTCGCGCCTTCGGCAATGGCAGCGGCTAAATCCGCAGACATGCCCATGGATAAAGTGTCCAACGCCATGCCTTGCGCGCGCAATTGCTGCCAGGCTTCGCGCAACACGCTGAAGGGTTGGCGTTGTTGCGCAAAATCGTTGCTGGGGCGCGGCACAGTCATCAGCCCGCGCAGGCGCAGGCGCGGCAATGCCATCACTTCGGCAGCCAGCGCAGGCAAGTCACACAAATCCACGCCGGATTTTTGCGGTTCGCGCGAGACATTCACTTGCACGCATATGTTCAGCGGCGGCAGTTCTTGGCTGCGTTGGCGGTGCAGGCGTTGTGCTTGTGTGAGCGTGGCCACGGTATGTACCCAGTGAAAGGCATTGGCCACCACTTGGGTTTTGTTGGTTTGCAATGCGCCAGTAAAATGCCATTCTAGCGGCACATGGGCGAGGGCGTGAATTTTTGCCAAGGCTTCTTGTGCGTAATTTTCGCCAAAGCAGGTTTGGCCTGCGGCAATGGCGGCGTGGATACTTGCCAGCGGCTGGGTTTTGGAAATTGCTAGCAATTGAATTTCATCGGTATTTCGCCCAGCCGCACGCGCGGCGTCAGCAATTTGGCTGCGTACTGCGGCCAAGTTGGCGGCCAGGAACACTGGCGTTGCAATGGAACCCTCCGCCATAGCCATTACGCCTCCGCCAGGTTCGCCAAGTGGGCGCGCAAGGGCGGAACCGCTTGTAAGTGCGCGCGCAAAATGCGTTCAAATGCGCGCGGGTCTTTGGTGTGCGTGAGTTCGCCGGGGCGGGGAAAATAATAGTCGCGCAAACGCGATAGCCAAAACCGCAATGCAGCGGCGCGTAGCATGTAGGGCCAAGCAGGAAATTCATGCGCAGTGAAGGGGCGTTGCGCGTGGTATGCAGTCAAGAACGCGCGCGTTAGCGCAGGGTCCAATTGGCCGCTGGCTTGTATGCACCAATCATTGACCGTGACCGCCACGTCATACAGCAACACGTCATTGCAGGCATAGTAAAAGTCAATCAGGCCGGTGAGTTGATCGCCCTCGAACAAGGCATTGTCGCGGAATAAATCCGCGTGAATCACGCCGCTGGGCAGGCCGGGGTAGTGGTGTTGCGCCAAATCATCCAATTCGCGGCGTAGCAATTCGGCTTCACTGGCCGCCAATTGCGGCAACACTTGCGTTGCGGTGGCGTGCCACCAGGCGGCGCCGCGCTGATTTTGCCGCTGCCCGCCAAACGCTACGCCCACGGCATGCAAATGGCCCAGAGCATGGCCCATGGCCGCGCATTGCACCGGATTGGGTTGGGTTACGTCGCGCCCTGGCAAGCGCCGCACCAAGGCTGCGGATTTATCTTTCAAAGTGCGCAAATAACCGCCTTGGCGATCCGCCAGCGGGTGGGCGCTGGGCACGCCATGCTCGGCCAGAAACGCCATCAGGTCTAAAAAATAAGGCAATTCATCCCACCCCAATTGTTCAAATAGCGTTAAGACAAAACGCCCTTGCGTGGTGGTGACAAAATAATTGGTGTTTTCAATGCCCGCGCCAATTCCTTGAAATTCAACTAAATCGCCAAGATCATAGCTGGCAAGGAATTCGCGCAATTCGAGTTCAGATATAAGTGTATAAACTGACATGAGAAACCGGACAGCGCATTACCTGTGAGAGGGGAGGTCAGCTTGCGATACGCAGCCCGCGCAACCGCTGTGGATTCGGCTTGTGCTAACAGCGAACATCATGAAAATTTCCTTTCATAGCAGCATTAAAATTTCTTTTTCTTCCGGCGTAGGCGCGAAGCCGCTGGATTCATAATGGCGGAAAATGGTGTCTACCACTTCTTGGGGTTCATTCACCACGGTCAACAGCGCTAAGTCTTCGGCTGAAATTGTGCCCTCGCGCAGCAAGGTGTGGCTGAACCAGTCCAACAATCCTTGCCAAAAGTCTTGATTGACCAGAATAATCGGGATACGGCGGGTTTTTTTGGTTTGAATTAGGGTAAGCATTTCAGCAAGCTCGTCTAGCGTGCCGAATCCGCCAGGCAATACCACGTAGCCGTAGGCATGTTTGACGAACATCACTTTGCGCGAAAAAAAGTGCTTAAAATTAAGCGAAATGTTTTGATACTCGTTGGATTTTTGCTCATGCGGCAATTCTACGTTCAAGCCAATGCTGGGCGAAGCGCCCGCGTAAGCGCCTTTATTGGCCGCTTCCATCAAACCAGGCCCACCGCCGCTGACCACAGAAAATCCCGCATCAGAAAGCTGGCGAGCAATAGTCTCCGCAAGCGAGTAATAGGGATGATCCGATGCAAAACGGGCCGATCCAAAGATGCTGATGGCTGGCGAAATGTTGGCAAGCCGTTCAAATCCGTCCACAAATTCCGCCATGATCTGGAAAATTTTCCACGATTCATGGGGGGGATGGCTAGCGTCTAACGCGCGCTGAATATGCTGCGGCATGGCCTAAATCCATAATGGCTGAAAAGGCGTTACTGTACCAGAAATCCCAGTCATTATGCTAAAAAAATGGGCTTCCCGCGTTACCGTGAAGCGGTCTCGGCTTCTAACCTATTGCGTCACGCCCGCTGCTTTGAGTTGCGATAAAAAGTCCAATAAATCGCCATCCAAGGGGGTGCGCATGGTAAAACGAATATCAATGCGGCGGTTGCGTTGGCGATCCGCGTCCGTGAGGTCTGGGTTGGCGATCCGGCGCGTATCGGCATAACCGCTTACGGAAAACAACGGCTGACCGTGGCGGTTGCGCATTTGTTTCAAAACGACCGCCGCGCCAGGGCTTTCTGTCCAAAATTTCCACACCGCTACCGCACGGTAGGTGGACAGCCCCCAATTGCCCATGGCGGAATGGGTCAGCGGCGCGCTGTCGGTGTGGCCTTCAATAAAAACCGTGTCAATAAATTGCAATCGGGGCGCATATTGTAACGATTCCGCCAGCACTTGGCCGATCAGGGTGAGTGCCTGGCTTTTTTCCGCCGGAATGTCCCATTGCCCCGAGGCGAAGTGCAACTGGGTTTCTGGGATGCGCAATACCGAATAATTGTCGCTGATTTCCACCTGCACCTCGTATAGCAGCAGGCGCTTGCGCACTTCTTCCAGCAATTCGCGGCGCATTTGCGAAAGTTGCGCCAGATTCTCTAACGATTGTTGTACCTGGGCCTGAGTTTCGCGCGCCCGGCTGGTTTGTTGATCGAGCCGGATCATCAGCACCACCAACGCCAGCATGAAAATAGCCAGCAGATTGGCAAGCAAGTCACTGAAGGAAAGAGCATAATGGTTTTCATCCTCGCCCGAGGCAGGGGAGGAAGGACGGCGATGAAACATGGCGCGGCCTGGTTGAGTAGGGAACGGGAAAAATTGTACCATATGGCCAAACCTCAATGGCCGAGCCACGTTGGCCTTGGCATTTTGTCCGTATTTAGGAAACGCAAGGATTATGAAAGAAAAATACATTACCTTCATTGGCGGCGGCAACATGGCGCGCAGTTTAATTGGCGGCTTGCTGGCCACCGGCGTGGCGGCAGAGCAAATCCGTGTAGCCGATATTCATGCTGATCCGCAGGCCGCGCGTTATCCTGTGCGCTGTTTTACCGACAACAGCGAGGCCGCGCAAGGCGCGGACGTAATCGTGCTGGCGGTAAAGCCGCAGGT
>DYPE01000034.1:0-9461 GCA_020720085.1 Dichelobacter nodosus | reverse complement strand
ACAGCGAGGCCGCGCAAGGCGCGGACGTAATCGTGCTGGCGGTAAAGCCGCAGGTGTTGCGTGAAGTGGCGCTGGAATTGGCACCACACCTATGCACACCGCCGCCGTTGGCGGGAACGCCGCCGTTGGCGGGAACGCCGCCGTTGTTCATTAGCATTGCCGCTGGCGTGCGCATGGCGGATTTGGCTGCTTGGCTGCAAATTCCACAAGCACCGATCATCCGCGTCATGCCCAACACGCCCGCGTTGGTGCAAAGCGGTGCTTCCGCTTTATTCGCCAATGTCCACGCCAACACCGAGCAACGCCAACTGGCAGAAAATATCCTGCGCGCAGTTGGACTTACGCTGTGGCTGGAAGAAGAGTCCTTGATGGACGCGGTCACCGCGCTGTCCGGCAGTGGGCCTGCGTATTTTTTCCTGGTCATGGAAGCCATGGAAAGCGCGGGCACGCAACTGGGATTGACTGCCGCTGAAGCGCGCTTGCTAACGCTGCAAACCGCGTTTGGCGCGGCCAAGATGGCGCTGGAAAGCAGTGACAACGTGGCCACGTTGCGCGCGCGCGTGACTTCTAAGGGCGGCACGACCGAGCAGGCGATTCGCGTGCTACAAGAACAAGGCTTAGAAACCGCGTTTCGCCTCGCGTTGGAAGCGGCCTATCGCCGCGCCCAGGCATTGGCCGAGGAATTGGGAGCGCCGCCGCAATGATCAGCTATTTTGCCCATGCGTTGGTTTTTCTGGTGGACGCGCTGTTTGGCGGCTATATTTTGCTGCTGGCGCTGCGCCTGCTGTTCCAATGGGTGCGTGTGGATTTTTATCAACCATTCGGCCAATTTCTGCTACGGGTGACCAACCCGCCGCTATTGCCGCTACGCCGTTGGATTCCCGCCTGGCGCAAGTTGGATTCGGCACTGGTGGTCTTAATTTTTATTTTGCAATACAGCAAGCGTTTTATTGAACATTTGCTGCTCAACACGCCTACCGGCCCGCTGGGGTTATTGCTCATGTCCCTGTCGGATTTACTGATTTTGGCGGTGTATATTTTTATGTTTTCCATCATTATCCAAGCCGTGCTCAGTTGGGTGCAGCCCAGCCATGGCTATTACCACCACAATCCCCTGCTCAGCATTTTATACCGCCTTAATGAGCCATTGCTCGCCCCAGCGCGGCGTGCGGTTCCACCTATTAGCGGATTTGATTTATCGCCGCTGATAGTGATTTTATTTCTGCAACTGACGCTGATTTTAATCGCCGCGCCCATTGCCGACATGGGTCGCTGGTTGGCGCACTGATGGCTCATTGGCCTGCGCCAGCAAGCGTTGCGCGCTGTCTGCGTCTAGCCAACGCCAGGGCAACGGCAACAGGCCCGGCACGCGGCGGCGGTATTCCACATAAACATCACCATAATAAATCAACAACTTGCGCTCTTCCAGCCAGACGCCCACCACCAAATAAGCGCTCACCAGCAGCGCGGACAACAAATAGCCTGCTGTCATATCCTGCGTCCACACCAGCAGCAACCCCAGGAAATACCAAGGATGGCGCACAAAACGGTGCAAGATGGAAAGCTGAAAGCGCTCTTGCTCATACACGCTGGCGTGGTTTTCTCGCCAACGGTGGTGTTCCCACCAACGGTGGCGTTCCCACCATTGGCGCAAGCCAGCGAATTCAAGCCCATCGTAACAACGCAGGCTCCATATCAATCCCACTGTTGCCAGCACGGTCAGCGCGCGACTGACCCACGCCCACACGCCTTGCCAGTGCCACACCAGCGGGCCATTATCGTGCGCCAGCCAAGCCAATGGCAGCAACAACAGCACGGCCAGCGCGTTAAAAGCCAGCCGGTAGGCGGGCATTGCGCCTGGCCAATGCCGCGCAACCCAGGCTTTGACCGTCAACGAAGCCAACGCGGAATGCACAGCAAAATACGCCAACCAAGCCAATGTTAGCGTAAGGGCCGCGTTTAGCGGCATTGTCTCGAACCCATGGGTGAACACGCATTCTCTCCATACATAAATTACATTTGACCACCCATCATCATGACACGAAACGGAGCCGCAATGAAATTTCCTTGCCTACACATTCAAAAACGCCAAGATCGCCGCCTGCGAGCGGGCCACCCATGGGTGTACAGCAATGAAGTGGACAATGCCAAAACGCCGCTGGCCGATTTTGCGCCGGGCGCATTGGCGCACATTTGCCTGGCAGACGGCACAGTGCTGGGCAGTGCCTATGTCAATCCTCATTCGCTGATTTGCGCGCGCCGCTACAGCAGCGAAGCCGATGTGCCGCTGGATCACGCCCTGCTGGTGCGCAGGCTGCGCGCAGCGCTGGCGCAGCGCGAGCGCTTTTTTAGCGAACCGTACTATCGCCTGGTCTACGGCGAAAGCGACGGCTTGCCGGGCCTGGTGGTGGATCGCTACGGCGCAGTGGTGGTGGCGCAAATCGGCACCGCAGGCATGGAACAGCAAAAAGAAGCATTGCTCGCCGCCTTGCAAGAAGTGCTGCAACCGCAAGCGGTGGTGTGGCGCAATGATGCCCCTGTGCGCGAATTAGAAGGCTTGCCGTTGTACAGTGCTGTGGCGTTGGGCGAACTGCCCCCGCGTGTGGAATTGATCGAAAACCACACCCGCTTTATCGTGGATGCGCTGGCAGGCCAAAAAACCGGCTGGTTTTACGATCACCGCCTGGGCCGCCAACGCTTGAGCGCATATGCGCCTGGCCAGCGTGTGTTGGATTTATTCAGCTACACCGGCGGCTGGGGCGTACAAGCTGCGGTGGCGGGCGCGCACGAAGTGTGGTGCGTAGACAGCTCCGCGCCCGCATTGGCGCTGGCTTTGGAAAACGCCGCGCTCAATCAAGTGTCTGGCCAAGTGCGCACCTTGCAAGGCAATGTGTTCGACGTGCTCAAACAACTGCGCACAAGCGGCGAAGTATTTGACATCGTGGTGGCCGATCCACCCGCATTGATTAAACGCCGCAAAGATTATGACGCAGGTCGCCAGGCGTACTGGCAACTGAACCAAGCCGCGTTGCAGGTAGTGCGGCCCGGCGGGCTGTTGGTGACCGCTTCCTGTTCCTTGCACTTGCCGACCAGCGAATTGACTGCCATTGTGGCTGGCGTGGGCCGCCACTGTCAGCGCGATCTCGTCATTATCGAACAAACCGGGCAAGGCCCAGATCATCCAGTGCACCCGCTGATTGCCGAAACTGAATATTTAAAGGCATTGTTTTGTGTGGCACGGGAAGCAGACTAAATTTGGCAAGGAGAAATGAAAATGACGACGGCGCGTTGGTAGTGGTGCAATTAATCCTCTCAACTTAACTCAATAAGTTGATTTATAGGCATGTTTACGATGCGGTTTAGGGTGTTGTGGTCTTGGGTTTGAATTATCTTGGAGAAAACACGTATAACCATTTTTTAAAGTGGTTAATCGGGAAAAAAATTGTTAAATCGGTCTGTTTGCAATTGAATTAGCCGCACTAAAAAACTCGATTTTTTGCTGGGTGCAAGATACCGAATTTTTTCATGGACACGAAAAATTATATAATAGACTTGCCCTTGATTTAACTTATTGAATTATGAAATTATTTTTTAGGTTGAATAACCCCGCTGCCAAGCGAATAAAGACATCTTTAAGAAAATTAGAATTACTTCTTAGCCTATTTACAAGATTTTTTTGATTTCTTTTTTTTTGGCATTCAGTCTCCCCCAGGACTGAAGAGAAAACAGGTAATAATTTTTCAAAGTATTTTTTATTTACACCGAGCACTGCTGAAAATTGTCTGTCATTATTTAGGTTGCTGATATATTTGCGCATATTTAGCTAATCCGGTTAGTTTATTTTAGTAAGTTGTTTTGTTATTTTAGTAAAAATAATATAATGGGACAAGTCTATTAAAAATATAGCGACCAATTTATAAAGGTTTTCTTAAATTAAAAATTGCTTCTGATGTCGCAAAAATTTAATTTTTTTTACGTATACTCCGGCGGTTGATAAACGTAGTTATGACTACCTACCATCTTGCGAGTAGATTGGATGCACCCAAAAAACTCAGGAACAATATTGCATGACCCCGATAAAACGAATACTGGCGACTCTGGGGGTCGCCTTCACCCTCGCCAACCCCTTGCAGCAATCTGCCTGGGCCGTGGACGCGGCAGAAGAATACGAAATCAAGGCGGTGTATCTGTTCAATTTGGGCAGTTTCATGCATTGGCCGGAAGGCTTTCTGACAAACAGCAATAATTTTGAGATTTGTGTGCTGGGACAAGACCCGTTTGGGGTAAACCTGGATTTTGTGGTGAAAACCGAGAAAATTATTCGGAGCAAGCCGGTTGTTGCCAGACGCTTGAATGGCGTGGAACAAGCCGACGGCTGCCATATTCTGTTCATCAGCGATTCCGAACAACTGCGCCTGACCGAGATTTTCAATGCGTTGCGCGGCAAACCGATATTGCTGGTGGGTGACAGCGAGCGTTTCGTGGTACAGGGCGGCATGGTGCAGTTCTATCCCCGCGACGGCAAAATTCGTCTGATGCTGGACCCGGAAACTATCGGCGAAGCCGGCCTGAAAGCCAGCGCGCATTTAATGCGCATCGCCAAGCTCATCCAACACTGAGGAAAACACCTGATGAAACCGTTGCATTGGATAGTAGTTTGTGCTCTGACGGCGGTCAGCCTGCCGACTGCGGCGCTGGAAGCAGACAAAGCCACCCGTCTGCAAGCCCTGATGGATTTGGAAATGGAAGCCCTAGGCGAGGTCGAGGTCAAACTCGACGACGTGTTTGATGTGTTTGACGGCTTGGTTAAGCAGCAAAAGGTCAAAGTCGCCTCTGGTTTTCAGCAAAGCACCGCCACTGCGCCCGCGTCCACCACGTTGATTACCGCGCAAGACATTGAAGCAATGGGCGCACGCAGTTTGGATGAAATCCTTGAAGCGGTGCCGGGAATGCACATTACCCTGTCGGAAGTGCGGTTTGCGCCGCTGTACGACGTGCGCGGGGTGCATTCTGCCAGCAATTACGAAGTGCTGATGATGGTCAATGGCATTCCGATTAAGAGCGTGGCGGACGGCAGTCGTGGTTCCTGGTCGCCGCCGCCGGTGCAGATGATTCAACGCATTGAAATCATTCGCGGTCCCGGATCGGCGCTGTATGGCGCGGACGCGGTGTCGGGCGTGATCAACATCCTCACCAAAACCGCAGCAGATATGCCTGGCACAGAAGTGGGGTTGCGTGTGGGCAGTCATGCGACTTACAACCCCTGGCTGTTGTACGGCGGCAAGGCAAACGGCTTTGATTTTGCCCTGAGCGTGGATTATTTCGACACCGATGGCCATCAAGAAACCGTGCATCAGGACGCGCAATCTTTGCTGGATAAAGCCAGTGGCACACAGGTCAGCGAAGTGCCAGGACGGGCGTATTTGCAACAGCGGCGGCTGAACTTGCACACCAACGTCAGCAAGGGCAATTGGCGCATGGATGTACACTGGCTACGCAACCGCAATGTGGGCGCGGGATTAGGCACTGCCTTGATGATTAACCCGGAGGAATACCACGAAGTTGACCAGGTGCAAGCGGATGTGCTGTATCACAACCCGCAGGCGAGTACGCATTGGGAAACCAGCGCACAACTCAGTTACCGCGACATGGCGGATGATTGGTTTAATCAACACAGCGCCCGCCCCGACGCGATTCGCGGCGGCGAGCGCCTGCCCTATGGTGCGCCCAATAACTCAGGTTTTCATCAACGCCAAACCCGCTTAGATTTGAGCGCGGCGTATCGCGGTTTTAGTCGCCACACGGTGCGCTTCGGCGCGGGGTATTTGTATGCGGATTTGCATGATGTGCCCTGGTCGTTTTTAGCCAATCGGCAAGTGCCAATCATGGTGAATGCCGATACCTTGGGGCGGGTGCTGATTCCTGAAAATATCCGCGAAAATCGCTACCTATTTGCGCAAGATAGCTGGGCATTGGCGCCCAATTGGGAACTGACGCTGGGGTTGCGCCACGACTGGTATTCGGATTTCAACAGCACCACCAATCCCCGCGCCGCGTTGGTGTGGCAAATTAACCCGCGCCTGGCTGCCAAAGTGTTGTACGGCACCGCATTTCGTGCGCCTTCTTTTGTGGAAATGTACACCCCGCGCAATGTTGCACTGGTTGGCAATCCTGACCTGCAAGCAGAAACCAATGCCACCTGGGAACTGGGTTTTGATTACCGCGCCAGCGATACCCTGAATGTCACGCTCAATCTGTTTAACTACGAAATCAGCGACAAAATTCAACGGCGCTTAATAACCACCGTCGGCACGACCAGCGGCGCGATTTACACCTACGACAACATCGGTACGCTCAAAGGGCGCGGCTTTGAATTGGAAAGCCGCTGGAAAATCAATAACAAATCCAGCCTATTAGCCAATTTCGCCTACGCCAACGTCGAAGACGGCAACAGCCTGGAAGCGGGCGATTATCCGCATTACCAAGCGTATTTGCGCCACGATTGGCTGCTGGGCAATAGCTGGTTTCTCGATACCCGCGTCAATTGGGTGGCAGACCGCGACCGTCCGGCGTCCGATAAACGCCCGCCGCTGGAGGATTATGTGGAGCTGGATTTAACCTTGCGTTACAAAGACATCACTGGCAAAAGCCCGTGGAATATCGCCGTCGGGGTGCGCAATTTATTGGATGAAGACCGCCGCGAACCTGGCGACCCGCGCTTAATCGGCGATTATCCCAAAGCCGGACGCGAATGGTTTGGCGAAATACGCTATCGCTTTTGAGTTGGGTAGGGTGGATTAAGCGCCAGCGTATCCGCCAAAATCCGCCGTTGCCGAGAATTGGCGGATACGGCGCACACTTCGACAGGCTCAGTGCAAGAAAAGACGCGCCTTAATCCGCCCTACCTGGCTGAAGTTTTGTAGTTTTGTAGGGTGGGCAAAACGTCCCTTCGGCAGAGCTTCAGGACACCGCTTTTTGTTTTGCCCACCATTGGAGCATCGAATTGGTGGGCAACGAAAAGATGTTGCCCACCCTACCTGGCTGCCCAGCCGTGATTTGCCGATCCGTGCCCTGTGGCAAGCACCGTCGCCAGGCATCTTTGGCTATTTGTACAATCCCATTGGCACGATACTGGAGCAGATTGCCATGCCGGATTTCGCCACCTTTGTCTATCGGGTGCGCGATCTGGAAGGCTTGATGCGCCTGGTCAAGTTGAAACAACGTATCCGCACGGAAAACCTGGACGCGGGGGGAATCAAAAACCTGCTGACCACTGAAGCAGCCAGTCTGGGCAATCCCTATGACGGTCAACCCATGCAGTGGGACGGTCAGCGCTTGTATTACGAAAGCACGTTGAAACAGGACCAAGCCTTCTTGCGCGAGGTAGGCTTGAAGCTGTAGCTCGCGTAGGTCGTAAGCCGTGACGCACCCTACCTTGCTAGACACCTCAGACTACGCTGACTATAATCATTCAGTTATACCGCGCCTTACCACACCTTGAATGTCAAAGCGAGCAGCCATGTGGTTTGGGAACAGCAAAAAGATGCCATACGCAGTATTAACAGGCTTCTTTTGCGACCTTTTAGCGTTAAACAGAAAGCCTTATAAACCGGAGATAAACATGCCAAACCCTCATTCTAAAAGCCGTCTTGCGCTGTTTGCCTTATTCTTGGGCATGGGCAGCGAGAGCATGGCGGATAACATTGATGAATTACTTAACCTGAGTTTAAGTGAATTGATGGAAGTCACGATCATGTCCAACGTCGCCAAGCCGATACGCGAACAATCGGGCGTGGTCAGCGTGATTGAGGCGCAGGAAATTGCCCGTTCAGGGGCGCGCAATCTGCTCGAAATTCTCAAAACCGTGCCTGGTGTATGGGTCGGAACTGACATCGGCGGTTTGTTATCAACAACTTTTCGCGGTATCTGGGGCTTTGAAGCCAAGGTACTCTTGCTCATTGACGATATTCCCCAAAACGAACAGTCTTTCGGTACCCTGCTGTTGGGTAATCGTTACCCCGCCGAGATGATCAAGCGCATTGAGATTATTCGCGGTCCGGGTTCGGTGAGTTTTGGCGGTCAAGCCGAGTTGATGGTGATTAAAGTCACCACCAAAGGCGCGGAACAACAAGGCGGCACGTTGTCGGTCAGTGCTGACATCAGCGAAGACAATCTTCACCAGAACAACTACGTCCTGACCGCTGGCGGTGCGTTGGACAATGCCTGGGAATACGCTGTCACCGGGTTCACTGCGCAGGGCGACTATACCAGCGCCCGCTACAACGCGCTTAGCGGCGCTTCCGCTGAATTAAAAAATAAATCCGATGTTCGTCCGCTGCACTTTAACCTGGGTCTGAATAACGATGCTTGGGACATGCGCGTCATGTATGACCGCTACCGCCAAGAAGACCTCGTCGGCTCCGGCGCACTCGGACTCATTACCAGCGCCGGTTTTACGCCGTTTTCCGACCCCAGCCAAAGGTCGTTTACCAGCCTTGCCACACGCCTGGCTTACCGCTGGCAGGCAGGGGAACACTTACGCATCACCCCGTCCCTGGTTTACAGCGACCAAACCAACTGGCAAATCGAATATCCCGGTCGTTATTCGCATCTTGAATTACAACGCTGGCATTTTGATGTCAACGGCGTTTACGAATTATCCGCCAACTCGAATATCCTCGCAGGGGTAACGGCTTATCGTGAAAAACACCGCCCGATATGGAGAGGCATGCCGCCGTTCAGCAGCCATACCGTGCAAGATTATGCCGTATATTTCCAATATGAAGCAGACACCGCCTGGGCGGATGTAACCGTGGGTGGGCGGTTTGAGCATAATGACTTGGTGGGGAGCGCGTTCGTGCCGCGCATTGCCCTGACCAAAGTGTGGGAACGTTTGCATACCAAACTGATGTACAACGAGGCGTTCAAAATTCCCCAGCTCAGTACCGTCAATACCGCCGAGACTGCCGGACAGCCATTGGCTGGTGCCGAAGATACGCACACCGTAGAATGGGAAGTGGGGTATCGCCTGAACGATGCGTGGTATCTCCAGGGCAATTTATACTGGTCGGAAATTCAGGATTACATTGCCTACGATCCCTTTGTCGTCGCCACCGTGACCGCCGGTGACATCAGCACCTACGGCGGCGAATTCCAACTGCAACTGCGGCAAAACCGCTGGAGCGCCGATTTGGGCTATTCTTTGTTCATGCTGGGTGACAGCAATATCAATACGCTGACTGTGGCTGCCGACAACCGCGCAGTGCTGGGCATTCCCAATCACAAGTTGAGCCTGAATCTCGGCTACAAACTGGATGACAGTGCCAGCCTGAATCTCACCGCCACCCTGGTAGGCGGGCGTTACGCCTGCGTCAGCGACCCCGAAAAATGGCTTTGCGGCGAACCGCAAAAACTGGATGTGGAAACCGATTTGACCGTGTTCTACCGCCAAGAGCATAAAA
>DYPE01000033.1 GCA_020720085.1 Dichelobacter nodosus | reverse complement strand
AATATATAGACCATACCCCCAAGCAACGCCAGTGTTCCTGGCAACGCCAGTGTTCCTGGCCCTGAAAAATTATGTGCAATCGCCTAACTGTCCTGCGTGGGTACTTCGCGGCGTTTGAATACCACTAAGGTAACATCATCAAAAGCGCGCTGGCCATTTACATGGCGGGCCAAATCCGCCAATACAGCGGCTTGCACGGCTTGCGCGGGTTCGTGCCAGTGTCGGCTCACGATTTCACACAAGCGCTCCACGCCGTATAGCTGTTTGCGCGTATTGCGCGCTTCAGTGATGCCGTCGGTATACAGCACGATGCCATCACCAGGATGCAGTTCCAGTTCCTGATGCGCAACAAAGTGGCTAATATCTGGTTCTAATCCGACCATAAAGCCTAAATCTAATGTGTCAATGCGCTGCACTTGGCCGTTTTTACGCACCAGCAGCACTTCTTCATGCTGGCCGCTCAGTTGTACCTTGCCGTGCATGTAATCGAGCAGCAGCAAGGTGAGGTTGCGATCCGAGCGCATCCGCTGCACATTGTCGAATACCGCACGGTTGAGTACGCTGAAAAATGCCTTGGGATCGTGGATGCCGCTTGCCAGCAAAGTACGCACCGCCATTTGTACCATCAACATCAATACGCCACTTTCCAAGCCGTGCCCAGTGACATCGCCGATGCCGATTTTTATCCTTTGCTCGTGCGGATCGTGCAGCACATCGTAATAGTCGCCGCCAATTTCACTGGCAGGCTCCATAAAGCAGGCAATGTCTAGCTCTTGAATAGCCGCTAATTCTTGGTGGTTTGGCAGCAACATAATTTGCAAACGGCGGGTAATCTCTAGTTCTGCGCCCATGCGCAAATTTTCGGCTTGGGTGGTTCCCAATGCCTCGGCTTGTTGATAAATTTCCTGCTGCATGGGTTTGAGCGCCAACCGGTGCAACGCCCACCACAAGCTGACGCCCAAAACCACCATCACCGCCGCGAATCCTGCTAGCAGTTGCGCATTCAACTGCCAAATCACTCGTTCTACTTTCGCGAGGTCGGTAATCATCAGAAAGTCTAAAGAATTGCCATTAGCAAACCCCAGTTGGCGTTCTAGCGGAAAAGCGCGTGCTGCGGGTTCCTGGCGTTCATAGGCGGTCAACGCGAAGCCATTTTGCAAGCGCGCTTCTAACGTGACTACATACGGGCGTTTTTGGCTCCAGTCCGTGAGAAATTGATCCACCGCTGCATAGTCGCGTTTAAGGAAGGATTCGGAAATGAATTCGCCAATGAGTTCCAATTCCAGCGTGGCGCGCTTTTTTTCATCTTCCAGCAATAAGTGGCGCTGCTGGGAGACAATCCATGTCCCTGCCACGAGCAGAAAGGCACCTAAAATGGCCAACAGCGCCAGCAGCAAGCGCTGTCGTGCTGCGGCATCGCTATGCGGAAAAATGAGTTTTTTCAAGATAACCCATACAATATTCATTATATTACATAAGGTTGTTATTTTAATGAAGGTGCAACACCTTCTTGCTTGAGATGGGTAAGGATGGTGCGTAAGTTATCGTAATCACTGTCTGCTACCGCAGCCAGGCCGGTCATATTGCTTTTAATCGCTTTGAACACTGCCGCGCTGTCTTTATCTCCGCGTAAGCCTAGCATGGCCTCGCGCAAAGCGGTAATGCGCTCCGCTGGCAAGTTAGCGCGGGTAACAAAAACATGCTCGGAAATATCTGGCGTCCAAGCCAACGCTTGTAAGCCTTTTGCCTCATATTTACGGAACACATCTTCCATCAACGCGCCTGCGTCAAATTCGCCAGTCAGCACGCCCAATGCCACGTTGTCATGGCTATCCAGAAAGGAATGCGCAGCCAGTTTGTCCACTGTGATGCCCGCTTCATGCAGCATGAAACGCGGCACCAGATGGCTCATGGTAGAGTGCTCCGCGCCAAAGCCAAAGCGTTTGCCCGCCAAATCCTGCAAGCGGATGGAAACGCCGCCGTCGCTGGCAGCGCGGTGATTGCTTATCACAATCACGCCGCGAAAGGTGGGCTTTCCCGCCACTTCCAACCGTGCCAGCAGGGGTTTAGCACCATATTCTGCCACCAATTCCACATACGGTGCTGGGCCGACGTAAGCAATGTCTACTTTGTCTTGGCCAATGGCCGCGATATGCGCGCCATAATCTTTAGCCACCGCCACTTGCACGGGCACGCCTAGCTTTTTTTCCAAGTAGCTTGCCAACGGCATGAATTTTTCTACAATTTGCTTGGCAGTGAGAAAGGGATGCGCTTGCAAAACCAATGCCTCCTCGGCTTGCACCAGTCCTGTCAGCAATCCCAAGCCAATGGCCAGCAACGCGCTGCGCGCTGTGTGTACTGTAAGATTTATCATAATGATTTCCTTGTATTTATTTAGAAAAAATTGCGATTGCCTATGGCTACTGCACAGTAAAAAATCCGGAAAAAACTGTCCTAATTCATTACATCAGTCGTGCCAAGCTACGGCTTGGCACTCCGCTCGATACCTTTGCATGAATTTATTGATCTACACCAACCCGTCTGGCAACGGCTTGCAGTATACTATACCCTTTCTCGCCCACGCATTGGCCACGATTGCATGAAAAATTGGTTAAACCCACTCACCCCTGCTACTGAATCCTTACGCCAACAATGGGATGGTATGGTCAACCGTGCCCTAGACCGCACCGTGCGCCTGGCCGTGACCGGTTTGCGCCGCAGCGGCAAGACGGTCTTTATCACTTCGCTGGTCAATCAATTGGTGCATGGCGCGGATAGCGCACGCTTGCCATTTTTTGAACTGGCTGGCAGCGGGCGGCTGTTGGGCACGCGCCGCCAGTTGTCGCATGATTTATACATCCCTGCTTTTCGTTACGATGCGGCATTGGAAGCGCTGGCGCAACAGGAATGGCCGGGCAGTACCGATAAAATTAGCGAAATCCGCCTGGCCATTCGCTATCAGCCGCACAGCAGCCTGTTGCGCAAACTCAGTCCAGTGCATACCCTATATCTAGAAATCATTGACTATCCTGGCGAATGGCTGCTGGATTTGCCTTTGCTGGAATTAGACTTCAATGCCTGGTCACGCTATATCGGCGAATTATGCGAACGCGCGCCCCGCTCGGACTTATCACAGCCTTGGCGCGAATACTTGGCTGGGTTAGACCCCAATGCGGAAGCCGAAGAGCGGCACTTGCGCGAAGCGGCGCGTTTGTACACGGAATTCTTACACCGTTGCAAGGACAAACAATATGGCCTTACCCTGTTGCAACCGGGCCGTTTTACCATGCCCGGCGATTTGGCGGGCGCGCCAGCACTGGAATTTTGCCCATTGTTGAATATTCCTGTAGCACCACGCGCGGACAGTTTGTACGCGGAAATGAAGAAGCGCTACGAAGGCTATAAAGAACATGTGGTTAAAAAATTTTACCACGAGCATTTCATGGGGTTTGACCGCCAAATCGTGGTGGTGGACGTGTTACAAGCATTTAACCTAGGCTATGAAACCTTTGTTGACATGCGCAATGCTATGGAAATGGTGCTAAAAAGTTTTCATTATGGCAAGTCTGGATTTTTTAACCGTTTATTCAATATGAATCTCAAAATTGATAAACTGTTATTCGCCGCATCCAAGGCCGATCACGTCACCCCAGAACAATTGCCTAATCTTGAAAGCTTCTTGCAAAAAATGCTGGTCGAGGCACGGGGCAATGCTTTATTTGAGGGTGTGGAAACCGACACGGTGGCTCTGGCTGCGGTTAAATCCACACAGGCTGTCAAAATGCCGTTTCAAGGCCAGCAGTTGTCCTGTATTAAAGGCACAGCCAAGGAGGCTGACAAGGCCATCGCCTTGTTTCCTGGTGAAGTTCCATTGGAAATTCCTGCGCCAGGCGATTGGATTGCAGGCCGCTTTAACTTCGTGGAATTCCGCCCGCCGCGCTTGACAGACGCGCATGGCGAGGGATTTCCGCACATCCGCATGGATCGCGCCATGCAATTTTTATTGGGAGATAAATTTTGAGCGGAACATGGCAACCCCCTGTATTTATTGATTTAGGTGAAACGCGGACAGAACTGCCCGCCAAACCGGAGTTTTCCACACCGGTCATGATGCCGGAACCTGTGCCTGGCCAAGATCAGGGGGCGCGGTTGGATGCGGCAGATGACCAAGGCCGCCCAGAAGCCAGCAATCCCTTTCCAACCTGGTTTGCCGAACGCATAGCAGCGGCCAACAACGGCCAAGAAACCGCGCTATGGCTGCCCGCTTTAATCACCGCACTGCTGGCCTTCTTGATTGGCGCAGCGGTGGTGGACATGTTTCATTTTGTAGGTCGCCAATTTCACACCAGTTTTTTATTGGGTCTATTTTTCCTAGCCCTCGCAACGGTTATCGCCGTGGCTACCTTACGGCTGAGCTGGCGCGCCTGGCAGCAATTGGTCGCGCTGCGCCAAGTGGTCGCCTTGCAACGCGAAGGCCACGAACTTCTGCATTCACGCCAATATGGCCGCGCCAGCGCGTATCTTGGCCGCATCGCGCAGTTATACACCCAACGCCGCGACATGGAATACAAACTCAACCGTTTTTTCCTCACTGCCGAAGGCGTGCATCATGACGAAGAATTGTGCCGGTTATTTTCTAGCCAAGTGATGCGCGATTTGGATCAAGAAGCCTTGCGCGTGATCAGCAAACACGCCAACCAAACTGCATTGTTGATTATGCTCAGCCCGTTCCCGTTTATGAGCATGTTGATCACGCTTTGGCGCACGCTCACCATGGTGCGTGCGGTGGCCACGCTGTACGGCGGTCGGCCTGGTATGTTAGGCGGCATCTCGCTCTTCGTGCTGGCAGTGCAAAACCTGTTGTATGCAGATGTCAGTGAAACCTTAGCCGATTCCTCTGCCGAAGCCCTGGGCGGCGGCATGATGGCGGTATTTTCCGCACAATTGGCGCAGGGATTGGGCAGCGGCCTGCTCACCGCCCGCGTCGGCTTGCGCGCAATGGAAGTGTGCCGTCCATTGCCGTTTTATGCAGAAGACCGCCCGCGCGTGCAAGCGCTACGCGGTGAATTGCTCACTTCCTTGAAACAATGGCTGAAAGGACGGGGATAAACCACCGCCCATCGTGTGCCGGGCATGGCATACCCTCCCTCTAAGGGGTGAAAGTCCTCTACAGGCCGAAGTGACCTGTCCGTCACGGATGTCCGCCGTGAGTCGGCTAGGGGGTAATGCCCCGATAAATAGGGTATTAATGGAGTAATTAATTGTTTTTATTATTTTTTTATTGCCTGTCGCCCTGTGGATTGGGGCACTACCAAACCTTCTTTGCAGGCTAATTTCTGGCTTGGAAACCTGCATTGTTTCGTGGCCTGGGAGGGGTTTTTAGATGTGCCCCAACATAAACCCAAAAATGGTGGAGTGTAATATCAGGCGTGTCAGGTTGTTTTGTTTGACGGGAGTGTTTAGATATGAGTCGGGCAATTGATTTGAAGTAAACTTTTTCGAGTTTCTCGGAATCATGCCAACCTACTTGTGAAATCCATTGGTTGACTGTATTTAGCCAATAATCAAAGTCATTTTCTTTTATATAGGCAATCATTCCACTTTCTAAAAAATAATTATTGCGATTATCTACACCATGATTTCCTTGTTTAAATCGCTGTACTCCACCACATTTTTCTGCGTAAACATATTCATGTACACATCTACTTTTTGTCTTAGGCGTAGGAAGAATCTTAGCTTCTATAGTAAAAATCAACGAGCTACCAAAATAAATTCCTATATCAATAGTGCTACTCCCTAACTGTGAATTTTCCCTTTGAAAACAGAATATAGACTTACATCCATTTGTCATGTAAAGGCAAAATGAAAGAGAGTGCTGGTTTTCATTCTTTTTATGTGCAAGAACATTTGAAAATTCTGGTGAGTTTATAAACTCAGGTAGCCTACTTTCTATGTAATAGAGCAGATCAACAATGATTTTATCAGAGCTATTGGGTTCTATTTCTCGAAATTCTTTTATTGACATGCCTAAAATCCCCCATTTTTTAGATCAATAAAAGTATCATCAGCATCACGCAACGCAATAGAATTTAGCCAATAACGAGTTGCATGGGGTTTAATAAAATACACACAATCGTAGCCATTTATATGTTTATAAAGTCTACAAACTCGTGTAAAAATTGCACTACGATTAGATTTATCATCATAAATTAGCGTATTAAGTATAGAGTCAATTTCTTGAGCATCTGCCTCTATATTTTTTATGCTAAAGTTCAATCCGTTGTCTTTTCCGTAACCTATTTGATAAACAACAAATGATAAGGCTTTATAAACACAACCAGCCTGCCATGACTTACCATTTCTAGCATAAATAGGATTCAGTGACTCACAAAAAACTTGACCAAATGAATCTAATTGTTGAGAGGAAACAACTTCTTCCAAACAATACCCACCGCGATTTGGGGATATAGATTTTCTCAAGTGTTTATAATAGGTTAAAAGCTCATCTTGTAACAAAATCTCTTGAGGAGATAACCTAAAATAATCGTCATTTTCCTCTGAAAATGGCAATAATGATATATCTTCCTGTCTAATAGCTGTCTCGTGTTGAATCATGCAATTGCTACTCAGGCAAAGCGCATATGCCTGATAATTGAGCCTCTCTTTTGAGTTTTCTATCAATCTTTTATAAAGTGATTTTGCCTCTTGCTCGTCTTTTTGCTCGTTTTTTACAGACGGGACAATAGCGAAATAATCTCTATTATAGTACAACTTACCAGTATATTTCCCTGAAATAAAACAAGCAGATAAGCTGTTTCTTCCGATTACTTGCTCGATAATAATAAGTGGGGGATTATATATATTTTCATCTTTAAAATTATTAGATGAAATAGTTTTTTCCTTAATGATAGGCTCATTGTTATTAATTGAGTCAATGACATTCACACTATGCTTGGTTTTATTGTTACCTCCCTCAAAGCCCCTGCTGGATATCCACTTCTTTTCAGCTATAAAGTTATTTATCGTGGGCAATAAACTAAAACGATAAATAAAATGGAATAATCTACCTCCACCTAACAAATTACATTTCCATATAAACTGTTTTTCAGGATCAGTTGCTAAATTGTAAGGTACGGTATGACAATCGTAATGATCTATCTCAAATTGCGTTCTGTTTTCTATGGATAAGAGTCGCTTTATAACAATATGCTGTATCGCTTTATGAGTGCTTTCATCAGAAGTTGCCAAAATAGCGCAAGCAGAAGTTTCCGCGCTAAATAATTCACGTCTTAAGTGCGTATAATCAAAAATCTTTTCTATTGTAAGTTGACGAAATAAACGCAGTCTATAGCGATAAGCTTTACTCGATTTATTATAGAGAAGCGTATTTACAGGAAGGATTAAGCAAACTTTCGAGCCTAAATAAGTAGAGCCTTCAAAAAATTTGAGCGCAAAATTATTCTGTCCTGGAAAGTCTGAGTTTTTGACATTAAATGTTTTTAATAAGTCATCGGAAACGGCATCTTGATTAGTTTTTTCAGATGAAGGATTAAATGGGGGATTGCCAATAACAAGATCAAAATAGTGTGACTTATTTTTATATGCCAAAGCCCATTCAAAGAAATCATTTGTTTTGATATTTTTGTCAGATAAGTTTTTAAGCTTTAGATTCTGCCAAATTTCTTTTGGCTCTAGCTTTTCTAGCAAAGCAATTGTTAAGCTAAAAACCGTGATAAATGTCGCTGTTTCTTTAATATCAACGCCAAAAATATTGTCCTCTAAAATATTTTGACAAATCTCTTTAGTTGGCAATTCATACCTACCCATTTTTTCAAATTGGTTTAGTGACCACCATTGAAGTAATCGTTTATATACAGCAACCAAAAAAACACCCGATCCGCAGGCTGGATCAAGAACTTTAAATTCTTCTTGTGAAAAATAGTTTTCTGCTACAGCCTTATTCAAGGGCATTACTTCATCAACCAAAAAGTTGACTAAAAATGGAGGTGTATAAACAACACCTTTTTCTTTTGGAAGAAATCGTTCATAAATAGAACTAATTAACTCAGCAGGTAAATATTGAAAATCATACTGTTTCCATAAAAAATATTGCTTCTTAGCAATATCTAACTCTGCATCTAAGAAATCAGAAACAACTGATAAGTTTGTATTTTTTATGGAAGTCTTTTCTGTAGGAGAAAAAATATCAAATATTTTGCCATTAAATTTATTTGCTAATCGCTCTAAAATATCCAGCAAAATCCCTTTTTTGACGGCTTCTGAAAATGTTTCAATGGAGAATTGATGAAAAATATTTTTGAGCGTATGCGTTCCTTGATCATCTTTAGAATCTTCAAGAAACTTTATGAGAATGCAAACAATCAATATTTTATCAATGATGTCTTGATGGAGTGAGGTTTTGCCTTTTAATTCAGCGCGAGCAGCCATCAGGTACGCTAATAACTGATGGAATGGTGTATTTTCTTCTCTTAATTGATTTCTATAGAAAGTCTCATTTTCACTGCGTGAGAAGTCACTTTGTTCCCAAAATAGACCTTTACCAAAAACCATTGCAGAAAAGCGCGGATCATCAAATTCGTCTAACGCATCTGCTACTAAGCGTAGCTCAGTCAAATCTAACTCATTATCATCTGTAGATTTTGCTTGTTTACGCGCATTGAAGATTTCAATTTTTGTTTTACTTATCACAAAATAAACATCAACATCCCCTGCACTCCACACTTTAGCCTGGAAAGCCTTATGGTCTGCGCTATTGAAAAATTGTTCTGGCTTTTCTAGTACATAAACCACAGGCTTGGAATTAATAACTTCATTTCTTTCATTATACTCACGACGAAAAAACACCGCCGTCACACCTAATTTTTCGGCTTTTTCATGAATATGAAAAAGCTCCGAAAAACACGCAACAGCGTCCAGTTTGTTACAATAGACAAGTCCGGTATCAACCGTCATGTGGAGTTTTTTTAGGTGTTTATCTAAATTCATTTTCAAAGTTGCCGTTGTCAGTTAAAGCATAAATAACTGTTTATTTGTACAGCAAATGTACCCGTTTTTCAAGTGGAAAAAATATGACTATATGTGGAAGCATTGATAGTCAGCGTAGCCCTTAAGCCTTGGATACGCGACATCTTTTCGTCGCGCACGCGGAACGATGACGATGCCGACCATCCGCGTTAATGCGAATTAAAGCCATGTAGGTTGTAGCCGCTGCTTTATCGCGGCATCACCTGGCGATTGATACCGCCGGGTTACCGCGTCGTCCCCTGCAAAATACGTTGTGCCCACTAGGGCGGCTTGATTAAATTTTACCAAATCAGCCAGGCAGGGTGTGCGAAATGCCGCCGATGAACTCTGCGTTGGCGACGGACTTTCGCGGCATTTCGCACACGCGGGACGGTACTTGGTGTTGTGCCATTCCCTCCATGTGCACGCCGCAAAAAGACGCTCAGGCTACTCTAGTGTGCCAGGCATGGCATACCCTATAAGGGGTGAAAGTCCCCCCAGGCCGAAGTGACCGGAACTGTCCGTCACGGGGGTCTGCCGTGAGGTGGAATGCTTCGACAAGCTCAGCACAAGTCTGAGAGGCTGTAAAAAAATCGGCCATTTGATTCGCAACAAATTGACAAATAAAGAAACAAAAATTTAATTCGGGGATTTTTTCACAGCCTCTGAAGGAAGCCGATGACGGCGGTTCAAACGCGACGTACAAAAAACCGATATAAGGGCCGGTGGGGAATCCGGCTAGGGAAAAAACCCTATGCAGGAGGTGCACTGAGCTTGTCGAAGTAACGTAGCGGGATGATGCTGAGAAGTCAGCAAAGGCCATAGTAGCGCGTAAGCGTGAAGGAAACCGCCGGATGCGTTAAGTATGTCCGGTGGTGCGAGAGGATGGCAGAGGCGACTTTGCCTCTGACCCAATTGATGGGTGAGGATAAACCACCGCCCCAACTGCATAAATAAACGCCCAGCCGCAGCCTAGGATGCGGCTGGGCGTTGTATGAAATGTAAAATTACAGCGCGTCAGCGTGATCAGCCAGATAGCTGGCAACGCCAGATGGCGTATCCTTCATGCCAGTATCGCCGTCTTTCCAGCCAGCAGGGCATACTTCGCCGTGGGTTTCATGGAATTGCATGGCATCCACCATGCGCAGCATTTCATCAATGTTGCGGCCCAAGGGTAGGTCGTTCACCACCTGGTGTACCACGTTGCCTTCTTTGTTAATCAGGAACGATGCGCGGTATGCTACCGCACCATCCAGGGTTTCAATGCCATAGGCTTTGCAAATGGCGTGATTGATGTCCGCCACCAAGGTATATTTCACGGGGCCAATACCACCTTGGTTCACTGGCGTGTTGCGCCAGGCGTTGTGGGCATAGTGGGAATCCACCGAACAACCAATGACTTGCACGCCGCGCTTGTCAAATTCGGCCAGGCGTTTGTCGAATGCGATCAACTCGGTGGGGCAGACAAACGTAAAATCCAGCGGGTAAAAAAACAGCACAGCGGCTTTGCCCTGAATGGCAGCGCGGAATTGGTATGCATCTACGATTTCACCTGTGCCCAACACGGCAGGGGCGCAAAAATCAGGGGCTTGGCGTCCTACTAATACACTCATAATGTTCTCCTGAAAAATAACCTGGGTTTTAAGGGAAAGTTCACAGCGTTTAATGGGGTGGATGTGGCGGATTACAACCAACCTTCGGCAAGCTCAGGACACCACCTGCGCGCTGCTTTTCCTGGGTGGGTTGTTTTATACTGCCCATTATCCGCAGCGCCCATGTTGGGGGCATCTTTGCCTAACGGGTCTGGCGGGTGCGTGGCATTTTTTTAATAAAATTCAGCAAATTTAGGAGAAAAACAGATGATTAACCTTGCTGTGGCGGGCGCTTGCGGGCGCATGGGACGGGCCATTCAAGAAGTATGTTTACAATCAGACCTAGCACGGGTAAGCGTGGCTGTGGAACACCCACACAGCAGCTTAATCGGTGCAGACGCAGGGGAAGCAGCAGGATTGAAAAAAAGTGGCATCCCCGTGCTGGCCAGTCTGGCAGATGCCATGGAACAATTTGATGTGTGCATTGATTTCACCACACCCGAGGCAGCCTTGGCGCATACTGCTTTGTGCCGTAGCGCAGGCAAGCGCATGGTGATTGGCGTTACGGGCTTGGACGCTTGGCAAAAACAACAATTGCACGATGCCGCGCAGGACATCGCCATGGTGTTCGCCGCCAACATGAGCGTGGGAGTGAATTTGTGTTTCAAATTGGTGGAGCTGGCTGCCCAAATCATGGGCGATGATGTGGATATTGAAATTATTGAAGCGCATCACCGTCATAAGGTGGATGCGCCCTCGGGCACGGCGTTGCGTTTGGGCGAAGTGGCGGCGCACGCGCTTAACCGCGATTTGCGCGAGTGCGCTGTGTATGGCCGCGAGGGCAAAACTGGCGAGCGCCCGCGTTCCACTATTGGTTTTGCCACAGTGCGCGCAGGCGACATCGTGGGTGACCACACGGTGTTATTTGCGGCCATGGGCGAGCGGTTAGAAATTACACATAAAGCGTCCAGCCGCCAAACGTTTGCCAATGGCGCAGTGCGCGCCGCACAGTGGGTGATGGGCCAGCCCAGGGGATTGTTTGACATGCAGGACGTACTGGGATTGCGGTAAAAAGCAGCTTGCCGCCGCCGAGGCTTGGTATATACAAGTGCATGTTGCGATTCCGTCATGCGTCCGTGCTAGAATGCAGTCCAATTTTCGCATGTAATCTTTCAACAGAAGGCATCCTATGCCCCCAAAAAATTGTTCAATAACGAGTTTATGGATAGCCATTGCCCTATTGTGGTTGCTATGGTTGGCACTGACCGCCACACTGGCTTGGCAAGAGTGGTTGGTAGGCTTGCTGGTGGCGGTATTGGTCGGCGTTATCTCCCGCCCGCGCTTGGGCTGGCTGGATGATGTGCGCTGGTCGCCGTGGCTGGTGGTGTATGTGTTGCGCTATGTTATGGTCTTTCTGATTGCCCTGTTGCGCTCCAACCTGGACATGGCGCGCCGCGTGCTATCGCCCAGTCTGCCGATTAATCCAGCCGTGGTGGAAGTCAGCACTGGACTACAATCTGAACTGGGTAAATTGTTGCTGGCCAATAGCATTACCCTGACGCCCGGCACGTTGACGGTGGATGTAAACGCCGACAGATTGACCATCCATTGGGTGGATGCCACGCCTGGCGAAGATTTGTATCACGCGACGCAAGAGATTGCGACCGAGTTTGAAAAATATTTGGCTGCCATCGTGCGTTGAGAAGCCCTGGCTATGACGCTGCTATTTTTGCTTACCTTATTGCTGTTACTCTTTTTTACCGTTGCGCTCCGCTAGTGCGGCGTACTCAGGATAACCGGTCATGATATTGATTTTATTGTTAGCTTTTCTGTTAATCCTTCTCTCTGCCACGCTCAGTTTGTGGCGCATGATCAAAGGCCCCTCCACGCCAGACCGCGTAGTGGCGGCAGATACCTTCGCAATCATTACCACCGCTGCCCTTGCTTGGTTGGCGGATTGGCTGAACAATCCGTTATTTTTGGATGTGGCATTGGTATATGGCGCATTGGCCTTTGTCGGCGTTATTGCCATCGCCCGCATCATTGACGGCGGCTATGCGACGATTACAGAGATTACAGAAGTTCATTCCACGCAAGGAAACGCGAAATGAATACATGGACTATGGCAAGCAGTTTATTGATTTTATTGGGTGCAGTATTTTTGCTGCTGGGTGCAGTGGGCTTGGTGCGTATGCCGGATGTATACAACCGCATTCAGGCCAGCACTAAAGCAACCACGTTGGGCACGTTGGCAGTATTGTTAGGACTGGGTGTGTTGCACCCGGACTGGAGTTTGAAGTTGCTGCTGATTGGTGTATTCGTGCTATTCACCTCGCCAGTCAGTTCTTCCACGCTGGCGCGCGCCGCGCTCATTGCCGGCATTCCTCCAGTTCACCGCACATCCGCGCCCAAGGAGTAATTCCATGTTATCTCTACTTGCCCTGGTAACGGTACTGGTCTTGCTCGCAGCGGGCTTGGCCGTGGTGATGTTGGACAATTTGGTGGCAGCGGTGGCTGCTTCCTCCGTGGCCTCATTGGCACTGTCTGTATTGTTTGTGTTATTGCAAGCGCCGGACGTAGCGTTGGCTGAAGCAGCGGTTGGCGCGGGACTAAGCGGCGTACTGCTGGCCTTGGCGCTGCGCAAAACCGGCCTGTGGCGCATTGAAACACACAACAGCTCATCAACCGCAGGGAACCCTCATGACTAGTTTACGAGAACTGAGCGGCGCGATTTTTTTAATCGGGCTAGGACTATTATTGTCCGCAATTTTGCAGGCCCTGCCTGCGGTAGACCCGTCCCAGGCCGTAGGCCAGGCTGTGTTAAATCAGGCACCCCATGAAATTGGCGCAGCGAATATTGTCACTGCCGTGGTACTGGCGTATCGCGGTCTGGACACGCTGGGGGAACTGACCATCCTGTTTGTGGCCGCCACCGCTGCGGGCCTGGTGCTGGGTACTCCCGCGCGTGCCGCACCGGATCGCCCAGCGGGATTTGTGTTGCGTGTGGCAGCGGATGTGCTGTTTCCCCTGTTGCTGGTGTTGGGCGCGTACATTATTGTCCACGGCCACCTGACGCCAGGCGGCGGCTTCCAGGGCGGCGCAATTTTGGCAGCCGCATTTTTTATCCCATTTTTGGCCAACCCGGCTGCGCATTTCAATCACACGCTGGCTAGCCTGGTGGAAGGCACGGCTGGCACGATGTTCATCGTGATTGGCTTAATCGGCATATTTCGCCACAACAGCTTTCTTGCCCCCTTATTCAACCCCGGCGTGCTCGGCGAGTTATTTTCCGCAGGCAGCCTGCCTTTGCTCTACACCGCTGTGGGATTGAAAGTAGGCGCAGAGTTGGCTGGGTTGATGATTCGCCTGGCAGAATCCGATAATGCCTGCTAATTACAAACCACAAGGAATAATGCAATCATGATGGCAGATAGTTCATTATATTTAGTCATGTTTTCCCATATTGCGACCATTTGCCTAATACTCCTGGGGCTATATGCAATCGTGGTACACCGTAACCTTATCCGCGTAGTGTTGGGGTTAGGCTTGCTGGACGCGGGCGCAAATTTATTTGTAATTACCATTGGCTACCGCGATCAAGGCGTAGCGCCAATTTTAACGGCGCAAAACACAGTGCCCAACCTCATGGTAGACCCCATTCCACAAGCGCTGGTACTCACTGCGATTGTGATTGGCGTGGGCGTGCAGGCGCTGGCACTGGCGCTGGCAGTTAAAACTTACCAAACTCATGGCACGCTGGATATGGTGGAATTGAGCGAAAAACTGAGCGCTGAGTCTGGCGTTAAAATGATTGATGGCAGCCCAGCATGGACCACGCACGGCGAACCCCCTTCCCGCCCTCTCACGGAGCATAACGCATGAATATTCTGGTGTTATTGGTGGTATTGCCCCTGTTGGCGGCTTTTCTCCTGCCCTTAGCCGGACGCAGCCAAGCGGCGAATGACCATAGCCAACATGGCATGCTGACGCATCTCATTCCGCCTGCGGTTTTTATTTTTAATCTAACTATCGCTGTGGCATTGTGGTACGGCAACCAAGAAGTCGGCCCGCAAACCCTGGCTGTGGGCGGATTTACCGCGCCAATAGGCATTGTGTTTTATGCCGACGCGCTGGCATTGCTGTTTGTTATGGCCTTGTCGTTTATTACCCTGGTGTTATGGCTGGGCAAGGAACGCCATGAGCTGCGCCAAGAAGTCTTATGGCTACTATTGACTGGCGCAGGCTGCGGCATGTTGCTGTCTGGCGACTTATTCAATATCTACGTATTTTTTGAAATCGCGGCGGTGGCATCCTACGGGCTTGCCGCGCAAACGCACACAGCGGGCGCGTATGCAGCCAGCTTCCGCTTCCTGGTGCTGGGATCGGTAGGCTCCATGCTGATTTTCTTCGGCATTGGCCTGATATACGCCATTACCGGCACGCTGAATCTTTCCCACCTGGCCATGCTCGCCCCCACCATGTTGCACAACGCGCTGGGGTTGTCTGCTTTTGTCATGATTTTGATTGGCCTGGCAGTCAAAGCAGAGTTGTTCCCCATGAACACCTGGGCACCGGAAGTGTACGCCCACGCATCGCCCCGCGTATCTGCCATGCTGGCGGGCGTGGTGTCCAAATTGGCAATCGTAGTGGCTGTGCGTTTGCTGTTATTGCTATTCCCAGGCGTGAGCGAAGCACAGCACTTTTTATTGTTGCTCGGCGTGCTCAGCGTGATAACTGGTGAAACTGCTGCGTTTCGCGCCGTGACCTTGCGCCAAATGCTGGCGTTTTCCTCCATCGGCCAACTCGGGCTGGTGGCCATTGCATTCGCCATTCCTGGCCCTGCTGGTGTGATGGCGGGTATTGCCCTGGCCTTGCACCACATGCTCGTAAAAACCGCATTGTTTATGTTGGCTGGCCCCTGGGGCGGATTTATCGCTGACTTGCGCGGCATGGCACGCCTTGCGCCGGGCAGCGTGTTGTTATTCACCCTGCTGGTGCTGTCATTACTTGGTATTCCGCCACTGCCTGGGTTCTGGGCTAAGTTTTTACTGCTCAAAGCCGCGTTGGCCGCCAATGATCCCTGGCTGCATTTCGCCATGTTCATTGTACTTGCCGCCACCGTGGTGGAAACCGCCTATTTCATACGGGTATGGCGCGCCATGCTGAGCGGCCCAGCGAGCGAGCGCGCTTACGTGCCTTCCACGCGCACGCTCAAACCGGTCATTGTGATAGCCATAAGCTTATTGCTCATCATTCCGCTCATTGGCCCCATTAGTGAGCTTCTCAAACAAACCGCTGTTACTGCGGCGGACGCCAAACTGTATATCCATTACAGCTTCCCAGCCTGGCAACAATAAAGGGAATACCATGAATTTACTAGATTTGCTATTTATTTTGGGCGTAATGACAGCCGGAGTCCAATGGTTGTATGGTCACAGCCGCACAGCGCCATGGATAGGTGTCTTCTTTTATTTGATGCAATTGCTGATATTACTTAGCATGGCCAAACAGTTAGGCACACCACACGCGCTGGAATTAAGCTGGGTATTGCCCGCACTGGACGGCCATGTCATGACTTGGCGACTCACTGGCCTGGGCTGGTTTTTCGCTGTAATTACTGTGGCCATCGCCCTACTGGCATCCTGGTTCATGGCGGGCGAAACCGACAAACTGCCGCAGCGCGCCGCGCTAGAGCATAACCTGCTGGCATGGAATGTGTGGTTAATGATCGTATTGCTGGCCAGCAATGACTTTTTCAGTCTGTTCGTGGGTTGGGAATTGGTCGGCTGGGCTGGATTCGTCATGATGGCGCAACGCGGCGGCCTGGCGGTGGATGCTGCCGCACGCTATTTGCTCTACGCCATGGCTGGCAGCATGGCCTTATTGGCTGGCATCACCTTGATTTACCTGCACACCCATTCCCCGGCGTGGACGGATTTTGTGCAACTGCTCACGCGCGGCGACATTTCTACCGAATACACCTGGGCTATCGTAATTTTATTATGCGCGGGCTTTTTCGTGAAAATGGCCAACATGCCGTTTCATTTGTGGCAAGCGGATGCGTATTCGCACACCCCAGGTGCCAGTGCTGCATTTCTCAGCGCGGTGGGATCGCGCATGGGCCTGTTCGCCATGGCGGCGGTGCTGCTGACTCCCATGGCGGCAGCGCAACTGCACATGCTGGCCATTCCCTATACCTTCTTGGACGCGCAAACCCTGATTGCCTGGCTGGCAGCCTTCACCATGATTATCCCTACCTACATTGCGTTGCAACAAACCGATGCGCGCTGGCTGCTGGCCTGGCACGGCATAGGCCAGAGTGGCTTCATGCTGCTGGGTCTGGTCATCGCCACGCCCATGAGCGTAGCTGGCGGTCTGTTGCACACTCTGAATTACGCCTCCTACCAAGCTGCGCTGTTCCTGGCGGTGACTGCCGTGCTATACCGGGCGGGCACAGTGGATTTAGATCGCCTGGGTGGCTTAATCACCCGTATGCCGTGGACGTATGTTGTATTGCTCATGGGCATTATCGGACTGGCTGGACTGCCACCAATGAATGGTTTTGTATCTAAATGGCTCATTTACAAATCTCTGCTCGAAGATGGCCGTCCTCTACTGCTGATTGCCGCATCCATCAGCACGTTGGGCACCATTCTCAGCGTATATAAATTAATTCACAACATTTTCCTAGGTCGCTTGCGCAAGGAACATTTTCAATTGCAAGAAGCGCCACTGATGATGCTGATTCCCATGTTTATTCTCGCCATTTGGGGCTTTTTGACCGGCATGATGCCTGGCCTGGCCTTGGCGTTGGTGGACAAGGCCCAAGCCGCGCTCGGCTACCCGTTGCTGCCGCACCACTTGGGCGGCGTTAATTGGCCCACTGGCGGTCTAAACATGCTGTGGGTCGTGGGCATGATCTTCTACGGTTTTGCCATTGGCGCGCTGATTTTCTTTTTCCTGGGCAACAAACGCACCATTGTACATCAATGGGATAACTACGCGGGCGGTCATTTTCTCAGCGCAGATGTGCCATACCATTACTCCCACAATTTCTACCCCGGTCTCATGCGCGTCATCACCCCCTGGTTTCGTGGTACGCTACAACATCTGGAAAGCGTGGTGGTCGAATTTACCCAATTGCTCGCCAGCCTATTTCACGGCCTATACCGCGCTGCCCACACCCCACTGTACCTGCTCATCACCGTGGTGTTGGCCTTGGCTTGGCTGACACGCGGCATATAAGCGTAACCCAAATTTGCTGATGAAGCCGATGATTATTAGCCCCAAGGGGTGACATCTATAGAAAAAGCCCAGGGCAACGCCCTGGGTAATCAAATGGCCTTTCACACTCTGGAAGGACGAAATAACATTTTGATTGCATATAGCCTAGAGGGCAACCGTTCACATCCCCTTCTAACTCCGTCATAATACCCAATGAACCTTTACCGCCCATGGTATAAATAGAGAAGGGGTGGCATCAATAGCCTGGCGAAGCGAACGAGATGAAGGTGAAGGAACGTCTTGTTATACTTTTTTATTTCTAGGTATTTTATATGGTTAGCACAGCGACCTGCACTGACAACCGCGCTCAACAGATTCTGGAACAAAATATTTTATTATCCATTATAGTGGGCGCGATACCCTACCCGTTTTTATCGGGCGTAGCGCTAAAAACCTTGCAATTGCGCATGATTTACCAACTGTCGCGGCTGTACCGAGTCAAATTTTCCGAGAATTTAGCCAAAAGTATCCTGTTGATTTTAGTGGCCGGGCTGGCAAGCACTTCCATTGCCAGTGCATTAAGTTATTTTATCCCGCGCACCACGTCTATGGGAGTAGCCACCAACTTGTTTGCGCTGGCTATGGGCAGCGGTGCGGAGACGTTTGCAGTGGGGTATATCATGCAACGCCATTTTGCCGCTGGTGGCACGCTGGATAATTTTGACGTGCCCAAGTCACAAGAATATCTGGCACAATTGTACGAAGAGGGCAAAGACATTGCACAAAAATTGGCGCACGAAAAACTCTCGCTATGCACGACACAATAACGGTAATCAGCCCGGTTAAAGTCGATTAACCGTTTATTCCAACCTGCCGCTATTTTTCGCCATTTTGTTACAGTATTAGGATACGCTATAGCATCTCGCAATAACGTCTACCGCGCCGCATCTGTCCGGCCCCAACCCATGGAACCGTCATGAGCAGTCTATTTTCCCCGTTAAAATCCTTAAGCTTCCTGCTGCGCAAACCGCTTACCTTGCCCATTGAGCCGCGCCCTGCCGCGCCACTGTACCGTGGGTTTCACATCAACGACTGGGAAAAATGTATAGGCTGCGGCACTTGCGCGCAACTGTGCGACAATGCTGCGATTCGCATGGTAGAAATTTCCGACTTGCCCAGCAAGCCGGTTCAGGGCGTAAAGCCGCGCCGCCCAGCGATTGATTATGGTCGTTGCTGCTGGTGCGCGCTGTGCGTAGACGTATGCCCTACTGGCTCCATCGCCCTGTCGCGTGAATACGTACATGTCAGCCATGATTTGAATAGCTTTTTTATCCTGCCCGACGAGCATGGCATTCATGGCCAAGACTTCTTGCCGGGATGGGCCAAATCCACAGAATCCGATTTTCTTGACCTCAAGCGCCATCCTATGGCCGAACGCGAGGCCGAAGCGCGGATTGGCTCATTTGTAGAAATTGTCGAAGGCTTTGACCGCGACACCGCCCATTTTGAAGCCTCGCGCTGCATTCAATGTGGCATGTGCCATGATGCCTGCCCAGCGCACATGCACGCGCCGGAGTATATCCGCTCGATTTGGGAAGGTAAGCTAGAAGAGGCGGTACGCTGGATTTACCAAACCAATCCTTTGCCCAGCGTATGCGGACGAGTATGCACGCACCGTTGCGAAACTGCCTGCTCGCTGGGACGGCGCGGCGAGCCGGTGAGCATCCGCTGGCTCAAGCGCTACGTCATGGACGCCGTGAACGCGGACACGGTGCGCGCCATTGCCCACGAAGGTAGGGTAACAGAAGCCAGTGGTAAAAAAATCGCAGTCATCGGCTCAGGCCCAGCCGGCCTTACGGTGGCCTACGATTTGGCCCGACTGGGCCACGCGGTAACCATTTTTGAAGCCTATCCCGCAGCGGGCGGCATGATGCGCTACGGCATTCCCGAATACCGCCTGCCTTATGACAAACTGGATGCCGACATCGAGGTCATCACCGCATTGGGCGTGGAAATTCGCTGTAACACGCCGGTCATCAGTGTCGAACAATCTGAAGCTGGCAGCGGCGCGGCCAATGCGGTGCGCATGGATTGGATACAGCAACAATATGATGCCTGCGTGGCCTCCACTGGCTTGCACCAAGGCCGCTCCACCCGCATCCCGGGCAGCGATCACCCCAGCGTCTATTCCGCAGTAGAACTGCTGCGCCGCGTTACCTTGGGCGAAACCTTCGCGGTGGGCCGCCAAGTGGCGGTGATCGGCGGCGGCAACGTTGCGTTCGACATTGCGCGCAGCTTGGCGCGCCTGCAATTGCAACAATATGGCCAAATTCAGGTTACGGTCACCGCGCTGGAAGCGCATGATAAAATGCTTGCCGATGCAGATGAAGTGCGCGAATCCGCCGAAGAAGGCATCACTCTGTACAACAGCCGGGGGCCGCAACAAATCGTGGTGGAAAACGGCGTAATCACGGCGTTGCGCACGGTTGCCTGTTTATCGATTTTTGATGAACAAGGCCGTTTTCATCCCAAATACGACGAATCCAGTGTAATGGAACATCCGGCAGACATGGTGGTGGAAGCCATAGGCCAGGCGGCCAACTGGAATTTCCTCGGCGCAGCACTCACCGAAAAGCTGGAATGGGATCGCCGTGGTCGGCCAGTCATCACCGCACAAGGCCGCACCACACAAGACTGGCTATGGGCTGCTGGCGATGCCGTACAAGGCCCAGATGTCATTCACGCCATTGCCGCTGGTCACGCAGTGGCAGCGGACATTCATCAATATCTAATCCCATGATGAACGACATCTAGGTTAGGCCTCCGCTATTCCCAAACGGTTCATTCACCACAGGGCGGTTGGGTAATAACGCGATTTTTGCGCTTATTCCCCTTCCACGCCCTGAATGGGCTGGATGGTATTCCAATTCCGGCACCATGGGCATTGCCAGTACAGTGTTTTGCCCTGGAAACCGCATTGGTTGCAACGGTAGATGGGTTTATTGTGCAGCAATTCCATGCTGATCTCTTTAAGCGCCAACAAATTTTCACGCGCTGCCCCCTGCGCGCTGGGTAGCGTGATGTCGAGAAAATAATCCAGTCCGCGCACCGATGGGCGAATGCGCAAATGCTTCAATACAAATTCTGCTGCCGCTTGTTCGCCGCTCGATTCTTTAAGCAAGGAGGCTAAGGCCAACATGGGCGTGATGCCGCCGTATTTTTTCAAAACATAGCGCAAATATTCAATAAATTCATCTAGTTTTCCATCACGGACATAACAAGCGTGCAACGGCGGTATGGCCTCTGCCAGGTAACGATTATCTTGCAGCTCCACCCGTTTGAAGGCGCGCACTGCGGCTGCGCCGTCTTCGCGCGCCAATGCCAGCCGCCCTTCCTCTAAGCTGGCGCGCACGCAACTTGGATCCGTGCGCAACGCCAATTCCAGCATCGCGCCTGCCTGGTGTACATCGCCTTGGCGGCAGTATTGATCCGCCAATTCACAGTAATATTGCGCCACAATGGGCGCGTAATCTTCCTCCGAAATGCCATCCAAACGCTGGGCAATGCGGATGGATTTTTCCCAATCGCGCTCTTGCTGGTAAATTTCTAATAAATGGCGACAAGCGATGTGTTCATAGTCAGGATGTTTAGCGGATTCTTGGAATAATGCCTCAGCGCGGTCAAGCAGGCCCGCATGGTGATAATCCAAGCCCAGTTCCAAGTTGGCCAACATCCGGCGGGCGGGCGTCAGGCGTGGCAAGCGGGCTAAATGCTGATGAATGCGGATTGCGCGGTTCATTTCCCCCTTGCGGCGGAACCAAACGCCTAGCGCCAGGTGGGTTTCGTAGGTTTCGCTGTCCACTTCTAATAAACGGATGAACACATCCATGGCCTTATCCTGCTGTTCATTGAGCAGGTAATTCAGCCCTTTCAAATACTGCGTGGACAGCTTGCGCTGGCTATGCTCTGCCTGGTTTGCCTGGCTACGCACAGCGGCAAACCAGCCGGATGCGGCGGCTATGGGCAGCAGCAGGCCAAGAAGCAACGTAAAATCCATACGTTACCCAGGATTATTGCGGCGCGGCGCAGATGATCTGGATTTCAGGCTTAGTCCTGCCAATACGCCCAGCAACGCGCCCAGCCATAACGTGGCCAGCAGCAGGAAGGCCAGATGGATTTCAACGCTGCCAATATAATATTGAAAAGTCACAAGATGAAAATTGGGCAGCAGCAAGGCCACGCCCACCAGCGCAAAGAGGATAAGCAACAAGCGGATTAGGGTATTCATGTGCAGCAGTCCAGGAGTCCAGGGATAGCCGGGATTGGCGCAAAACGTTTACCCGCTGTGGGCCAACGGCATTGCTCCATCCTCGGACAGATTACGTGAGTTACGATAGCGTACATCACGGCCATGGACACAGTAAACCACATACTCGCAAATATTGCAGGCGCGGTCACCAATGCGTTCCAACGAACGCGCTGACCACAGAATATCCAACGCCAAAGGGACAATGCGCGGTGTGGACATCATGGTGTTGATCAATTGGCGAGAAATGCTGTTATATTCTTCGTCAACTGGCATATCCTCGCAACACAGAATATTCCAAGCCGTGTCTGCATCCATACGAGCGAAGGTGTCTAACGAGCGATGCAACAGCATATGCACTTGTTCTGCCAGCGGCGCAATGTCCACGGGCAAATGTGCCATGGCGCTGTCAATATTGAGGGTATGATGCTCAGCCATGCGCGCGATGCGCTTGGCTTCGTCGCCAATGCGCTCCAAATCAGCAATCGTTTTAATAGAAGCCAATACCAGCCGTAAATCGCCAGCACTGGGCTGGCGGCGCACAATAATTTGGCGGCAGTGTTCATCAATGGACATTTCCATAGAATTCACTTGGCGATCGGCCTGCATGACTCGCTCTGCTTTGAATGCGTCCGGCTCTATCAGCGCGTTGATGGCGTCGTACAATTGTTGCTGCACCAAGCCACCCATGCGCAACACCGAGTGATGCAAGTTTTGCAACTCAGAATTATACCGGCTGGAAGTATGCCGGGAATCGACCAGGAAGTGGCGGCTGGTTGGATTGGCGGAAGAAGTTCTAGCCATGGTTTGTTGTTTCCATAGCGCGCATGGGGATTAAAAAATGGTACAAAGAAGAGGTTGGCAGCATAATGAACTTCATCTCGTTATTTTTTTAGTATACCGTTCAAACAATAGGGTTCGTTCGCGTCAGTTCTGTACAGATTGAACGACAGTGCAGTGAAAGGCAATTTCTATTGTAATTATATGATTTTATAAGTGGAGTATATATAGGCAGGGTGACAGCACAATGACGCAGAAAGGCTAGCGCGGCGCTTCATAAAAAAAACGGCCCCAACCGCTGGTAAACAAGGCCAAGCCATACGCCGAGTGTTCCAACCACACCCAGCGCAAACGTTGCGTGCGCTGATAACTGAAGGTAAAGATTGCGCCGCCAACCAGGGTGAAAACAATGGCCACCCAATTGTCGTATTGAATGTGCAACAACGCAAATACGGCAATGTTCGTCAGCGCCAACGCATATGGGTGTGGCCACAATGCGGCGTAGCGGCGAAAATAAAATTGGCGGTACAAAATTTCCTGCGGCAGCGCGGATAGCACAGGATACAACACCACAACCAAAATCCAAATCGCAAATAAATGGCGCGGCAAATATAAAAACTGATCCGCCAGCAGCCAATATGCAGACCCAAACAACGCCGCAGTTATCAGCGCTATGCGCAACACCAGCCCGCCGACACGCATGGGCTGTGCCACAGGTGCCGACAAGCGGAAATGGTTGCGCTCCAGCCAGATTGCATACAACATCGGTGGCGCAAAAATCAAATAACGGCTGACCGACAACCATTCGCTGTATGCCAGCATTGGGAAAAACACAAATAACACAGCCCATTCCATGGCCAAAAACTGGCGGGAACGTGTTGGTTCAACCATTATGTCCGGTTCTCCCCAGATTGCGCCAGCAGCATTTCTACGGCCACGCCCGTCAGCATATTACCAAATAACGCAGTCATGTAGGCAATGGAGCCATTCACCGCACGCGGGCGCGCGCCGTCCTGGCATTCCACCGGCTGGTGCGGTAAGGGCTGGGCTGGATGTTCTTCCGAATACACCACTGGATAATTCACGGGCACGCCCATTTTGCGCAACGCTGCGCGCAATTCACGCGCCAACGGACAAATATGGGTTTGATTGAGGCGGGCCACGCGCACTTTAGTCACATCGCGGCGGTTGCCCGCGCCCATGCTAGCGGCCACAGACGTGCCATGGTGAATGCAGGCGGCAGCCAGCGCCGCCTTGCTGGCAATGGAGTCAATGCAATCCACCACAAAATCAAAATTACCCTGGCGGATAAACGCATCCATTTCCGATTTATGTAAAAACTGATTGAGCGCAATGATTTCCGCCGCTGGATTAATATCGCGCAAACGCTCGGCCATGACTTCGCTTTTGGCGCGGCCCAAGGTGGAGTGCAAAGCCACCAACTGGCGGTTCAGATTAGAATGCGTGATCACGTCATGATCCACCACCGTAATGCGCGCCAACCCCATGCGCGCAAAGTTTTCCGCCACTTGCCCGCCCACGCCGCCTAAGCCCGCCACACACACATGGCGCGCCACCAAAGCACGCAAAGGGGCTTCGCCCAATAAAATTTCGGTTCTAGCGGTGAATGGCGTGACAGGCAGTGGCAGAGCATCAAAAGTATACATTCAGTA
>DYPE01000032.1:20317-24996 GCA_020720085.1 Dichelobacter nodosus | reverse complement strand
GAACGCGGGCGTAGGGGCGGTGGTTTATCCCCGCCCGATAACCTGGAACACGGGCGGTAGCGTAAAGGGAGATAGTATAGTGGTTCAAGCCAGCAGCCGACGGCGCAGCAGGTGGGTTGCCAGCCACAGCCCAGTCAGGGTGTAGGCCAACAGCACCAGGATATGCAGCACAACGCTGTCTGGCCATTGGCCGCTCATCAACGGGCGCGTAAGTACGATGGCATGGTACAACGGGAATGCCTGCACCACGGCCTGCACCGCGCTGGGTAAGCTGGAAAATGGGAAAAATACGCCGCTGAGCAGGCCCAGTGGGGTCAGCACCAATGTGGTGTAATACAGAAAAAAATCATAGTCGCGTGCCAGCGCGGTAATGGCCAATCCCAGTGCGGCAAAACACAGGCCAGTAAGCAGGCTGACGGGCAAAACCCACAGCGCGATCCAGCCCCCTGCTACGCCGAGGGCGGCGGCTACCAGTAAAATTGCGCCTGCGCTAAACAAACCTTTGGACGCCGCCCACATGGCTTCGCCAATCACCACATCGCGCAAGGTCAGCGGGGTGGCGAGCATGGCGTCCCAGGTGCGTTGCTCGTTCATGCGTGTGAACGCGGAATACATGGCTTCAAACGACGCGGTTTGCATGGCGCTGGAACACACGATGCCTGCCGCCAGGAAATGCAGGTACGGCAGGCCATCCACTTCACCCACAAAAAATCCCAAGCCAAAGCCCAACCCCAGTAAATACAGGGTTGGCTCGCCAAAATTGCCCAGCAGTGCAGCCCAGAATAATCTGCGCCAAACCAAATAGTTGCGTTGCCAAATCGGCACCCAGCGTCGCCAGACTGGTGGTAGCGCAACGGGCGTGCTGTGCGCAAACGCGGACTGGCTCCGTTCAAAAAAGTTTTCCAGCGTGTCCTGATTATCCATCGCGCAATTCTCGTCCGGTGAGTTTCAAAAATACGTCCTCCAAATTGGCTGGGCGGTGCAAGTAGCGCGCGCTGGCGTCCTCTTGCAATGCTTGCAATAGCTCGTGTGGGGCTGCGGTGTAGTAAAAACGGGTATCGCCCGCCGTTTCTACGCGCGCGGACAGTTCAGCCTGCATGGGGGCTTGCCATTCGTTTTGTACTTCAATCACATGCGGCTCAATTTCGCGCGCAATCAATTCGCGCGGCGCGCCTTCGGCCAAAATTCGGCCTTGCTCCAACAAAATGATTTGGTCGCACAGGCGCTCGGCTTCTTCCATGTAATGCGTGGTGAGGATAATGCTCATGCCTTGGTTGCGCAACATGCGCAGGCGTTGCCAAATCAAATGGCGCGCTTGTGGGTCCAGGCCCGTGGTGGGTTCATCCAAAATCAACAAATCTGGCTGATGAATCAGGGCGCGCGCCAGGGTCAAGCGGCGTTGCATACCGCCGGACAAGGTGGCCACGCGCGCGTGCGCTTTGTGTTCCAACGCAGCGAACGCCAACAGGTGCGGAATACGCCGCGCACGCTCGGCTTTGGTCAGGCCGAAGTAGCGCCCGTAAATGTCCAAATTGACCCAGGCGGAAAAATCGGGGTCTAAATTGTCCTTTTGCGGAACCACGCCCACCCGCGCGCGCGCTAAGCCCGCCTCACGCGGAATGGCGTAGCCGAGCACGCGAATCTCGCCGCTGTCGGGTTGGGTGTGGCCGAGCAACATGCGCAGCGTAGTGGTTTTGCCCGCGCCGTTGGGACCGAGCAAACCCAGGCACTGGCCGCGCGCCAAGCGCAGGGAAATATCCGCCACCACGGTCTGGTTCACAGCGGCGTTCCCGCCCACAGCGGCGTTCCCGCCCACGGCGGCGCTCCCGCCTACGGCGGCGTTCCCGCCTACGGCGGCGTTCCCGCCTTGGTATTGTTTGCGTAACCCACGTGCGTCCACCACCCAGTTGGCCATCATTTCACCCGCATCCCTGGTTGCGCGCCCGAATCTGGGCTGAGTATCCACAAATCCTTATCCCCTGGGCCAGCCGCCAACACCATGCCTTCAGACACGCCGAAACGCATGGTGCGCGGCGCGAGATTGGCCACCATCACCGTCAGACGGCCTTGTAGCACGCTGGGGTCAGGATAGGCTTTTTTGATGCCAGCGAACACCGTGCGTGGCGCGTCCAAGCCAATGTCCAGCGTGAGTTTGAGCAATTTTTCCGCGCCGTCCACCGCTTCGGCGTGGACAATGCGGGCAATGCGCAAGTCGATTTTGCCAAAGGTTTCCGCGTCAATGGTAGCGGCCAGATCAGGAATTGCTGGCAACGGCGCGCTGGCTGCTGGTGGTTTCGTCGCGGTTTTCGGCGTTGTATTGTCAGCGGCAGATGGGGGTGGCGTTGGCGGTTGGCCTTCGGCCAGCATGGCTTCAATTTTGGACGGTTCCAGCCGCGTTAGCAGCGGTTGAAACGGCGCGATGGTATGGTTGAGCAAGGGTTGCGGCTGCCAAGGCAAATCGCATTGCAAAAATTCGCGGGTTTTGTCCGCCATTTCTGGCAACACGGGCTGCAAATACGCCAGCAGCGCACGGAACAAATTCAAGCCTTGCGTGCAAATCTCTTGCAGGTCTGCCGCACGGTTGTCGTCCTTTGCCACTACCCACGGTTTTTCGTGGTCAATGTATTGATTGGCTTTGTCGGCCAACGCCATGATGTCGCGCATGGCTTTGTTAAACTCGCGCTGTTCATAGGCAACGGCAATTTCTTCGCCCGCGTGAAGAAATTCTTCGTACAACGCGGGTTGCGGCAAGCGCGCGCTCAAGCGGCCCTCAAAACGCTTGCTGATAAAACCCGCGCAGCGGCTGGCAATGTTGACCACTTTACCCACCAAATCGGCATTGACGCGCTGACTGAAATCGTCCAAATTCAAATCTAAATCATCAAGTTTCGCGCCCAGCTTGGCCGCGTAGTAATAGCGCAAGTATTCAGGATGCAAATGATTGAGATAGGCGCGTGCGGTGATGAATGTGCCACGCGATTTGGACATTTTTTGACCATTGACGGTTAAAAATCCGTGGACAAAAATAGCGCTGGGCGTGCGAAATTGTGCACCAAAGAGCATAGCTGGCCAAAACAGCGCGTGAAAATACATGATGTCTTTGCCGATAAAGTGATATAGTTCCGCCGCGCTATTTTGGCCCCAGAACGCATCGAAGTCCAACCCCACGCCCGCGTTCCGGGCATTCCGTTGCTGGCATAGATTGAGAAAGCTCGCCATGTAACCGATGGGCGCATCCAGCCACACGTAAAAATATTTGCCTGGCGCATTGGGGATTTCAAATCCAAAATACGGCGCATCCCGCGAAATGTCCCAGGGTTGCAAGCCGCTGTCGAACCATTCGTTGAGCTTATTGACGATTTCGCTTTGCACGCCCCCTTGTGCCATCCAGGCTTTCAGCGTATTTTCAAATTGAGGTAAATCAAAGAAATAATGTTCGGAATCTTTTTGAATAGGCGGTTGGCCGGACAATGCCGACACCGGGTTTATCAGTTCAGTGGGGCTGTAGGTAGCACCGCAGGCTTCGCAATTGTCGCCGTATTGATCCGGCGCGTGACAGCGCGGGCACTCGCCCTTGATAAAACGGTCGGGCAAAAACATTTGTTCCACTGGATCGAACGCTTGGCGCACGGTTTTGGTAAAAATTGCGCCGCTGGCGTGCAGGCGTTCATAAATTCGGCACGCCAACTCGCGGTTTTCCGTACTGTGGGTAGAATAATAATTGTCAAAACCAATGGTAAATCCGGCAAAATCGCGCTGGTGATCCTCGCGCATCCGGGCAATCAATTGCTCCGGCGCAATGCCTTCTTGCTTGGCGCGGATCATAATGGGTGTGCCATGGGCATCGTCCGCGCACACATAGTAACATTCACGTCCCCGGATTTTATGAAAACGCACCCATATATCGGTTTGAATGTATTCAACCAAATGGCCCAAATGCAACGGGCCGTTGGCATAGGGCAGGGCGCTGGTAACGAGTATTTTACGCGGTGATTCAGACATGATGGAATGGCTCTCTACGGTAACACAAGGTTCAAGGGATCGGGTATCGCGGCGGTTTCACAGCTACAGCGCGGAGTTTACCTTACTCACCTTGCTGTTGTTGGCCGGGTTATTGGGTTGGATAGCACAACTGCGTCTGCTGGAGTTTAAGACCAGCCAGGAGACTATTATACAAAACACCATGTTGGGGGTAACTAACAGTCTAACAGGCTATTTGGAGGAACAACAACGCCAGATTGACTTGTTTTCAGAGGTGAATCTGGATGTTATTAGAACCTTGCTGCATGAGCCAGACAGCCACATCCAGCGCCGCTATTTGGAAAATAAAATGGATGACTGGTTTCCGCTGGTAACAGGATACGCCATCACAGACTGGGAAGGCCGTGCGGGTGTGAACCAATTGCCCACCTCTGCCGATACGATGGTAGACACTGCGGCCTTATTGGCAGAAGTAAAGCGCTATGGCCCACAACTGTATTCTTCAGGCAACAGCTACTATTTCACCTTATTCAGCGGCTGGGGGATGGAACGCGAAGAAGGCTATTTGCTCGTCGCGTTCAATACTACCATGCTCATGCGTATCCTGCGTCGCGCCCAACTGAATGGTTATGAAGTCCTATTGGCGCAGCCCGCATCCACGCCTGGCCCGGAACTCGGGCGTAACCCGGAACTCGGGC
>DYPE01000032.1:0-20217 GCA_020720085.1 Dichelobacter nodosus | reverse complement strand
GCGCAGCCCGCATCCACGCCTGGCCCGGAACTCGGGCGTAACCCGGAACTCGGGCATAACAGCGAGAACTGGTTCTTTTCTCACCGCCAGCAATTATCCTTCATTCCGCCCGCTGAACGCCCACCTGGCATTGTTAACAGTACGCCGCTGCCCAATACCCGCTGGCGCTTAGTGGCCATGACACCCAAAGGGTTGTTGGAAAATTACCGCGCAAGCATCCTTACCCAAAGTTTACTGACGTTTTTTATGTTCGCAGCCATCACCCTGGGCATGTGGCTGATTTCCTCGCGCATTGAACGCCGTCGCCGCCAGGCGGTGGAACAGATGAAAGCCAGCGAGGCCCATTATAAAGCCATTGTGCAAGATCAAACCGAATTAATTTGTCGCTTTAACCGCCAAGGTCGGCTGACTTTTGTCAACGAGGCATATTGCCGTTATTTAGGCCGCGACGCATCGCAATTGTTAGGGTGTTATTTTGTGGACAATGTGTACTACGCGGATGAGGCAGTATGTCGCCACGAAATGGCCATGCTGACCTTGAAAAATCCAGTAGTCACCTCTGAACACCGTGCGCTTCAGCACAATGGCGCGGTGCGCTGGCAGCAATGGGTGTATCACGCTTTGTTTGATGAGTTTGCCAATTTCCATGAAGTGCAAGCTGTCGGGCGCGACATCACGGCCTACAAGCAAGCGGTGGAAAGTATGCGCCAAGCGCGTGAGGACGCAGAACAAGCCACGCGCGCCAAGAGCGAATTCTTGGCCAATATGAGCCATGAAATCCGCACCCCCATGAACGGCGTGCTGGGCATGACGGAATTGCTGCGCAACACGCACTTGGATAATGAGCAACAAGAATACGCCAACACCATTTACCGCTCCGCCCAGGCTTTGTTGGTGCTGATTAACGATATTTTGGATTTTTCCAAAATGGAAGCGGGCCGGTTGGAATTGCATCTGCAACCGTTCAACTTGGAAGATACAGTAATTGAAGTCATCCGTTTGTTGCGGGTCGAGGCGGAAAACAAAGGGCTGGATATGCTGCTGCGCTATTCGCCTGCTGTCCCGGAGTGCCTGGTGGGCGATGCCGAACGCATCCGCCAGGTTTTGATTAACTTGCTGGGCAATGCTATCAAATTCACCACCGAGGGCCATGTGGTGTTGGAAGTGGAGCCAATTCGCGCTGCGGAGCCTGTGTCCGCCAAGCATACCGCTTCGCTTTGTCTGCGGGTGCGCGACACGGGCATCGGCATTGCGCCGGAATTCCACGAGCGGGTGTTTGAAAAATTCACGCAAGCCGACGGCTCTTCCACTCGCCGTTATGGCGGCACGGGTCTGGGCCTGGCCATCAGCCGCCGCCTCACTGCACTGATGAATGGCACGCTGGCTGTGGACAGCGAATTGGGCAAAGGCTCAACTTTTACCATGCAACTGAACTTGTCCCTATGCAATAAGGCTGCGCTGGAACAATCTGGGGATGGGGCGGGGATAAACCTCCGCCCCTACGAAGAATTATTGCCCGAAATCCGCCAGCATCCGGTGTTGCTGTTGGCGGAGTGCCCCTTGTGGCAAGAAAACTTGCGCGCCACGCTGGATTTTTTACAATTGCCATTTACGCTGGTGACCCAGGTCGCTGAAGGCGTGGCACAATACCAGTTGGCTTTGGAGCAGCAGCAACCCTTTTGGCTCATTTTGGTATGCACACCGAGTTCCTCTCAACCGTCCACGCTGAAAAATCATTACCCGGAACGCGGGCGTAACCCGGAACACGGGCGTAACCCGGAACGCGGGCGTATTGATTTTGCCAAACAATTTTCAACACCCGCATCCGGCATTCCGCCGATGTTGATGTGGCTGGCCACACGCGGCCAAGACCACGGCCCGCAGGAATTGGCGCACCACAACGATTTTTTCCGCCTGTTGTTGCCGCTGGCGCGTTGGGACTGGATTCGGGCGCTCAACCAAGCCTGGCGGTCTAAAAATCAAGCCGGGCAACCGCTGTCCGCGCCGTCTGCTAAGCTTGGGCCAGCGCTAGCGCCACGTTACCCGGGTGTGTCTGTGTTGCTGGTAGAGGACAGCGAAATCAACCGCTTGGTGGCAGTGCATATGTTGCGGCAATTGGGCTGTACCGTGGATTTAGCAGAAAATGGCCGCAAGGGCGTGGAAAAAATGGAGAAAAAATCGTATGACCTGGTGTTGATGGATTTGCAAATGCCCATCATGGACGGGCTTACCGCAACAAGCCTGATCCGCGAGCGCGAACAGGCAGAAGGCAAACACACGCCGATTGTGGCTATCACCGCCAACGCCATGCATGGCGATGCCGAGCGTTGCCGTGCTGCGGGCATGGATACGCATATTGCCAAGCCTTATACCGCAATCCAATTGCAACAAGTGTTGCAAACGTTTTGCAAGCCTGCGCCAACACGCGACACTGAAAATTCATCACCCAAACCCTCCATGGGCGGGGATAAACCATCGCCCCTACATCACCCAACCGGGGCGGAACCGTCCCTCCCGGTTTTTGACGCTGGGCAGTTGCGGCGGGTGGTGATGGGCAACGTGGAATTGCTGAAAATAATCACGCAAGTTTTCCAAGAAGACGTGCCAAAGCAATTGAACCACGCCGAAACACTGGCCACTACCCACGAAGACCCCAACACCCTGCAACGAATATTGCACTCCATTAAGGGCGAAGCGCGCAATCTAGGCGCTGTGCGCTTGGGCGAAAGCGCGAACCAGGGCGAGCAAGCCGCCAAGCGCGGCGATTATGCAGCGGTTTTACAACAGGTAACCACGATGCGGCAAGACTTTACTGCACTACAAGCCGAGTGGGCAGCAATAGATTGGGATATTTTTTTAGCGTAAGAATGTTATGGATATACTCATTGTTGACGACACCTCCACTGCGCGCCTCCTATTGACCAGTTGGGTAAAAACCTGGGATTTTACGCCAGTGGTAGTGGAGGATGGCAAAAAAGCCTGGGATATTTTGCAACAGCCTGGCGCGCCCCGCTTGGCGCTGGTGGATTGGATGATGCCGGAAATGGATGGCTTAGAATTGTGCGGACTCATCAAGCAAACCGCGCATTTGCCGTTTACCTATGTGATTCTGCTTACCAGCAAAAACAGCCAAGAAGACATTGTCACAGGCTTAAACATGGGCGCAGACGATTTCATCACCAAGCCGGTGCAGCCCGACGAACTGCACAGCCGCATCAAAGTCGGTGTGCGCATTTTAGAATATCAACAGCGGCTGATGGAGTTGGATGATCAAAAGAATAAACTGCTGGGCATGGTGGTGCATGACCTACGCAACCCGCTGACTTCATTGCAAGGCTTTAGCCAATTGCTGTTGCACGGTGGCTTGGAGCCTGCCACAGAAAAAGAATTTTTGACGATTATCAGTCAAGTAAGCCAGGAAATGTTGGTCATGCTGAATGATTTGCTTGATCTGAGCAAAATCGACAGCGGCAAGTTAGATTTGCATCTGGCAGAACATGATTTGGCTGAACTGTTACACTACCGCGTCCGCCTCAATGCGGTGAATGCCCAACGCAAGCACATCTGCCTGCAACTGGCAGTGCCAGAGCGGCTGGAAGTATGGGCTGACCAAGAACGCATCAGCCAGGTGCTGGATAATCTGATCAACAACGCCATCAAATATTCGCCCCCTAACACACAAATCCTTATTTCTGCCGAATCGCACGCGGCCTGGGTGGAAATTGCAGTCCAAGATCAAGGCCCTGGTATTCCAAAGGACAAGCAAGATAAACTATTTGGCATGTTTCAAAAAGTGGGCGTTAAACCCACGGGTGGCGAAAAAAGTACGGGGTTGGGGCTGGCCATTGTTAAAAAAATCATTGAGGCCCATAACGGCAGTGTGGGTGTAGACAGCGCGCCTGGTCAAGGCAGCCGATTTTATTGCCGCTTGCCTATGCAGCCAGCGCACGCAACCGGCGAAGCAAGTCCGCGTTATTGAAAAAATACACCATTCATTTGATTTTATTCGTTGAGCCTACCGTAGATATTACCTATGCCTAAAAAAATCACTTCACGCCCCGCAGTGGGCTTTGTCGCGCTGGGTTGCGCCAAGGCCACCGTAGACGCAGAGCGCATTCTCACTGCATTGCGCGCGGAAGGCTATGCCATTGCGCCGGATTACGGCCAAGCGGGATTGGTGATTATCAACACCTGCGGATTTATCGAAGCAGCAGAAACCGAATCGTACCAGGCCATCGCCGAAGCATTGGCGCGCAATGGCAAGGTGATTGTGACGGGCTGCTTGGGGGCTAAAGCGGAGCGGTTGCGTGAAAAGTTCCCCAACCTGCTCGCCATTACTGGGCCTGCGCAAACCGCGCACACCATGGCGGAAGTGCGCCGCCACGTAGCGTTGCCACCGAACACCGGCCCTGGTCTGCCGCCAGGTGGCATTAAACTCACGCCACGCCATTACGCCTATCTCAAAATTGCCGAGGGCTGTAACCAGGAATGCACGTTTTGCGTGATTCCCACCATGCGCGGGCCGTTGCGCAGTCGCGCGGTGGACGACATTTTGACCGAAGCCCAGCAACTGGCGCAGGCCGGTGTGCAGGAACTGCTACTGGTGGCGCAGGATACCGCTGCGTATGGCGTGGATACGCGCTACCGCACGGCATTTTGGCAAGGTAAGCCCATGAAAACTCGCCTAGATGCGTTGTTGCCCGCACTGGCAGAATGGTTTCCTTGGCTGCGCCTGCATTACGTCTACCCCTACCCGCAGGTCGATCGTTTGGTCGAACAAATGGCGCAAGGCATTGTGTTGCCTTACCTGGACATCCCCCTGCAACACGCATCGCCCGCGTTGCTGCACGCCATGCGCCGCCCAGCCAATCAAGAAAATTTGCAACGCCGCATTGAACAGTGGCGGCAAACCTGCCCACAATTGACCTTGCGTAGCACCTTCATTGTTGGTTTTCCTGGCGAAACTGAGGCAGATTTTGAGACATTGCTGGCGTTTTTGCAGCAAGCGCGCCTGGATCGCGTGGGCGCATTCGCCTACTCGCCTGTGGCTGGTGCGGCGGCGAATGCGCTGCCCAATCCTGTGCCAGAACCGCTCAAACAAGAACGCCTGGCGCGCTTCATGGCCACGCAAGCGGCCATCAGCGCAGAAAAATTGTGCGCGCGGCTGGGGCGCGTTGAACAGGTGATGGTGGACGAAGTGCACCCGGACAGATTGATTGCGCGTAGCCCAGCCGAAGCCCCAGAAGTGGATGGCTGCATTTATATTCCTGGCGCATGGGAAGGCGTGGTGCCTGGTGATTTCTTGGAAGTGCGTGTCACCCGTGCGGATACGCACGACGTCTGGGCGGAGCCGGTAATGGAAGATGTGGCATAATCCACTGCGGTTGTCTGTCTCCTGCAAGGATGGGATATAATTACCACGCTTACATGCGAATGAATGAGGTAACGCCATGACTTCGATTCGGGTGTTGGTATGCAAACACTTTCGTTCGCTGCCAGAAATGCCCTCCTGTGTGGGCCAGGGCGGTGGCCCGCCATTGGCCGAAGCGTTGCAAACGGCTGCGCGCAGTTTGGGAATCAAGTTAGAAATTGAATGGATACGATGCTTTGGTTTTTGCCGAGATGGCCCTAATGTTCGTATGGAAAATGGCCCTTTTTTTCATTACACCACACCAGATCAAGCGGAAGCGATTCTGTTGGAAATGTTGGAATTGCTACAGCCCGAGCGGGAGGATACGTTTGAATAAGCGCGCCTATAATCCACAACGCGGACTGGCTGTGCTGGCAAATAACCAGGCAGCCATCCACGCATGATTATGCACACACAGTTTATCAGCCCGCATCAACCCGGCATGGTTTTGATTGTGGACGACATGCCGGTGAATATCATGATGCTGCGCCACATTCTCAAAACGGCGGGCTATCAATGCCAGGCAGTGAGCCGGGGCGAAGACGTTCTACCCGCACTAGAAGCCAACGCCTATGATCTGGTGTTGCTCGACATCATGATGCCGGGCATCAGTGGTTATGAAATTTGCCAGATGATCAAGCAACAGCCAAGGTTTGAAGAAATTCCGGTGATTTTCGTCACAGCCAAGGATGACCCCAATAGCGTGGTCAAAGGCTTGGAAGCGGGTGCGGTGGACTACATTGCCAAGCCGTTCAACCCCACGGAACTGCTCGCCCGCGTGCGCACCCAACTGCGTTTACGCCAAAGCGAGCAGGTGTTACGCGAGCGCGAAGCCCAGCTTAGAATTTTCTTTGACAATATTGATGATTTGATTTGTTTCTGTGCGCTGGATGGCGCGCCACTGGCAGCCAACCGCGCGTACACCGAATTGACTGGCCTGACCGAAAAACAACTGATCGCTGACCCGCGCGCCTGGCTCAATATTGTACATCCAGAAGATCAAAGCAAATTAATCGCGTTTTTCGCTGCGTTCCCGCAAGGCCCAGCGCGGCAGGACATTGAATACCGGCAACGCGCCAAAACCGGCGCATGGCGTTGGATTCATATGCACGTGGCTGGCATTCCCAGTGCATCCGGCTATCTTGGCTATCATTGTGTAGGCCGTGACTTTACCATGTTCAAACGCCAAACCGAAGACCGGCTATTGCAAGCCTCCACCGTGTTCGAGCACACCAGTGAAGCCATTGTGATTACGGATTGCCAACAACGGATTGTTGCAGTCAACCCAGCGTTTACCCTCATCACGGGTTACAACGAAGAAGAAGTGTTGGGCAAAACCCCGGGCCTGCTGCAATCCAACCAATACCCCCCCCATTTTTACCAGCAAATCTGGACCACCATTCACCGTGCAGGATTTTGGCAAGGTGAAATCATCCACCGCCGCAACAACGACGAACTTTTTCCGGCCTGGCAAAACATCACCGCAGTGCGCGATTCCAACGGCGAAATCGCCCATTACATCAGCATGTTCACCGACACTACCGCACAAAAAGCCTCTGAAGAAAAAATCCGCTACCTGGCAGATTATGACACCCTAACGGGCTTGCCCAATCACACCCAATTCAAAAAACAAGTCGACGAAGCGCTGTTAGACCAAGATGGCAACCTATTGATGGCGGTATTTTTGCTCGATTTAGACCGCTTCAAACAAATTAACGACACCTTGGGCCACGCCATAGGCGACAGCGTGCTGCAAGCGGTGGCTCTGCGCTTGCAAGGCGAGCTGGCCATGGTGCAACGCACACCGCCCATGCTAGCACGCATGAGTGGCGACATGTTCACGATTTTTTTGCCTGAATGCAAAGATATTCAGCAGATTACGCAAATGGCAGAGCATTTACAACAAGCCATGCGCCCGCCCATCCACATCGAAAACCACACGCTGTACATCAGCGCCAGCCAGGGCATTGCCATCAGCCCACACGATGGCAAAGACACAGCGGCGCTGCTAAAAAACGCCGAAATCGCCATGTACCAAGCCAAATACCGCAGTGGGCGTGGCCACTATCAATTTTACACCGCCCAATTCGGCACGGGCGCGTTTGAAGCCATGCGCCTGGAAAACGAATTGCGTGCTGCGCTGGAACAACGGCAATTATTCTTGGTCTACCAACCGCAGGTCGATTTATCCAGCCGCGAAGTCATTGGCGCGGAAGCACTGTTGCGCTGGCAGCATCCCGAACTGGGCGTAATTTCACCGGATCGCATCATTCCGCTCGCCGAAGAAACTGGCTTGATTATTCCCATTGGCGAATGGGTGCTACAAACCGCGTGCGCGCAAGCGCGACAATGGCGAGAAAAATACGCAAATTTCAATATTGCGGTCAACCTATCCAGCCTACAACTGCAACACGAAGGCATTGTTGCCACCATCCGCGCCACGCTAAAAAACACCGGACTGCCGCCACAATGCCTGGAATTGGAATTGACCGAAAGTGTGATTATGCAAGAAAACGAAGCCTCGCAAACCACGCTAAACGAATTGCGTGCCCTGGGGGTAAAACTGGCAGTAGACGATTTCGGCACCGGCTATTCATCATTGGCCTATTTACGCCGCTTGCCCATTGATAAACTCAAAATCGACCGCTCATTTATTGAAGATTTACACGAAGACGCCAATGCCCTGGCCATTGCCAGCTCCGTGATAGCACTGGGCAAAACTTTGCAATTGCACGTCATAGCCGAGGGCATAGAAAATGAACAACAGCAACAGATTTTACAATCTCAAGGCTGCGACAGCGGCCAAGGCTACCTCTACAGCCGACCGCTATGCGCTGAAGAATTAACCGCACGCCTCAGCGTCTGCACACGGATGTAAGAAGCTGCTGGAAAAAACGCCGCTCGACCGCAGAAGCTCTAACAAAGCGCCCCGGTAATGGCGAATTTCCGTGCCCATCGACAGCGCATCAGAGAATGTTTAATAACCCACACCTGCACCGTCGTAGAAGAAATGAGACATTGGCAAGGAAAGAATTGCCATACATCAGCCGCACACAAACTAAGCTTTTTATACCGTTAATCGTACTCTAGCGGCAAAGGTATACTGCAACCGCTAGTAAATTGATGTTTATTTTTTGGTCTTCCGCCTAGCCACAAGAGAGCAGGCAATACTATAAAAAGCTTAGTTTTTGAGCGGCCAAAGTATAGATTGCGGTTTATTTCGCCCTGAAAGGGCTAAATATCTATAGCCCAGGGCAATCCTTCGACAGGCTCAGGAACCGCGCCCTGGGTAAGCGGATTGTATTCAGTCAGCCCTGAAAGGGCGAAATAAACGACAATCCAGCAATTTTATTACGCCCCGTCAGGGCTTGATGGACCAACCAACGTTGACCCAGGGCAACGCCCAAGGCTCTAAATATTATGCCCTTTCAGGGCGTTAAAGCATCGGGCGGAGTGCCAAGCCGTAGCTTGGCACACGCCACGGGTGAAAAAACGCAGTTTGCGGTGTACTGAGCCTGTCGAAGTGTGACCGTTTACAGTATATAAATTCTGGCGTGCCAGACAAGATCAGCAATGCTTGTTGGTCTATGTTCATTGCAACCTGGAGTATGCACAATGTATTGGATTGCGCCTGGTGCGCCAGCGTATGATTTTCCACCTGCCCAACGTGCGTTAACATCGCCCAATGGCCTATTGGCGGTGGGTGGCGACTTGCGGCCTGAGCGGCTTGTAGTAGCGTATAGCCAAGGTATTTTTCCCTGGTTTAGTGAGGATGAGCCGATTTTATGGTGGTCCCCCAATCCGCGCATGGTGTTGTTCCCGGAAAAGCTAAAAATTTCGCGCAGTTTGACAAAAAATATTCGCAACAGCGGCTTCCGTGTTACGTTGGATACGTGTTTCGCCGAGGTCATCCGTCAGTGTGCGACTACGCTCCGGCGCGACCAAGATGGCACGTGGATTACGCTGGAAATGCAGGAGGCTTACATCGAATTGCACCGCCTGGGCATTGCCCACAGCGCGGAATGTTGGCGCGGCGACGAATTGGTGGGCGGTTTATACGGTGTGGCGGTGGGCGGCGTGTTTTGCGGCGAGTCCATGTTCAGCCTGGCCAGCAATGCGTCCAAGGTGGCATTTTGTTTGTTGACGCTGCAATTGCAGCAATGGGGCTATGCGTTGATTGATTGCCAGATACACACCCAACATCTTGCCAGCTTGGGCGCAGAGCCGATACTGCGTGCGGATTACCTTGCCTTGCTTGCAATGCTACGCAACGCGCCAGGCCGTGCAGCGCCCTGGCCGTCCACAATCAGCGCTGAAATTGTACGCGCCTTATCCGTGCCGAGTAGTGTTTAATCGGTCATGCAAAGCGGGGATGCCCCGGCTTCCTGGGCAATGTATAATATCAATTGAACTCTACTGTTTGGACGCGCACAGGCGTTGTGCGCAGGCCAGCCGCTGGGCTTACAAGGCTGGCCATTGTCCTCTTCTATCACACCATTCCGCCAGTAATGCGCGATGGTGGGCCGTCTGATTTAAAATGAGAAACCTATGCAAAATTATTTGGTTGTTTCCGTGGTGGGCAGTGACCGCCCAGGCATTGTAGATGAACTTTCCCAGTTAATCACCGAATACGGGGGCAATATCAACGACAGCCGCATGACGGTGCTCGGCGGCGAATTTGCCGTCATTATGCTGCTGTCTGGCACATGGGACGCGATTGCTAAAATCGAAAACGGCCTGAGCCGCTTAGCTAAAAAGCAAGAACTGATGCTCTCGCTCAAACGCACCACCGAACGCAATACACAAGCCGCTACCATGCAGTATGGCATTGAAGTGGTGGCCATGGATCACCCTGGCATTGTGCATGAAGTCGCCCGTTTCTTCTCGCGCAGCAATATCAACATTGACGATATGCACACCAGCAGCTATGCCGCACCGCATACGGGCGCGCCAATTTTTACCATGAACATTACCATTAGTGTGCCTAGCGATGTATCCATTGCAGTATTGCGTGGTGAGTTTTTTGAAATGTGCGATGCGCTGAATTTAGATGCCATCATGGGGCCAATAAAATAACCTTGAGCTTACATTTAACCCATTAAAAATAAAGGAATACCATGAATTCTATGCAAATCGGCGCCCCACTGCCTGCGCTTACGCTGGCTGCCACAGACGGCCAGACGCTTCATTTGCCTGATTTCTGCGGCAAGCCACTGATTTTGTATTTTTATCCCAAGGATAACACGCCAGGTTGCACGCAAGAAGGCCAAGATTTTCGTGAAGCGTATGCACTGTTTCAACAATTGGGTGCACAAATCCTTGGTGTTTCCCGCGACAGCGCGCGCACGCATGACAACTTCAAGGCCAAATATGAATTGCCGTTCGCTTTACTCGCTGACACAGAAGAAGCCCTGTGCGCGCACTTTAACGTGATCCGCGCCAAAAAAATGTATGGCAAAGACGTGCGCGGCATTGAGCGCAGCACATTTTTATTCAACAGCAACGGCCTGCTGGCGCGCGAATGGCGCAAAGTCAAAGTGGAAGGTCATGTAGACGAAGTGCTGGCCGCGCTGAAGGAATTGGCATGAGTAAGCCCAACCGCTTGTTCGTGCTGGATACCAATGTACTCATGCACGATCCCACCGCCATTTTTCGTTTTCACGAACACTCCATCTATTTGCCCATGGTGGTGTTAGAAGAATTGGACGCGGGCAAAAAAGGCACATCTGAAGTAGCGCGCAATGTGCGCCAGGTTACCCGTTTTCTTGACGACCTGCTGCAAGGCGTGTCTACTCAGGATTTGGCCGCCGGAATTCCCTTGCAGCCACCAGAAGGCTTTCAAACCCAATGCGGGCGGCTGTTTTTTCAACTGGAAGCGCTAACTGGCGAGTATTTACCTACCACCATGCCTGGCAACAAGCCAGACAATTCCATCCTAGAAATGGCGATGGCCGTGCAACGCGCCAATCCTGGCGCGCGCGTTACCTTGGTATCCAAAGACATCAACCTGCGCGTCAAGGCACATGCCTTAGGCATTGACGTAGAAGATTACACCAATGATAAGGTGTTGGATGATGTAAATTTATTATATAGTGGCGAATGCGAATTGCCAGCGGATTTTTGGGAACGCCACAGCAAAGATTTGCATTCCTGGCAAGAACATAACCGCACGTATTACACCATCACCGGCCCGGATGTGGCTGGCTGGTACCCCAATCAATGGATTTTTTCCACACAAGATAATTTTGCCGCGCGTGTCATTGAAATTCACCATAACCAGGCTAAAATCCAAGTTGCTTGGGATTATCAAAATGGCCAGCACAAAATATGGGGCATCAACGCGCGCAACCGTGGCCAAAACTTCGCACTCAATTTGCTGGTGGATCCCAATATTGACTTTGTTACCCTGCTTGGCAACGCGGGCACGGGCAAAACCTTACTTGCACTGGCAGCGGGTTTGGCGCAAACCCTAGATAACCCGCTATACCGCGAAATCATCGTAACCCGCGTCACTGTGCCGGTAGGCGAAGATATTGGTTTTTTACCTGGCACGGAAGAAGAAAAAATGACTCCGTGGATGGGCGCATTGATGGATAACCTGGAAGTGTTGCAGCCGGCGACAGCCAGCGGCAATGAGTGGAACCGCACCGCCACGGCAGATTTGCTGCACAACCGCATCAAAATTCGCTCATTGAATTTCATGCGCGGGCGCACTTTTCTTAACCGTTACATTATTCTTGATGAAGCCCAAAACCTTACGCCCAAACAAATGAAAACGTTAATCACTCGCGCAGGGCCTGGCACTAAAATCGTATGCCTGGGCAATATCGCACAAATTGACACGCCGTATTTATCAGAAACCACCTCTGGCATTACCTACGTAGTGGATCGCTTCAAAGAATGGCCATATGGTGGCCATATTACGCTACGCCGAGGAGAACGGTCGCGCCTGGCCGATTTTGCCTCGGAAGTTCTATAGTCTTAATTAAGTAATTTATATGAAAAAACACCTCATGTCATCCCGCATCTCGTGGCCTAACTACCGAATAGGCTTGCAATATCTGCCAAGTTTAAATGATGGGCGGGACACGGCACTCACAACCTGGCCTACTGGAAAGCATACATACGCAAGAGGGAGAACTTGCCAATGAAAATACCATTGATAATGCCGCGTGCACACCACGCCGCTTGTTTATTTGCTACGATAACAGTCCTTTTTTTGGCATCCATCGCGCTACCGACGCACGCAGATGACTCGAATGAATACCAAATTAAAACCGCTTTTTTGTATAATCTGGCGCGCATGACCGATTGGCCAGAGGGCGAGATAAGTGGGCAATTCACCTTATGCTTTATAGGCAAAGATACTTTTGGCGACGCACTGGACAGCATTAAGGACAAAAAAGTGCGTGATCTGCCCTTGGTGATGCGCAAAGACATCAATATAGCAAACTTAACACAATGCCATATGGTGTTTATTGAATCCAACGCCCTGTCCCATTTACCGATGATTTTGCAACAAGTGCGCGATAAAGCCATTATGACCGTGGGAGATAGCGATGGTTTTGTGGAGCACGGTGGTATGGTGAACCTGGCTTTGCGCGAAGGCAAAGTGCGGTTGGAAATCAATCCAAAAATGGCGTCTTGCATGAATTTAAAAATCAGCGCGCGTTTATTGGCGCTGGCGGAACGCTTGGAAATTGCTGTGCCTGGAGTTTGTGAATAATGCGCCAATTCCGGGATGTGTCCATTACCCATAAACTGCGGCTGATGATTTTATTTACCAGCGGGTTTGTATTGTTTCTTGCATCCCTGGCGTTTATTACTAACGAAGTGTACTCCTTTAAGCGCGGCATGGTGGCGGATTTAGTCACACTGGCCGATATTGTCGCTACCAACAGCAGTGCGGGGCTATTATTTAACGACAGTAAAGTGCTCAGCGAAAATATCCATGCCCTGAAAGCCAAATCCAACATCATCACCACCATTATTTTCAACGCGGAGGGGAAACATTTTGCCCAGCATGTCCGCGACTCCGCGATTGGCCGCCAATACCCGCAAGACATTACCCTTGCCACCATACTCAGCGAATATACGCAAGAACCCTTGCGCCGCGATCGCGCAACCCATTTTTTCCACAATAAAAATATTGCAGTGTTCATGCCGGTTTATTTTGAACACGACGATTTAGGCACCGTCTTTATTCTTTCTGATTTGGTTGCGCTCAAACAACGGTTGATTTGGTATGCGGGCATGGTATTGGGCGTGATTGCGGTGGCGCTAGTGTTCGCGTTCTTACTTGCATCGCGTTTGCAAGCCGTGATCACCACGCCCATTTTAAGCTTATTGGGCACCATGGAAGAGGTTTCTAGCAGTAAAAATTATTCTTTACGCCAGCCTAAACTCAGTCGGGATGAATTAGGCCAATTGGCGGAAGGATTTAACCAAATGTTGGCGCAAATTGAAACGCGCGATTTAGAATTGAGCCAATACCATTATCATTTGGAGGAGTTGGTAAAACAACGCACGCAGGAATTAGAAACCGCCCGCGATCAGGCTATGGCGGCCAATAAAGCCAAAAGCATTTTTCTCGCCAACATGTCGCATGAAATTCGCACGCCCATGAACGCGGTGTTGGGCTACGCGCAAATTTTACAGCGTGACCACACGCTCACCTCTTCACAGCACGAATCTTTGCACACCATTGAAGCCAGCGGCAACCATTTGCTGGGCATTATTAATGACATCCTTGATATTTCCAAAATCGAAGCCGGTGCAATGGAATTGCGTGCTGAGAATTTCGTGCTGACAGAATTGGTGAAAAATATTTCTGCCATGTTTAGAATTCGTTGCGATCAAAAAGGGCTGGATTGGATTGTAGAATCGCAGGTTCCCGAAACGCTGGTGGTTTGCGCGGACCAAGGCAAGCTTAGGCAAGTGCTCATTAACTTACTGGGCAACGCAGTCAAATTCACGGAAAAAGGCCATGTGCTGTTGCGCGTGCAAGCGCAAGGGCTGGATAGTTGGCGTTTTGACGTGGTAGACAGCGGGCGAGGCATTCCCGCCCATGCCCATGCCAGCATTTTCGAGCCGTTTCAGCAAGAGCGTGAAGGCTTTGACAAAGGCGGCACCGGCTTAGGCTTGGCCATTACCAAACGCCAAGTGCTCATGATGCAAGGCAGCGTTTCAGTAACCTCTGAACTGGGCCAGGGCGCCTGTTTTAGCGTGGTATTGCCATTGCCGCCTGGCGAGGGCGATGGCCTGATTTTGCAAGAGAATCAACCCCAAGTGCAGCGCCTGGCACAAGGCTACGCCGTACACGCACTGGTGATTGATGATGTCAAGGAAAACCGCGATATTCTCGCGCATATTCTGCAAGACGTAGGCGTGCGCGTTACCCTGGCCGAAAATGGCTTGGAAGCCTTGGCGCGCACACGCGAATCCATGCCCGACATTTTGTTTAGCGACATCCGTATGCCGGTGATGGATGGCATGGAAATGTTGGCGCGTTTGCAGCAAGAATTTCCACAACACGCCCCGTGTGTGGCGATTACGGCATCTACTTTGCAACATCAAAGCGAAATTATTTTGCAAGCTGGGTTTAATGATTTTATCTCCAAACCGTTCCGCCTGGGCGAGATTTGGACCTGCTTGCAAAAGCACCTACACGTAGAATTTGAATATGAAACCAAACAAAACGCCGCAATGGATATTCTGGTGGAGGAAGATATTCCCTTCAACGTCATCGCCTTGCCGTCTGCGTTATATGAGGCATTGAAAAATGCAGCGGACTTAAATGAGTTGACTGAATTGGAACATCTTGTCGAACGCTTGCCAGACATTGGCCCAGGTGGCGCGGCATTGGCGAAGCACTGTAGGGAATGCTTGGCGGGGTATGACATAGACGGCATCCTTGAGGCATTGGAGCAAACACAGCATGAACACCATTCCTGACCCCAACGAGCGGGCCTCTTCTGTTGCCGCCATTTCCTTGCAGGACGCCAAAGTGCTCATGGTGGACGATACACCAGCCAACATTGATGTATTGCGCAAAGTGCTGGCACCAGAGGGCTATAAACTTTCCTTTGCCAACAGCGGCGAAAAAGCCTTGGCCATTGTTGCCAAGGCATTGCCTGACGTGATTTTGCTCGACGTGATGATGCCTGGCATGGATGGCTATGAAACCTGCAAAAGGTTAAAGCAAGACGTTGCCACCCAAGACATTCCTGTTATTTTTATCACTGCCAAAACTGACGTGGATGACTTGGTGGAAGGCTTCCAAGTGGGCGCGGTGGATTACATCACCAAACCCTTTCGTCAAGAAGAAGTTATTGTGCGCGTTAAAAATCATGTGCAATCGCGGTTATTGACCAAACAACGCAACGCGCTGATAGACGATCTACGCGCCACAGAACAACGCTTCCGCCAGATCGCCACCTGGTCGCCCATTGGCATTTTTCAGGCCAATGCTCAAGGCGAAATTGTCTATGCCAACCCGGAATACCACCGCCTGTTTCAACAAGACGAAGACAGCCTGGGCAGTACACAATGCCAATGGCTGCCCATGGTCTGCGAAGAAGACCAACAACGTCTTTTCCCCTTATGGCAACAAACCATTCAACAACGTAAAAATTTTTCAGCCAAATGCCGCCTGGTGCGGTTCAAACGGGACTCATTATGGATAGAACTCAACGTGGTTGCGCTGCAAGGCCAGCCCAATGAATCTTTCAAAGGATTTATCGGCACAACCAAAGATATCAGCACAGAAAAAAATCTAGAGCAACAAATCCGCAAAGCCAAAGAAGATGCTGAAGTGGCGATGAAAGCTAAGGCAGAATATTTAGCAAATATGGCCCATGAACTGCGCACCCCGCTCAATGCGATTATTGGCTACAGTGAAATGCTGAGCGATGCGGTGGACAGTTCCGACGAAGCGCAAGATTTAAATAAAATCACCTCTGCCAGCAAATACTTGCTGGATCTGGTGAATAATATTCTTGATCTATCCAAGTTGGACGCCAACAAAATGCACGTAAAGCAGGAAGAAGTGCAAATTGAAGTGCTGGCGCAGGATGTAATCGCCACCATTGATCCGTTGGTGCAAAAAAATCAAAACCGCATTTACTTAAGTTTAGCCGTTGGGCTGCCCCCGGCCCTGGTTACGGACCGCATGAAATTAAAACAAATATTGCTCAATTTACTCAGCAATGCGTGCAAATTCACCCAAAACGGCGAAATTACCCTGGCGATATGCCAAGCAGAAGAGCAAAATCAAGCGTGGCTGCACTTTGCGGTGCGCGACACAGGCATCGGCATGACGCACGAGCAATTGTGCCGTTTGTTCAAACGCTATGCACAGGCGGAAAAAGACACCCAATTTAAGTTTGGCGGTACTGGGCTGGGGTTGGTGCTGAGCCGCGAATTTGCCCGCTTGATGGGCGGCGACATCATTGTCGCCAGCGAAGCGGGCAAAGGCAGTGAATTTACCTTAAAATTGCCGCTCACGCTGCCGCCTGCGGAAAAAACCGAGAAGCCCACGCCATGAAAAAAACTGCGGAAACGCATCCGCTACGTCAGCAAATCGCTGCTGAAAGCGCACGGTTGATGATGCAAGAGCACATTGACGACTTTCGTATGGCCAAACAAAAGGCCGCACAACGCCTGGGCATTACCGGCAAGCAATTTTTGCCTTCTAATCAAGAGATTGAACTGGCAGTGCAGGAATACCAGCGCCTATTCACCAATCCAGGCCAACGCGAACGCCTACAAATGCAGCGTCAAACCGCATTGAACGCCATGCGTATGTTGGCGGATTTTCACCCTCGCCTGGTAGGCAGTGTGTTGGCGGGCACAGCCAACCGCCACTCAAGCGTCACGCTCCACGTATTTTGCGATAAACACGAGGAATTGGCGCTATTTCTACTTGATCGTCGCATTCCCTACCAATTGCAAGATCACACCTTCCACGCCATTGGCAAAGCCTATCCTGCCTACCAATTTGTGGCGGGTGAAGACATCCGCCTGACGCTCGTGGTATTTCCATTCAACGATCAACGCTGGTCACCGCCGGATCCCGCCTCTGGCAAGCCCATGCAGCGCGCTACTGCCGCACAAGTAGAAGCCCTGCTGGCAGCAGACGAACCCGCCATCCATGCCATGCCAACCGTATCATCTACGCCCTCATCCTCACCCATCAATTAACCCATTTACTTCGACAGGCTCAGCACAAGCTTGTTCCAGGCATGCCTCGCCCCAAAATAACGGCGCACGTTTTGCATAATTAGGGGCGCTTGTCCATACAACACAACCCATTCCAACCACGCATCCACGTAATCCTATGCACTGGCACACAGCACACGCGCAACATATCGGTGGCCGCAACGAACAGCAAGACCGTTGCGGCATTTGGACACATCCAGAGCATGGCCTCTTACTGGCGGTTGCCGACGGCATGGGTGGCCATCAAGGCGGTGCACTGGCCGCACAAGCCGTAATCGATGCCGCCGAACGGCTATGGCATACCCAATTTGCCCTGCCCGCAGAAACCCTGCTACCCGGCATCTGCCACGGCGCACAAGCCAATATCCAACAGATCCGTCACGAACAAGGCATTTCTCCTCATAGCACCTGTGTACTGCTGCGCCTGCACGACCAGCAAGCCTGGTGGACGCACCTGGGCGACAGCCGGTTATACCATGTTCGCGGCAATCGCCTGCTGTGCCGCACGCAGGATCACTCCCTGCTGCAAATGCTGGTGGACTTAGGCCGCGTGCGCGAGGAAGACATGCCCAACCACCCGGATCAAGGACGCTTACTCAAGGGATTAGGCAGCGATGATATACTGGATTTAGAAATTCATAGCGCAACCGTCCAACCAGGCGATGTATTCTTGCTCTGTAGCGATGGATTATGGGGGCAAATCAGCCAAGCAGACCTCCTCGCCAAACTGGACAGCGCACTTGCGCTCCCCCACCTCGCTACCGACTTGGTGAACACCGCCGCCCACAATCGCGGACGCGCCAGCGATAATATCGCCGTGGCCTTGGCGCGCGCCGGAATCTCTCCCGTAACGCCTACCCCATAAACCGCGCTAATCTCCATTGGGCACCGCCTCAGGGGAACACAATTTTTTGTTCAAACACAAGATTGGCACGATAAAACGATATTTATCATGCCAACATTATGTTTGTGGAAAAATTTTAATGCCCAGCCACGCGGGCCTGACAACCATCACGCTTCGCGTCTATAATGCGCACATGAATATTGCGCCCTCTTCCCAAACCCCGCCCCATCCTGTCCAATACCTAACCATTGCGCCGGAACACGCGGGGCAACGGATTGACAATTTTCTCATGGCGTTCCTCAAAGGCGTGCCTAGAGAATATGTGTATCGCATTTTGCGCTCAGGTGAGGTGCGGGTGAACAAAGGCCGCGCCAAACCCGTGTACCGCGTACAGGTTGGCGATGTGGTGCGTATTCCCCCAGTACGTTTGCCACAACCTGGCGAGGTACCTAAACCCACGGCTGGAGCACTGGCGGTTCTTGAGCAAGCCATTGTATATCAAGATAAATTTTTGCTGGTATTAAATAAGCCCGCTGGCATGGCCGTACACGGCGGCAGCGGTTTGCATTATGGCGTGATCGAGGGTTTGCGCGTGCTATTGCCGCGTGAGCCGCATCTGGAATTGGCGCACCGCCTGGATCGAGAAACCTCGGGCTGCTTGCTGGTGGCCAAAAAAAACTCCATGCTACGCTATTTACACGATCAGCTACGCACCCGCCAGGTAGAAAAAACCTATTTAGCCTTAGTGCGCGGCGCGTGGCCTGCTGGGGTGAAAACCATCCATGCGCCGCTACAAAAAAATGTGCTCGCATCCGGCGAGCGCATGGTGCGCGTACATCCGCAAGGCAAGCCATCAGAAACCCGCTTTGTCCGCCAAGAAGCATTCGCGTGCGCCACACTCATGCGCGCCCACCCCGTGAGTGGACGCACCCATCAAATTCGTGTGCACGCCACCCATGCTGGCCATCCCATCGCTGGCGATAGCAAGTACGGCACGGAAGCATTTAACCAAACAATGGCGGAATTCAACCTAAATCGGCTGTTTTTACATGCAGAATCTATAACTCTTCACGGCGAGTCTGAATCCCCCGGACACTTTTCTGTTCCCTTGCCAGACAACTTGGCCAGTGTGCTGGAGCGTCTACGCCTAGCGCGTGAGCCAGGGCAATCGCACTAAAATGCGAGATTCAACAACGCCAGTGGCTTATTGTTTGAGTGATTTTTCAGTAGGATAACGGATATATCGTATTCTGCACAATGAAGTTGGTGGCGAACTCTGCTTCTCCGCGTCTTAGCGTTGCGGCTTTGGTTTTATGGAGTAGGTAGTTACGATTTCCTTACTCCTTCTTCACTCACATACGATTGGAAACACACCCATGTCCACGCCAACCCTCGCCCAGTTCTTACGCCAAGACTGTCAATTAAATCTAAAGCAAATCAATGAGTTTCAATTGCAAAACCGCTTGCGTGAGGGCATCAGCACTTGGTTTGCCCAGCACTGTCCCTTGCCAAATACGGATTACTTAGGGCGATTTGCGCTGTTATCTGATTTGTTGTTGGATGGGCAAACCGTGCAGTTTAGCGGTCAATTGGATGAATTAGCCAAATGGCAATTTTTTTTATCCGCCTTGCCTGAGTTGGGCATGGTCTTGCCGCCGGTGAAAAAATTGCGCGAGGGCTGGTTATTTCCAATCCTCTCAACTTAGTAACAGTCAATTGATTTATAAAGATATTTATCTCAATC
>DYPE01000031.1:21088-25937 GCA_020720085.1 Dichelobacter nodosus | reverse complement strand
GATGGTAAAAGCCTTTCTGCGCTCAGGCCAGGCCGAGGCCATCGTGACAATCATGTGCTTTATTGGAAAAAAACATCAAAATTAGCATGGATGGACGTGGACGGGCGTTAGATAACATTTTCGTCGAACGGCTGTGGCGAACGGTCAAATACGAAAATGTTTATCTCAACGATTACCAAACCGTCCCGGAACTGCGATGCGGCTTGAAGAGTTACTTTACGTTTTATAACCAAAAACGCTTGCATCAGAGCCTCAACTACCAAACACCTGCCGAGGTGTATTTTGTATAATTCGGTACGATTTTCTCCTTAACTTTGGATGTTTTTGGTCTTGACAATGGGGTCCACTATAGAGACTCTTGATTCTGAGAAACAAAGAACAATAACACCTTGGCGAATATGGAATATGCTAAAAGATGAAGCAATCACAAAAATTATCGGTGCATTGTTTTGGAAACCGGAGCAATTTCAAGCTGCGGTAATTGTCATGAAAGAGCGCCCTCATAAGCGTAAGCTGAAAACTTTACCGCTTTCCATTGCTCAACTTGAGCGCGTTTTTCCAATAAAAACACTGCATTACCGTGATAGGTTGGCGCGTATGGGGGTGGGGGGCAAATTGGGGGGTATTTTTTAATTCAACACAGAATGGTGGGCAACGAAAAGATGTTGTCCACCCTACGCAGACAATCCGGCTGCTGCAATGGGGCGCGCTAGACTTCGCGCAGGCGGCGGTACAGCGTTCGTTCGCTCATGCCGAGTTTTTGTGCCAGCGACGCTCGATCTTCCTTGTGTTGTTGCGCTGCCCAGCGTAAATAGCGGTTTTCTATTTCTGCGAGCGGCACAATGTTGCTACCCCAAGGCGCATCCGCCGGTGTTCCAGGCGCGGTTTGGCAGGCATCGGGCAAATGCTGTGGCAAAATGATGTTGTTGTCGCTCAGCAGCGCAGCGCGTTCCAGTAGATTACGCAATTCGCGGATATTGCCTGGAAAAGCATAGTGCTGCAAACAGGCCAATGCTTCTGGGGCCAGGCGCGGTGTTTTGTGCGGAAACATACGTTGCAATAGGGTTTCGGCCAGCAAGGGCAAATCTTCTTGGCGTTCGCGCAAGGGGGGCACGATGATGGGGAAGGCGCTGATTCGGTAATATAAATCTTGGCGAAAGGTACCCGCGTCCACCATAGCTTTTAAGTGGCGATGGGTGGCGCATACCAAACGAAAATGGGCTTGCTGCATTTCTAAGCCCCCCACCCGGCGGTAGGTGTTGGATTCTAATAAACGCAATAATTTTACTTGCATACTCAATGAAATGTCACCCAATTCGTCTAAAAACAGCGTGCCGCCTTGCGCCATTTCCACTAAGCCGCGTTTGCGCGCCGTTGCGCCAGTGAACGCGCCTTTTTCATAGCCAAATAATTCGCTTTCAAACAGGGTTTCGGTCAAACTGGAGCAATCCACGGGCACCAATGCGCCGTTGGCACAATTGCTGGCCTCGTGTAGTGCACTGGCCGCCAGTTCCTTGCCAGTGCCGGATTCGCCCAGCAGCAATACTGGGGTCTGCGTGGGCGCAACGCGCTGCATCAATTCCAACATACGGTTAAACGCTGGCGATAGGCCAACCAATTCCGCCACACCGGCGCGCGTGGCCGCCATGCGTGTATGACGCATGATTTCCACAAAATATTGAATGCGGCCTTTGCTGTCGCGCACAGGCACAATTTCCACATCCACATGTTCGCGCCCGCGCGGCGTGTAGTGTAAATGCAGCGAGCGCTGCGTTTCGCCAGCCGCCTGGCTTTCGCGCAATGGACAAGTCTCGCCAGATTGGTCACATGGCAGGCTGTAATGGTGCGATGCTGTATAGCAATGCTGGCCTAAAAAATTGGTTTGCCCGCAGTACATGCGCTGATAGGCGCGATTGGCCGCAAGAATGCGGTATTCCGGGCTGACCACAATGGCAGGGTCTTCTAAGCAATCCAGGATGGCGATGGCTTCAATGGGTAAATGGTGCATGGGGTTAGGATAACAGAACCCCGCCATAAATGGCAGTGGTCATTTTGTTTTTTATGTCATTTATGGCGGTTGCGCGGCGTTTTTGGAGTTATAATATTTGTAACTACAGGTTAAATAAAGAAATTAAAATTAGGCACGCTACTTGCTTTTACAATGACATTTTCTTCCATTAAAATTTTTTAAGGAGTTATAAACTATGTACTGTAACGTCGGTGGTGTGGATCGTGTGTTGCGCGTGCTTGCTGGTGTGGTGATTATCGGCGCTGGCGTGTATTTGCAAAGTTGGTGGGGTGCGGTGGGTCTGGTGCCGTTGCTGACTGGTGCGGCTGGAATTTGTCCTATGTATTTACCGTTAGGGCTGTCTAGTTGTAAAGCTAAAACGCAATAAGCATTTCATGGATGAGCGCATGGCAAGGGATTGCCTTTTTATTATGAGGAAAACCGCCATAAAAGAAATGTATACGCCATCAACCGCGCCATACCCGGAATACGGGCTTAAGCTAGCGAATTGGCGCAATCTTGTGGAGAATGCTCTATGAATATTGCCATCACTTCTCAAAATTTCCGCACCATTACCGGCCATGCTGGCAAAGCGCGGCGATTTTTAATTTACCAGGCGGACAGCGGCGGAGAGCCGCAGGAAATTGCACGCCTGGACTTGCCCAAAGAGCAATGTTTCCATGAATGGCCAGGTCGCGATGATGAAGCCCATCCGCTAGACATCGCGCAAGTGCTGATTACCGCAGGTTGCGGGGGTGGCTTTGCGCAACGCCTGGCGCGGCGCGGCATTCGTTTGGAAACCACTGCTGAAACCGATCCTGTACAAGCCATCCACTTATTTTTAGCTGGGAAATTACCGCCAGCGCAGGTGGAACAGCACGATTCTCATCCTGCTGATCATGAACAAGCGCAGGATCATGATGCCTGTGGTTGCGGTCACGCCTGAACCTGCACCGCCAAGCCTTGGCGGTAGATCATCTAACTGAAGTTATAGCCACGCCGCAACTTGATACGGTGTGTGCTGTGGATTTTTTTTCATTTTAACCCATGAAGGAACAAGCAATGTACGCATTTACCGTGGAAATGGCCATTTCGTTCAATGATTTTCAAGATGCTGTGGCGAAAGTTAAAGAGGCGTTGATGGCAGAGAAAATGGGTGTGGTCAGTGAAGTGAATGTGCAAGGTATTTTCAAAGCCAAAATGGACGTGGCAATTCCTGGCTACATGATTCTCGGCGCGTGCGTGCCACCGCTGGCCAAGCGTGTGATTGATGCGGACCCTGACAGCGGTGCGCTGCTGCCGTGCAACGTGATTGTGCGCGAGGACGCCAGTGGTAAGGTGTTCGTGGCTTTTATGGATCCCAAGCCGGTGCTGGGCCTGGCGCACAACGCCGAGATTGACAAGGTGGCGGATGAGGCTCTTGTCATGTTGAACCGCGTCAAAGCGCGGCTGGCTTAAAAATCAAGGCTAACACGGTGCAAACGGTGTTAGCCCTTACCCTTTGGAGTATTCCGATGACAGAAACTTCTTTGCCACTGAACCGGTTGCAAAATTTTCCAATCATGTTTTTCGCCGTAACGATGGGCCTGAGCGGGCTGGCTATCAGCTACCAGAAAGCACATGCAGTGCTGAATATAACGCCCTGGATTGGCGACGGCCTGGCGTACCTGAGCGCAGGGGTGTTCGCGCTGCTGCTGTTCACTTATGGTCTTAAGTTAATCCGCCACATGCCCCAGGCGGCGGGTGAATTCCGCCATCCTGTGCGGGTACATTTTTTCGCTGCAATCAGCATTTCCTTGCTGCTGCTGGCGGTGGCATTCCAGCATCTCGTGCCAGAATTTGCCAGCGGACTGTGGTACGCAGGCTGTGCGTTGCACTTGTATTTCACGCTGCATACGGTGAGCTTTTGGATCAACCATAATTTCGAGATTCAGCATTCCAATCCCGCTTGGTTCATCCCCATCGTTGGCAACGTAATCGTGCCAGTGGCTGGAGTGGAATACGCGCCGCTCGGCGTGTCGATATTTTTCTTCGCGATTGGCTTGTTTTTTTGGGTGATTTTGTTTTCTATGGTGCTGAACCGGATTATTTTTCACCACCAGATGCCGGGTAAGTTCATGCCCACCCTGTTCATTTTTATCGCCCCACCAGCAGTGGCTTTCATCGCCTATTACAAAATTACTGGTCAGTACGATTTATTTGCGCAATGCTTGTACAGCCTGGCGCTGTTTTTCACCTTGCTGATCGCCTTCATGTATAAAAACTTCCTTTGCCTGAAGTTTTTTATTTCCTGGTGGGCCTTCACCTTCCCAATGGCTGCAATGAGCATCGCCACTCTGTTGAGCTATCAACTCAGCGGACAAATCGCACTGTTCTATTTGAGTTACGGTATGCTGGCACTGACCACGCTGATCATCGCACTGGTGGCCTTGCGCACCTTGGAGCACATGTGGAAGGGCGAAATCTGTGTAATGGAATAAGAATGAGCGCCACTCTCGCAGCTTGGGATAAAAAAACGGCTATGGCTTCATTGCAAAAAAGATAGCCAAATAAATCATATAACATGCTTTTTTTCGGCAACCGCTGATTATTCCATCAGGGCACCTCTAAAAACCCCTCCCCGACTACGAAAAAATGCGGGTTTTCAAGCCAAAAATTAGCCCCTAAAGAGGCTTTTTAGAGGTACCCTGTTGGTCATTTTTTATTACTACTATAGAAATAGGGCAGTAGGAATTGCTAGACAGCCGGTTTCGTTGTAACAACCTGTTGTTTAGGATATTTAACCCTCACACACCAACCGAATCTCCTCTGCCGTCAACTCAAACAACTCATAAACCCGCG
>DYPE01000031.1:2234-20988 GCA_020720085.1 Dichelobacter nodosus | reverse complement strand
TCACACACCAACCGAATCTCCTCTGCCGTCAACTCAAACAACTCATAAACCCGCGCATTCAAATCACTTTCTAATTTATTAATTTTTAATGACAAATTGTCAACTTCCGTGCGTTCGCTGTTTAGCCATTTTTCCCAATCGTTTCTTTCAGCCAGGGGAATGTCTTGTTTAAATATTTTTTTAATTTCGGCACGAAATTCGGCAAAGCTGAGTTGCCACCAGTTTTTGAGTTTAGTATTCAATGTGGCTTCGCGCTCCGGTGGGCATAAATCGGCAATGCGGCGGCGTACTGCATCTTGTTTCTCATATTTTAGTGTGGCGGCGGTTTGGCAGTTTTCCGCGATGTTGGCGATGGTTTGTTTTTGGGTTTCGCTGGCGTTGGGAATCGGCAAAGTTTCCATGTATTGCACGCGCAGTTCGTAATATTGACCGCGCACGTAGGGACACATGGCGGTAATCAGCCACCAGTACAGTTTGCTTTGCAATAGACCGAGTTCATAAAAACCGGTGTTGGGTAGAATGTAGGTTTTGTCGTTGGAGAAATAGCCGTGAGTGTCGAAATAGAATTGCGGCTTGGCTTGGAAATGTGGGTACATGATTTTTGGCTGTATGAATTTATCTAAATAGGCACATGCTCTTTGTTCCCACCAAAAATCACCTTGATCGACACGTTTTTGAGCTTTTTCACGGTATGCCTGCAAGTGCTTCATAAGTTCAGGATATTTTCCAACTAATCCTTTCCAAGCATTTATTTCATCTATGGTATTGCTTGTGTATCTATAAGCGCTTCCTTTCTCAAAAAGAATTAAATATTGAGCTTTATTTTCTTCATGCCAGGATTTGATTTCTTTACCGGGAAGAAATCGCTTAAAAATAGAGTCATAATCACTATTCCCGGTTAGAAAACGCTTGCGTTCTTCCGCACTAATAACAAACGCTTCATTAAACCCGGTTTTAATCCCATACATTGGAGAACCATAAACCTGCTGAATCGTTTGGTGACGACTCGTGAGCTTATGCCACAACACCGTCGCATCTCCATTGCGCAATTTCCAGCCTTCTTTAGTAAGCAAAGCTTGCGGCATACTGGAAACATGACGCAGAAAGTCTTTCAACAACCCTTCTTTGGGAATTTGTTCCAATTCTTGAAAGCGGAAAATATGGTCTTTGTCCGCTTTGCCTTTAGTCAGAATCAGAATAGCCGGATAGGTTGTCACGCCTTCAAAGAGCTGTAAATCTTGGAAATCTACAATGCAATCCAGTGAACTGTATTGCGTCAAATGACTGCGTAAATTTTGCCCGCTGGATGTTTTAAAAAATGTGCTGGAAGAAATAAAACCCAAGCGCCCGCCTGGTTTCAGAATATTGAGACCTAGCTCAAAAAAGTAGGCGTACAAATCCACCACACCGTTATAGACTTGATAATGCTGCTGCAAATAGGGTTTAACGGGGCTGATGAGTTCTTGGCGCACATACGGCGGATTACCTAAAACTACGTCAAAGCCGCTGTTGTCGGCTGACGTGGCGAATAAATCTTGATTTTTAGCTTGCGCGGCGGCGGCAAATTGCGCCCAGTCAAACGGTTTATCGGTATACGCGGGGTCATTGATTAAGCTGTTACCGGCTTGAATATTGTCATCCAAACTATTCAACACCTTGCCGCGTTTGGCGGTTTTCAGCCACAAAGACAATTTGGTGATTTCGATGGATTCGGCGTTTACATCCACGCCGTACAAGTTGCGGTTGAGGATTTCCTTATCCAAATCGAACACGTCGTAACTGCCGCCGCTCAAATCCGCCAACACATCATTGACGCGACTGTATTCATCATGCAAATAATCGAAAGCAGCGACTAAAAACGCGCCGGAACCACAAGCGGGGTCAACAATCCGCGTGGCGCGTAGAATTTGCTGATAATCGCGCCAAAACTGGATTTCGTCTTTGTTAGTTTTCCAATTGCCGGTGCCGTGGCGTTTGGCCGCCGAGGCGTCCCACAATTCGGCGAATTTGGCGCGTAAATGCCCGCCCAAGGTAAAATCCACAATAAAACGGGTGATGTGGTCAGGCGTGTACACCACGCCATGCTGCTTGCGCTTAGACACCGCGCCACTGTCTTCCCCCCGCGCTTCCGCCTGCAAGCCTTCAATGTCGCTGATGGATTGCTCAAAAATATGCCCCAACACCGTGACGCTGATTTCTGTGGCAAAATCGTAATCCGCCAAATTTTTGAAGGCTTCACACAATTCATCACTCACCACCAAGCTTTCCAAAGCCGGGTCGGACTCGAACAAACCGCCGTTGTAGGCGGGAATGTTTAACGCCGCGTTGCCTTTGTCAATGGCGCGAAATAAGCCTTTGAAATTTTCCCACAGCGGAAGAGGATTAAACGGATTTTTCTGCTCATACGCTTGCGCAATAATTTTGTCCGGCAATAAGCCCCGGTCTTCGGCAAAAGCGATAAACAAAACGCGGTCAAGAATGGTTTGCGCGTGGCGCAGCAAATCCAACGGCGGGATGGCGGGATTGTCAGCGGTCAGTGTGCGCAACAGCGTTTCGCGCAGGGCTTTGTAATCGCGGTATAACTGGTTAGTGATTTCTTTTTCCAGTTGCTCGCTGCGGTCAAGAATGGCGCGAGTTTCACCGCTCAACAACTGCTTGGCGCTGAGCAGCCATTGCAGACGGGCGTATTCCGCCGGGTCGGTTAATTTAGCTAAGTCCCAAATTTCATAGGCTTGCCGCCCGTAGCCGACGGCATACAAGCGGATTTCCAGATAATTGCTGACCAACACCCAAGCTACGCCGGATGCGTCCATCGCGTATTCCCACGCCTGTTGCACCGGGCTTTTGTGCCGCCCCGGCATGATGGCGTCCAGGTCTTTGGTTTTCGCGCCTTTTAGCTCGAACACTGCGAGGATTTTATCGTCACCGTCGGCGAAATTTCCCAACGCGACATCCACATTGCCGCCGCCAACAGGCTTATTTTTCCACACGCTACGTGCCTTGCCGTCAAAATCCTGATAGCCCAACACCTCCACCAGAATTTTCTGGATAAACAGCCCATCCAGCGAGGTTTCGTTCTGCTTGAAAATACTGCGATTTTCGATGCTGTCACGCCATGCCGCTAAAATTTCCAGATGCGCGGGGGAAATGTCCGTTACTTGTAAGTGGGTTTTGATGAGGCGGGGATTGATGAGGTGTTCTTGCAGCATGGTAGTGTCCGGTAGGTTTATTTGCCATTTTATAATATAGCGTGTCCATTTCGGTATCTCCGGTAACGGCATCTCCGTTTTTGGCACCTGGACTAGCAAAAAAATCAACCGGTCAGGCAGATATTTTCCAGCATCGTCTTTCTCCTTGTTGGTGGAGTAACCTTGCACGTAACCTTTTTCGCTCAGTTCTGCCAATGCACGGCGGATGCGTTTAGGTTTCATCCCCGGGCTTGACCTTTAGCAGGTAGCCAGTGCCAAATGGGCAATCTAGCGGCATGGCCAATGCAAACAATAACAGCAATGTGGCATCCGTTGACAGCGGGTATTCGCGGTGGGGGCGCCCTTGTGTTGGTTCGGCAGCACCGAAAGCGTCTAACGGCGAACCCAGCAAGGTAGGGTGGGCAACTTCTTTTCGGTGCCCACTACGAAACTGATGAAAGGCTGCCAGCTTTTCGCCCACGTTAGGCTAGGCACGGTATAAGACGTTATTATATATCGTGACATGCTTTAATCCATCGGTGGGTAATAGGTCTTATCCAAAATTTGTTCTTGCGTATACGGACAGTGCGCCGGGAAAGAATTCAGCGCCAGGTCGGTTTCATCAGCGGCATCTTCCCTAGCATCCTGATAAACACGCTGTATCACGTCTTGCACCTGTGCCTTTAGCCCTGGTGTTTTACGCAGTAATCTTTCCAGCCGCCGCCGTTGCTCTTTAATTGTGTTATCCCAGCTACGCCCTTCAAATTCAGCCCAGCGCCCGGCAAGTTTCCGGTATTGAAACTGCCATTTCAGCAAGTGCGCAAGCAACATTTCAAACCGATTTTCAAGTTCTCGCTGTTCGCTTGCGCCCATACCTTCAAGTTCCTCTACTAAATGTTCAATGTCCAGATGACAAAATCCCCCTGCCTTCAACAATTCCGCCGTGTGATGTGCCCACGCTGTATAATCCTTGCTGTACAATTCGCTTAATTCACTCATAGCTATACCTCCATTCCACAGGGTGACAGGCAATAAAAAAATAATAAAAACAATTAACTATTCCAGGGGCGCCCTATTTATCGGGGCATTACCTGTTTTTTTTTTTGGCATTTCTATTTCTTGCTGTTGCGCAAGAAGCTTCTTTAATTGCCTGTTTTCCAGCACTGCGGCCTGAGCTTTTTGTTTCCAATCCTGCTGACTCTGTTCGCTACGACGCAGTTTTGTCTGCAAGTATCTATTTTCTGACTTAAGCTCAGTGTATTTTGCTTTCCAGTTGCCACGACCTCGTTCAAGTATGCCAAGGACTTTGTGTAGCGGACTTTTGTATTTGTTTTTGATGGTCTCGGACATGATATGGCTCGGTAGTTGACGGAACAAAAATGTTACCGTTTTCGCCTATCTGATTCCAGCTAAAGCGAGTGGTTTTCGTCACCCCAGTTACTAGCTATGTGTCTACCGCACATAAAAATGCGGTAAGCATCTTTGCCGCTACCCGCAATGCCTTCCTGGCAAGCTGTTTATCCCTTCCCTCGAAACCTGATTAAAAAAGCCGCCTTCACCGGACCGGTATGGTGAAGGCGGCTTTTTCAAACTACCTGAATAGTTACATTAATTCATTCAATTTTTTGCTATGCTCGGTTGTGAAAATCGCCTTGTTTTTAAACGGGCGGTGTGCGTTCCATTATGCCCTGCAAGGCGGCGTACACGGCTTGTCGCCGCACGCTGTCGCGTTCGCCGTCAAAATGGCGGCAAACGGCTTCCGCCTGTGCGTCTGTGGCCCAAGCCAGCCAGACTGTGCCCACCGGTTTTTCTGCGCTACCACCATCCGGGCCAGCAATGCCGCTGATGGCGACTGCGATGCGGGCATGGGCGCGGGCGAGCGCGCCCGTGGCCATTTCGCGCACAGTGGCCGCGCTCACCGCGCCGTGTTGTTGCAAGGTGGCAATGCGCACGCCGAGCAGGTCTTGTTTGGCTTGGTTGGAATAGGTGACAAAACCGCAGTCAAACCAGGCCGAGCTGCCGGGAATGGCGGTGAGCATTTGAGCTACCCAGCCGCCAGTGCAAGATTCTGCTGTAACCACTCGCCATCCTGCTTGGCGCAGGGCAGTGCCGGTTATGGCGGCGAGTTCGGCCAATTCGGCATCAGCGCAGCCAGGCATTGATCGCTTCCAAATCGCTAATGGACAACAGTCCGGCGGCTTGCTTGAGCCGCAATGTGCCAACCACGTAGTCATAGCGGGCGCGGTCGTAATCACGTTGCGCGCGCAGCAGGTCGCGTTGCACGTTCAGCACTTCCACTGTGGTGCGCGTGCCAACGTTAAACCCGGCTTGCGTGGCTTCGTTAGCCGCTTTGCTGGAGGCGGTGGCTTGCTTGAGGGCGTTTACGCGGCTGATACCTGCCAGCACGTCCAGATACGCTTGACGTGCTTGGCGCTGGATTGCCCGCCGGGATTGTTCCACGCGGTCTTGCGCTTGTTCCTTGCGCACGTGGGCTTCGCGGATGCGCGAGTCTATCGCGCCGCCCAGGTATAGCGGCACGCTCACTTCCACGCCAAGGCTGTTGGTGTGGGCGTAACCGCCGCCAAAGCCGTCGTTGTCGGTGTCGCCGTATTGGTGGCGGGCCGTGAAGTCAACCGTAGGCAAGCGTGCGGCTTGGTTGCGCAGGATGTCTTTGGCGGCCAGATCATCGCCCAGGCGTGCGGCGATAAATTGCGGGTTATGCTCCAGTGCGGTGCGTATCCACTCTTCGGCATTATTGGGGTCAGGCTGCGGCAATGGCATGTCTGGTGACAAGGTGGCGAGTTTTTTAATCTCAGCATTAATGACTTCACGCAGGCTTTCCAAAGCAATGTCGAGTTGGTTTTGTGCGTCAATTTCATCGGCGCGCGCCAAGTCATGCAGCGCTTCGGCTTCTTTAACGTCCGTGATGGCGATTAAGCCGACATCGTAGCGTTGGCGCGCTTGCGTCAGTTGTTGCAAAATGGCTTCTTGGTTACGTTTGGCGAAATGGACTTGCTCTTGCGCGGCCAATACCGCGAAATAGCGGCTGGCTACACGCATAATCAAGTCTTGTGCCTCAGCTTGGTAATCGGCCTCAGCTTTGCGTGTGCCAATGTCCGCTTGCTCGTGGGTAATGCGGTCTGGGCGGTTGAACAAGGCTTGTTTGAGCGACAAGCTGTAGCCAGTGGCGGTGTGGTCGCTGGCCAAACCGCGTCCCCATTGCTTGTCCGCACTGGCCCCCGCCATAATGGAGGGCAGCAGTTGTGAACGCGCTTGGTTGCGTTGCTCTGCCGCTGCATCGCGTTCCTTGCCCGCGATGCGGTATTGCGGATCCGCTTGTTGTGCCAACTGGTATAAGTCCAGCAAAGTTTCCGCCATGGCAGCGGGCCAGATTGCGGTCAACGCTGCCGCACATACGTAGGTTTGCCAAGTTTTCATGTGAAACGCTCCTGAGTACATTGCCAAAATGAAGGGGAATCCGTGGGTTTTGAATAAAAAAATCCGCCGGATAATCTGGATTTGGGGACTCGCGCCAATAAGGCAAATAGGCGGATGGGAATCACGTTAGCACAGCATACGGCGGGGGGCAGGGGGAAGCCCGGCCAGCGGCGGGATGTCGGTTTCAAATAAAGTTTGGGTTATCCATTCCTGATCGCCCGTGCGGGTAACCAGGCGCGCTTCCATAGCCGGAGATTCGCCCACCACTACGAACAAGCGTCCGCCCATGCGCAGTTGCTGTTGGAACACGGGTAAATATTCTGGCATGGATGCGCTGATTAAAATAACGTCATAGGGCGCGTCCAATTCCCAGCCTCTGGCACCATCTGCGGCCAACAGTTCGATGTTGTTCAACCCCAGCACCAGCAATTTGCTGCGCGCGGCTTCTGTGAAATCCTCGCGGATTTCCAATCCAATCACGTTGGCAGCGGCTTTGCCCAGCAACGCGGTGGTAAACCCGCTACCCACGCCGATTTCCAGCACTTTGTCGGTGCGCTTGATTTGTAACGCCTGTAAAATTCGCCCCTCAGTTGCGGGCGGTTGCATGGTCTGGCCATGGCCTAGGGGCACGGCAAAATCAGCGTAGGCCACACTACGGTACAACGGCGGGACAAAATGTTCCCTGGGCGTGTCCATGAAAAGGTTGAGCACGTTGTCATCGAGCACGTGCCAGGGGCGGATTTGTTGTTCCACCATGTTATAACGAGCTTGAGAGAGATTCATATTCATCGTCCGTGGTTCTATTGCAACCATCTGTGGAGTCATGGATGGCGTTGCGCACAGGCACAACTTTCCATGAGAAAGCGGAAATTCGCGTGGAAATTTTTTGAAATCCAGCGCACCGCGTGCAGTGTACCAAACAAGTGCGGCGGGAAAAATGGCAAAAATAACGCGCGTGGAGATGCCGATCTGTCTGGCGCGCGTTCAGGCGCTTAATGCGGGGAGGCAGGAGAATTTTTTTCGTGCGAATTTTTTTCTTTCAATTTGGTCAGCAATTTTGCGGTTTCGGGCAGATTGGCGTCGCGTTGCAATGCCTCCGCGAGCGCTGCCTCGGCCAGTGCGTAATCACCTTGGTGCCAATACGCCAGCCCCAGCGCAGCAAATGCCTTGGCATTGCGGCTGTCCAGACCAATGGCGCGTTGAAATTGCGCCACTGCGTCTGTGCTGCGTTGTTGCGATAAATAAAAGCCGCCCAGGCGTAAAGGATATTGCGCTTCCGACGGCGCGGCCTGCGTCGCATTTTGGTAAGCGGTTTCCGCTTCGGCGTTTTTGCCAGCCCCTGCCAGCGCATCGGCCTGTGCCAGCCATTGCGGCGCGGTCATGGTGGCGTTGTCCTCGCCCCAGGCCATAGGAAACCACACCAGCGCCAAGATGGCGAATGTTAGGGTAGATTTTTTCATGCGTTTTTTCCGGGTGAAGTTGAAAAAAACACACGGGCGTGCCGGTTGTACGGCGCACGCCCGTGTGATTCAAACATGACAAGGAATTATTTTAGCGCATCCTTGCCGTAACGGTCTTCATAGCCCTTGCGCACTTTTTCCAGCGCATCTTTGCTCAGGCCATTGAAATACCAATCATGGCCCGCCACTGGCTTAAAGTGTTTTTCCAACAAGGCTTTGGCTTCTTCTTCGCCGACCACATCCTTCAATTCAGGGATAAACTCGAAGTAGGTGTGCTTGGCCACTTCATAAATGCCGTGCCACCACGTGTAGTCCGGCCCGCTCATGGACGCGCCATGGCGCGCACGACGGCCTTCATGGTGCCAAATTTCCCACCAAATCCATTCAATTTTTTCATCAAATGGCGTGGCGGTGATTTTGCCGGATTTTTTCAAGTCTTCCATAATTGCGGCAATTGGCTTGGCGAATTTGTCGTTATACAAGTCCACCACTGCGTCGAATTGTTGATAAAAACCATCCACATACTCCGAAGTATGACAAGCGTAACATACGCCAGCCATGTGTTCGCGGCGGTTTTTCCAGGTCAGTACTTCGGTCACTGTGCCGCCCTTGGCCTTGGCGTCTTCCGGTTTATCGCCGACTTTCGGTAGCGGCTTGCCTTCTGGCACATCGTATTGCGCGCCATTGTCCAAGCGTACTAAATTGAGCTTAGTTGAAATCGGCGGACGCAATGTCCATGAAATCCGCTCACCTACGTCATGGGTCTTCGCTTCGGTCGGCGACGCGCTCATGTGGCAGGTTGCGCAAGTCGGTGCCGCGCTGTAATCCACGCCAGCCACCCATTTGTCTGAACCCAGGTTCATTTTATCGACATTGGCGCGGTAAATGATGCCATGCTTGGATTCGTTATACACTTCGATTTGCGGATGATCCGGGCCAACATGGCATTTGCCGCAAGTATCCGGCGTGCGCGCTTGGGCGCGAGAGAATTCATGGCGACCATGACAAGCAGAGCAAGAGCCTTTGGAACCATCGGGATTCATACGGCCAATGCCGGTATTCGGCCAGGTTTCTGGCGTAGGTTTACCCTTCATTTTGCCTTCAGAATAGACTTCTACCTTAGCGCCATGGCATTGCTTGCAACCGGCATTCACCGCAGCCGGGCCACCGATCACTTCGCCCATTAAATTATCCAGCGAAGCCAAAATTTCGCCGCCACTGGCATGGTGCGAGCGCTCGACTTCTTTGAACTCCTGCTGATGGCAACGCGAACAGTCCTTGGGCGTGACAATCACGGAAATCATTTGATCTTCGTGTTTATACGCATCCACATCACCTTCTTCCGCCTTGTGGCAATCCAAGCAGTTGACGCCGGCTTGGCCATGTTGGCTGGTGTTCCACTCTTGGTACAGACCCGGGCTTTCCGTCATGTGGCAATCCACGCAGGCTTTGCCTTCCTTCAGTCCCCAGTCCTTGCCGATTTCCCCCGCTGGCCGGGCGGCCCATGTGGATAAGCGGCCAATAGCAGCACAATGGCCAGCAGCCATCCGCCGTTGTCACGATAAGTGTACATAACATCCTCCTTCCGGTTGGTTTTTTTAAGGCCACCCCCCAGCCCGCCAGAGTATCTGGCACACGGCGGCTGGACGATTTCCTTGGCTTGCAAGTACGCAGTGCTTACCTTAGCGGAATAGGGGGTAATTTTCTTTGACGCAAATCAAATTCCCAACGAAAAAAGGGGGGTTATACCTTTTCCCATGCCTGCACGGGGCCTGGCACAATGTAGAATAATGAATGCGGGTCAATGACATGCAGCGCCAAGTGCTGCTGGTGGCGCGCCGGATCACGCATCGCCAATTTAGCCAACAAATGCTGCCATTCGTGCTGCAATTGGCCGTCATGTTCCGCCATTGTGGCAGCCATGCGTGCGGGGTGGATTTTGCTGGCGTCAAAGCGGTAGCCGCGTTGCGCGGCTTCGGCCTGTATGGCCGCCAGGTAGGTACCCATGGCCGCCAGCGGGTCAGGTTGGGCGCGGAAACGGTGCAGTTGCGGATGGTGGCGGTAACCTTGGGTTTGCCCGGCGAGCACTGCTTGGGCCAACAAGCCTTCGCGCCACACTGCCAGCAAGCCCTGGCGGTCTAAATATTTGGGATGCACGGTCCACAGGCGCATGTTTTTTAAGCAAAACCATGCTGGCGCAGAAAATCGGCGCTCAACTGTGATGGCGCGTCTGCTGGCGGCGTTGCGCCGTTTTGCAGCAAGCGTTCTAAATAACGCGCAATGATGTCCACTTCCAGATTACAGCGCCCGCCCGGACGCATGGCATGTAAAGTGGTGCGCGCCAGCGTGTGCGGCACCGCGTTGACGCTGAAAGTTGCACCCTGCACCGCGTTCACGGTGAGGCTGATGCCGTCAATGCCAATCGAACCCTTGGCCGCGATATATTTGGCCAATTCTGCTGGCGCGCGCACGGTGAGGCGCACCGAACGCCCATCTTCATTGCGCTCTATCAATTCGCCCACGCCATCCACATGGCCACTAACCAGATGCCCGCCCAGCCGCGATTGCAAGGTCAATGCGCGCTCCAAATTCAATGCAGCCCCCACCGCCAGTGCGCCCAGTGTGGTGTGTGTCAGGGTTTCAGCAGAGACATCCGCCCAAAAGCCATCGCCAGGTAATTCCGTCACGGTCAGACATACGCCATTGACCGCAATGCTATCGCCCAATTGCGTGCCCCCCAAATCCAACCCGCCTGTGCGCACGCGCATCCGGGCGTCTGCACCGCTACGTTGCAATACAGCCAGAGTGCCCACGGCTTCGATAATTCCTGTAAACATTTGAATGTCCTGATTAACCTACATCCACCGCAACTGAAACATCCGCTGGCAGGCGCATGGTAAAAATAGAGCCTTTGCCCAGTTCGCTTTCCACTTCAATCGTGCCGCCCATAATTTCGCAGAATTGGCGGGTAATGGGCAAGCCCAGCCCTGCGCCCAGCGGGCGGTGATTCATCGCGCTGTGGGTTTTAGGAAAATATTCAAAAATGTGGCGGATTTGTTCTTGCGTCATGCCAATGCCATGGTCGCTAACCTTAAACACCACCCAATCCATGTCACTGTTTTGGCTGTGTTCACGGTGAATCGTAAGCTGCACATCGCTTTTCTTGGCAAATTTACCCGCATTGGTGAGTAAATTGAGCAAATTTTGACGAACTTTAGTTAAATCTGCCGTCATCGTGCCCAGCGGATTTTCTGCATTAATTTTTAAGCTATTTTGTTGCCGATCCAGCAAGGGTTGCACGCATTGCGCCACATCTTGCAGCATGGGCATAATGTCAAACGTTTCGATATACAAGTCAATGCGGCTAGATTCAATTTTGGATAAATCAAATAAATTATTAATCAAATCAAGCAAGTGAAAGCTGGCGCCATGAATTTTTTGTAAATCAGGAATAAATTCAGGGTATTCCATTTCTTCAGCATCTTCTTGCAAAATTTCGGTGTAGCCGATGATTGCATTGAGCGGCGTGCGCAACTCATGATTCATATTAGCAAGAAAATGCGACTTGACGCGGTTGGCCTGGCGCGCTTGAAATTGTGCCTGTTGCGCCACCACCCCCGCTTTGCGGGCATACGCATGAATTTTGCGCACGGTGGCTTTCCATTGGCGCGCTTCGGCTTGCGCCTGGTTAAGCCGTAGCCGGGCGTTTTTTTCATCCACCTGAGACTGCGCCAACTCATCGCGCAATACATTGATTTCTAACATTTGTTCCGCAGCATGCTGCTTGCATAGCAGCAATTGCCGGGCATTTTCATTTTGCTCCTGCGCCACTTCAGCATGGCGTAGCGCAAAGTGCTCGGCAGCATCGCGCAGTTGCGTCATTTCCATCCCAGCCGGATGCGGGAAGGGCGCGAGTTCTTCCAAGCCGTCCATTTTACTCCAACGCACCAAATCTTGGTGCAATTGACGGCTGGGCACGTAAAACAGGTATAACAGCAACCATGCGCTGGCCATGGCCAGCACTGTGGTGGCTATGCCAAGGTACAACATCCCGCTCGCCGCGTCGTGGCGAATTTCTTTTTGGTCTTGAAAGGCGACCAGTGCCCATGGCACATGCTCCAAATGGCGCGCAGAAACCCAATAGTTGCGGTTGTCTTGCCCTTGGACGCTGAGTTCTGCACCATGATTTTTTAGGCTCTGTTTCCATTCCCGGTTGTTTTCAAAGGCATTGAGTAAATTAAACTCCATGCGGTTGCGTTTGCCAATCAAACCATAGCGTTGCTCATCACCCGCCGCACTGAGCAATGTGCCTGTCTGCAAATCCATCAACAACAGCCCGCCTCGCGCGCCCAACTCTGCGTGTTCTATGGTATCAAGAATATCGCTGGCCAAAATGCGTACGCCCACCACGCCCTGGAATTGGCCTTTTTCGTATAGCCCTTGGGTGAGGCTGAACAGCCATTTTTTTAAGTAATGTTTATCATAATAAAACGAGGTGATGTGAATGCCCTCGTTTTGTTTATTTTGTAGATACCAAGTTTCCCGGTCATTGTTGAGATAATGGTTGTCGCGCCAAACCTTAAATAAAATTTGCGCGCTGGCTGTTACGCTCTCCGCGCCCAAACGGCTGCTGTCGCGGTAGGCGGCTGCCAGTGCAGCTTCCGCGCCAAAATATTGTTTTGCCTTGCGCGGTTGTAAAGCAAAAAAATGGCTAAATTGTTCTGGCGCTTGACGCAGGCCATCGCTGAGCGTGGTGCGCACGTTTTCTAATCCCACCTCGTCAATGACTTCACGCAGAGAAGAAACATAGCTATGTAGCCGCGCCAAACTGGCAGTGCCCGTAGCCAGAATACGGTTCAGTTGTGCAGTTTGCTGGTCAGCGGCGGCATGAAAGTGCATTTTGCGCAAGGTTTCGTGTGCCAGGCGGGCATCATGAAAACTCAGAAAAAACAATCCTGAAAGTATGAGCAACGCCGCAGTGGCCACGAGGATGAGCCAGCGCATTTCAAACCAGCCCAACATGCGCACGCTGAAGTCGGTTATACCGGACATAGACCAATGGTGGGCGGCCCAAGTGAACACCGCGCTAGCAGCAGGCAATTTGGGCACAGACGGCATATGCATGAAAACATTCTCCGTAATATCCAAGGGGCGGCGCGCCAGAGTGTACCGTTGTTGGGTTTACGGCGGGCCTTGCGTTTTATGCGTTTGTAGCAAACTTCATGCCCCAGGCTGGAGCGAGCATGAATAAGGTTATACAATAGTGGTCAGTCATGTAGGGGCGGGGCTTATCCCCACCCAAATTCGCCACGCATCACTGACAACTTCATTGTAACACGCCTGCTTTTCCCAACCATTCCATCACCGAGGTCGATTGTGAAACTGATAGTCACTGGCGGCGCAGGGTTTATCGGATCGGCTGTAATCCGCCTGCTGCTCAAAGAAACCGATACGGAGATTTTGAATCTCGACAAACTGACCTATGCTGGCAACTTAGAATCGCTGATCGAGGCAACGCATTCTCCCCGTTATCATTTTGTGCAAGCGGACATCTGCGATGCGCCTGCCGCGCAGCAGATTTTCGCGCAATTCCAACCCGATGCCATCATGCACTTGGCCGCAGAGTCGCATGTGGATCGTTCGATAGACGGCCCAGCGCAATTCATTCAAACCAACGTGGTGGGCACAGGCGTGCTGCTCGAAGTGGCACGCGCCTATTGGCAAACTTTGCCCGCTGGCCGCAAGGAATCCTTCCGTTTCCACCATATTTCCACCGACGAAGTATACGGCAGCTTGGGGCCGCACGGCTTATTCACTGAAACCACACCGTACCAGCCCAGTTCACCGTATTCTGCAAGCAAAGCAGCCTCGGATCACTTGGCGCACGCCTGGTTTCACACCTATGGCCTGCCCGTGGTGATCACCAATTGCTCCAACAACTACGGCCCGTATCAATTTCCAGAAAAATTGATTCCATTGATGATTTTGAACGCCAAAGCGGGCAAAGCGCTGCCAGTGTATGGCAATGGCCAAAACGTGCGCGATTGGCTGTACGTGGACGACCATGCCCGCGCGTTGTGGCGGGTGCTGAATGCCGGACGGCTGGGCGAAACCTATAACATTGGCGGCCACAACGAAAAAACCAATATGGAAGTGGTTCATGCCCTGTGTGCAATTTTGGATGAGTTGCTGCCCAACTCGCCCCATGCGCCGCACGATAAGCTGATTGCCTTCGTTACCGACCGTCCGGGTCACGATGCGCGCTATGCCATTGATGCCAGTAAAATCGAGCGTGAACTGGGCTGGGCACCGCAAGAAACCTTTACCACGGGCTTGCGCAAAACCGTGGAATGGTATTTAACTAACCCGGTGTGGTGCGCACATGTGCAAGACGGCAGCTATCGCGGCGAACGCCTGGGCCTGGGAGGCAATGCATGAAAGGCATCATTCTGGCGGGCGGTTCGGGTACCCGTCTGCACCCGGTCACGCTGGCAGTATCCAAACAACTGCTGCCGATTTATGATAAACCCATGATTTATTATCCATTAACCACGCTCATGCTGGCGGGTATCCGCGATATTTTAATTATCTCCACGCCGCAAGACACGCCGCGTTTTGAACAATTGCTGGGCAATGGCAGCCAATGGGGACTCCACTTGCGCTACGCCGTGCAACCCAGCCCGGACGGGCTGGCGCAAGCGTTTTTGATTGGCCGCGAATTTATTGGCAACGACGCCTGTGCCTTGGTGTTGGGCGATAATATTTTTTACGGCCATGATTTTCAAAAACAAGTGCAACACGCCGCGCAACAGCGCCAAGGTGCCACGGTGTTTGCTTATCCCGTGCAAGACCCAGAGCGCTACGGCGTGGTAGAGTTTGAAAAAAATAGCGGCAAAGTATTGAGCTTAGAGGAAAAGCCATCAAACCCAAAATCCAATTACGCAGTCACGGGTCTATATTTTTACGACAGCCAAGTGGTGGACGTTGCCGCTGGTCTGAAACCCTCGCCACGCGGCGAGCTAGAAATCACTGATGTCAACAACTGGTATTTGCAACGCCAAGAATTGACAGTGGAAATCATGGGTCGCGGCATGGCCTGGTTGGACACCGGCACGCACGAATCCTTGCTCGATGCTTCCCTGTTTATTGCAACCATAGAAAATCGCCAGGGTCTAAAAATCGCCTGCCCTGAAGAAGTGGCATGGCGCATGAGCTATATTTCCACTGCACAAATGTTGGCGCTGGCGCAACCACTGCGCAAAAGCGGCTATGGCACCTATTTGGAAGATTTAGTGCATAAGGAAATTCATTAAAGTTGTCAGTGGGGAGTAGAAGACTCATCACGCCTCACTGACAACTTTCCCCCAACATGCAGGAGAATTCAGCCATGGCTAGGGAAATTGAGATTAAATTACGTATTCCACTCGCGCAAACGCCACATTTTGCGCAGCACCCGTTGCTTGCGCAGGCCAAGGCATCGCCTGCCTGTGAATATGTGGCGATATATTACGACACTGAAGATTTTATCCTGGCCGCACACCGCGTGGGTTTGCGCGTGCGCCAGGAAGGCGAGGCATGGGTGCAGGCCGTGAAATCAGCGGGGGCAGCAGTGGGCGGCTTACATGCGCGCGAGGAGTGGGAATGGCCCGTGGCTGACGGGGAACTCGACGTGGCGCTGCTGCCCGACGAGGTGATGGCGCGCTTGCCTTTGGCACGCAACAAACTGCGCCGCCAATTGCGGCCTGTGTTCACCACGCGCTTTACCCGCGCCGAGTGGCTGTGTGTGGGGACGGATGGCAGCGAAGTGCTGGTGTGCTTGGATATTGGCATGATTGAGGCGGGAGCGCCGCCGTTAGGCGGGGCCACGCCCGTGTTCCGGGCAGGCCGTGATCCCATTCATGAAGTGGAATTGGAATTGAAAAGCGGCCAGGTGGCGGCGCTGTATGACATGGCCTTGGCGCTGTTGGATCAATATTCCCTAACGCTGGAAAATCGCAGCAAAGCGCAACGTGGCTATGCGCTATTGGCATCACAACCTGCGTTGCCCGTGAAGGCCAAGGAAGCGGAATTGGTAACTGAAATAAATGCCGAGGGCGCGTTTATGGCCATTTTGGCCAGTTGCCAGACGCAACTGCTCGCCAATGTGCCCGCATTTGGCGCAGACCCCGAGGCGGTGCATCAAATGCGCGTGGCATTGCGCCGTATGCGCTCGGCACTGGCCTTGTTCAAGCCGTTGATTCCCTATGCAAGTCATGTTGAGTTGCGCGCGGAATTAAAGTGGCTGGGCGAGGCGTTGGGCTTGGCGCGCGATTGGGATGTGTTTGTGGAGAATTTGACGCAGTTGCACGCCTACACAGCAGCCTCGGGCAACGCCGGCGTTCCCGGCAACGCCGGTGTTCCCGGTAACGCCGGTGTTCCTGGTTTGGAAGCTTTGCTGTTGCAAGCACGCGGGCAGCGCGCCAGGCAATACGCTACGTTGCGCGCCGTGCTGGCAAGCCCGCGGTTTACGCGCTGGGCATTGCGGCAGGAATGGTGGCGGCTGCAACGGACATGGCGTTCCTGCGCACTCAAGTCCGCTTTGGCGCAGCCTGCGGCCAAGTTCGCGGCGCGGGTGTTGGATAAAAATGATCGCAATTTAATTGAGCATGGCGCACACTTGCCCGATCTGCCGCCGCACCAGCGTCATGAAGTACGCATTGAAAGCAAGAAATTGGCGTATGGCGCGAAATTTTTTGCCAGCTTATTTGCCGACGCGCCAGCGGCGACTTATTGCGCGACATTATCCACATTGCGCGATACGCTGGGCGTGTTGAACGACGGCGAAACTGCGCGCGGCTTGCTCGATCAATTGGGCACGCCCCTGGATGCGCCCGTGCGCAGCGCGTTGGCAGGTTGGTTTGGCGCAACCCGCGCGCAGTGCGAAGACAAGCTGGCAGCGGATTGGCAAAACTTCCTGTCTGCGCCGCGTTTTTGGCGGAATTAAGCCATGCGCGCCCTGCTACTGGCCGATTTATTGGCCACCATTGATCTTGCCGTGCCAGCGGCGTTCAATCGCCCGGTGCATGGGCTGGCGCTGGATCACCGCGACATCACCCCTGGTATGGCCTTTCTCGCCTGCCAGGGCAGCCGTCAGCACGGCAACCGGTTTATTGCGCAAGCCTTGGCCAGCGGCGCGGCAGTGGTGCTAGACGAACAGCCACAAGCCGAATTTTCCTTGTTAGACAATGGCGTGCCGCGCATTGGTGTGCCGCACCTCAACGCCCGCGCCGGATTGTTGGCTGCCGCATTTTTTCAACACCCCAGCCAGGCATTGCGCGTAACGGGCGTGACCGGCACCAATGGCAAAACTACGGTTGCGCATGTGTTGGCGCAAGCGTGGCAACAACGCGCGGCAGTGGTCGGCACGCTGGGCAACGGTGAGCCAGGTCACTTAGTGCCCACAGGCCACACCACGCCCTCGCCCGTGCATTTGCAACAATGGTTCGCCGAATTCGCTGCGCAAGGCATACAGCGCGTGGCCATGGAAGTGTCATCGCACGCGCTGGATCAAGCGCGGGTGGCAGGCACTGCCTTTGAAAACGCGGTGTTTACCAATTTAAGCCATGACCATCTGGACTATCACCATACCATGGCAGCGTATGGCGCGGCTAAAGCCAAATTATTTCAATGGCCTGGCTTGCAGCGTGCAATATTAAATTTCGATGACCCCTACACTGCCACCTTGCGCAGCCAACTCGTAGACGGCGCGCAAGCGTTTACGTACAGCTTGCAATCGCACCAAGCGGATTGCTATGCGCAGGCCATACGCTATCACGCGCAAGGCATGGAACTGCACATCAACGGCGTGTGGGGCGAAGCCGTGTTGCACAGCCGTTTGTATGGCCCGTTCAACGCGCACAATTTGCTCGCTGCCATCACCGTATTGCTGGCCGAAGGCCCGGAACGCGGGCGTAGCCCGGAACAACGCCCGTGTTCCGGGCACGGGCGTAGCATGGCAATGTCAGACCTGGCCAACCGGATTGCCGCCATCGCCCCGGTGCGCGGGCGCATGGCCGTGCTGGCAACACCCGGATGGCCGCGTTTTGTCATTGACTACGCCCATACGCCCGACGGCTTAGAGCATTGCCTGCGTGCGGTGCGGTGCCATTTTTCTGGCCCCATTTGGTGCGTATTTGGCTGCGGCGGTGACCGCGATCCGTACAAACGCCCGCTCATGGGACGCATTGCCGAGGCATGGGCGGATTACACGGTGGTGACCAACGACAATCCGCGCAGCGAGCCGCCGCAAGCGATTGCGGCTGCCATCTTGCAAGGGATGCAACAACGGCCCGCGCACGTCATTTTAGACCGCTACCAAGCCATTTTGTACGCCTTCCGCCACGCCGCATGCATGGATACATCCGCGTTTCCGGCCACGATTGTGGTGGCAGGCAAAGGCCATGAACAAACACAGGAAATCGGCAATGAGGTTCAGCCATTCAGCGATTACGCTGTGATTGCTGAGCTGTTGCAACTACCCAAGAATGATGAATGGTAAATTATGAATTATGAACTATGAATTATAAATTAATCATTCATAATTCATAATTTATAACTCATAATTCACAATTTACCATTCATAATTCATAATTTATAACTCATAATTCACAATTTACCATTCATAATTCA
>DYPE01000031.1:0-2134 GCA_020720085.1 Dichelobacter nodosus | reverse complement strand
TTACCATTCATAATTCATAATTTATAACTCATAATTCACAATTTACCATTCATAACCCAAGAAGGACTTATGGACGCCAGCACATTCACCATTGACGGGCGCGCCGTGCCTTTTGCGCCCAGCCAGACCATCATGCAGGCCGCTGCCGCTGCCGGCATTTACATTCCCCACCTATGCTATCACCCCGAATTATCGCCGCATGGCAGTTGCCGCTTGTGCATGGTGCAAGTCAACGGGCGCATGGTCGCCGCCTGCACTACTCAGGCAGCAGCAGGCCAAGACGTGTTGAATAATACCCAGGAAATCAATGACAACCGCCGTGTACTGGTGCAGATGTTATTTGTGGAAGGCAACCACATTTGCCCGGGCTGCCCTAAAACCGGCAACTGCCAATTGCAAGCGGTAGGGTATTACTTGGGCATGTTGTCCGACCGTTTTGCCCATTTTTACCCGCAGCGGCCTCTGGATGCGTCCCATCCGCAGGTCATGCTCGATTTCAACCGCTGCATTTTGTGCGAACTGTGCGTGCGTGCCAGCCGCGACATGGATGGCAAACACGTATTTGGCGTGGGCGGGCGCGGCATTCATGCCCATCTCATGGTCAACTCCGCCAGCGGCAAACTGGCAGACACCAACCTCAGCGCCGAGGACAAAGCGGTGGAAGTGTGCCCTGTGGGCGCAATCATGCGCAAGCGCGCGCGCTACACCACGCCCATTGGCGCGCGCATGTACGACCGCCAGCCCATCAGCTTGGCGGGTGATGCCAACCAACGCCAAACCGGAGGTGTGCGTCATGGCTAAAATCAAAGTGGCCACCACTTCCCTGGCAGGCTGTTTTGGCTGTCATATGTCGTTGTTGGACATCGACGAACGCTTGCTGCAACTGCTCGAAGAAATCGAATTTAACCGCACGCCGCTCACGGACATCAAAATCTTAGGCGAATGCGATGTGGGTATTATTGAAGGCGGCGTGTGCAATGCCGAAAACGTGGAAGTGCTACGCGAATTTCGCCAAAAATGCAAAGTGATCATCGCGCTGGGTGCCTGTGCGCTCAACGGCGGCATTCCGGCGTTGCGCAACCATTTTGCGCTGGAAGAATGTTTGAATGAAGCGTACCGCGACGGCATGGGCTTGGCTGCGCCGCTGTTGCCCAATGACCCAGAATTACCGTTATTGCTCAATAAAGTACATCCCATCCATGAAGTGGTGGCCGTGGATTATTTTCTCCCCGGCTGCCCGCCTGCTGCGGACGCCATTTGGACTTTTTTGATGGAATTGCTGGACGGTCGCAAAGCCAGCTTGCCGTATACCGCGATTCATTACGACTGAGTAGGAAGAGCCGTACACTGTTTCAGATTTGCGCACAAACGGCTTTATTGGTTGTTTGCATGGTGATGAGCGCTTGTCGCAAGACTACAAGCAGAAATTGGACTGGAGTCATAAGCGATGATTATTGCAGACACCGGATTTTGGGTGGCGTTAGCGGACGATAAGTAACCATTTCAAAATATTTTGCTTAACTTGATGTAATTTCGCGCAACAGACAATGTGACAAGGAAACCGCATGGACAATCAAGTCAGAGACCAACTGCATCAACTCATCCGCCGCTTCGGGGTTTCCCTGTGCGAAGACCCCAAACGCCTGGAAGGAATGCTCAAGGATGTGTGCCCCACGCACAAGAAAGAAACCCGCGTGCTGATCAGCGCGTTGAGCGAGCGAATAGCCGAGGAATTATTGCATATTCAGCGCGGCATTCCGGTGGAAATGGTGCTGCACCGGCTAACCGAGCGGCTGCACGAGGAGTTGGCGATTAAAGAAGACGCGGCGCAGTGGGCGGTGGATACCTGGGCGCTGGTGTTGGGGGTGGAAGTGCCGACCAGGGCCGCGTTCGTGTCGCCCGCTGCGGCCAGCGCTACCAGTCCTGCAAGGACTGGTAGTGCTTATACGCATAAACAAGTGTTTCGTGATTGCCCGGACTGCCCGGAGATGGTTTTTTTAGCCGGTGGGACGTTTCAGATGGGCAGTGATGACGGGGATGGAGACGAAAAGCCGGTGCATAGTGTGACGGTAAAAGCATTTGCGATAGGCAAATATGCGGTGACGTTTGCGGAATATGACCAGTTTTGCGAGGC
>DYPE01000030.1 GCA_020720085.1 Dichelobacter nodosus | reverse complement strand
GCAAAACAAAAAGCGGTGTCCTGAAGCTCTGCCGAAGGGCGGTGTCCTGAAGCTCGCCGAAGGGACGTTTTGCCCACCCGACCTGGCTGACCACTCACTACTAACCCCTATATTGCACAACAAAAGCGCAATTACGCCAGGTTCGCAGCCACGAATTCCCAGTTGACCAAGCTCCAGAACGCAGTTACATAATTAGGGCGGGCGTTGCGGTAATCGATATAATACGCATGTTCCCATACATCGCAGGTCAGCAGCGGCTTATTCGCGCCAGTGAGCGGTGTAGCGGCATTGCTGGTGCTTTCCAATGCCAGTGTGCCGTCGGGTTTTTGCACCAGCCAGGCCCAGCCGGAACCAAAAGTGGTAATGGCTGTTTGTGCGAATTTTTCCTTGAATTCGGCAAAAGAGCCAAAATCACGCGCAATGGCTGCCAGTAGCGCGCCAGTGGGTTCGCCGCCGCCATTGGGCGACAGGCAGTACCAGTAAAACGTATGATTCCACACTTGCGCGGCGTTATTAAAAATGCCGCCTGAAGATTTTTTTACAATTTCTTCTAAGCTTAGGTTTTCAAACTCAGTGCCAGGAATCAATTTATTGAGATTAGTGACGTAGGTTTGATGATGTTTGCCATGGTGAAACTCCAAAGTTTCCTTGGAAATATGCGGCGCTAGGGCGTCCATTGGGTATGGCAGAGAAGGCAGCGTGTGTTCCATGCGTGAAGTCCTTTGTCAACGATACAGAGTTATGAAGTCAAGCGCGGGCTTGGCCGCCAGGCGGGCGAGTGTGCCCAAGACCCTCAGGAGTATGGAGGGTTGGCGTGGTTTTTTCAATGAGGGGTTCGTGGTGAGTGGTTAGCATGGTTAGATTGGATGCAAGGATGACAATACGTTTAGCGAATTTTAACATTCAGCCGCCCGTGGTATTGGCCCCCATGGCAGGGGTTACGGATCGGCCATTTCGGCTGCTGTGCCGCCAATTGGGCGCGGGCATGGCCGTGTCGGAAATGGTGTCTGCCAATTCGTTGCTGTGGGGTAGCGCTAAAACCCAGCGCCGCGCCGATCACGAAGGCGAGCCAGCGCCGCGCGTGGTGCAAATTTTGGGCGCAGACCCAACCATGATGGCGCAAGCCGCGCGCCATAACGTGGCGCACGGCGCACAAATCATTGACATCAACATGGGTTGCCCAGCCAAAAAAGTCTGCAACGCCCAGGCTGGCTCGGCGTTGTTAAAAGATGAAGCGCTGGTGGCGGAAATTTTGCGCGCCGTGGTGGCTGCGGTGGCAGTGCCGGTGACGCTCAAAATCCGCACTGGCTGGGACAAGGCCAATCGCAATGGCGTGCGCATCGCGCACATTGCCGAGGAGTGTGGCATTCGAGCCCTGGCCGTGCACGGACGCACCCGCGCCTGCAAATATGAAGGCGCGGCGGAATACGACACCATCGCCGCCATCAAACAGGCTGTGCGCATTCCGGTGCTGGCCAATGGCGACATCACCAACCCGGACAAAGCGCAACAAGTGCTGGCCTATACTGGCGCGGACGGGGTAATGATTGGCCGCGCCGCGCAGGGCAACCCGTGGATTTTCCGCGAAATTGCCCATTTTCTGCACACCGGCCAACGTCTGCCGCCGCCGTTGCCCGCAGAAATCCGCGACACCTTGCTGGCACATTTGCGCGCGCTGTATGCATTTTACGGCGAATATGCCGGCGTGCGCGTGGCGCGCAAACATTTGGGCTGGTTCAGTAAAGGCCAGCCCAATGGCGCTGCATTCCGCCGTTTTGCCACCACTCTCACCGGAATGCAGCAGCAACTACAGGCGGTGGAAGATTTTTTTGCGCAACTGCTGACGCAGGCGTAAACACTGTGATCATGCGGTGTGGCAGCCTTGGTTCAAGTTCGGATTGCATGTCACAATCAACCACCCGAACGGACACAACCATGCCTTAAGCCTTGCCGCCTATCCCAGCGTATGACACGTTGAAATCATCTAATTTGTTTTTAATTAGTCTGTTACTCAACCTCAGCCGTGCCGTGTTTACAGCCATAAATGTTTTTAGTGGATCAAATTCAGCAATTGAAATGCACTTTATTTCAAGCCGCTAGAGACCGTTGCTTTTCAAAGACTACGCTGTGGTCTAAGCTATCTAGTTTGTTTGCGAATTATTTTGTTGAAACCTGGGAAGATATTTGGCTGAGCATCGCGATGCGTTGCATTATTTACGGCCATCAAGCGCACCGTTGTTACCAAATACAAGTTAAAAAGCAACGTGTTCCAGGTAAGTTTTGCAGTTTTAAGTGTATCATAGCGCGCAAAAATAGAATTCAACCCATGGCAGCGTTCCCGCCCAGTCCGGCCAACGAAAGATGTTTTTGTGCGCCAGGGCTGGGCAGTTTGGGGACGTTTTGAAAGGCGAGCGGGAATGTCTGGGTCATAGCCCTGCTTCATTCCATTTTATTTCTAAACCAATAAAATAACCCGAGTTCAACCGTGTTCAGCAAGGATGGATTGCTTTGAGCCAAATACAAAAAGAAATAAAGATTATCAATAAACTAGGTTTGCACGCCCGTGCTGCCGCTAAATTGGTGCAATTGGCGTCTACGTTTGCCAGCGACATTGTGCTTGCGCGCGCGCAACGCGAAGTCAATGCCAAGAGCATCATGGGCGTCATGATGCTGGCCGCTTCCCAAGGCGCGACGCTCACGATCCGTGCCAATGGCGCGGATGCGCAAGAAGCGGTGGAGCGCATTGAAGCGCTGGTAGAAAACCGCTTCGGGGAGCAGGAATGAGTTTAGCGTTGCATGGCCGGGGGGTTTCCAAAGGCGTAGCCATAGGGCAGGTGTACATCATCGTCCAGGGCCAGCAAGAGGTCGTGGAATACACCTTGGCTGCGGAGCAATTGGAAGATGAAGTCATCCGCTTTGAAGTTGCCATGGAACTGGCCCGTCAGCAATTACGGCGCATCCGCGATCAAATTCCGCTGCTGTATCGCTCGAACAAGCCAGGTATGGTGAATGAAATCAGCTCATTCATTGACCCGCACTTGATGATGTTAGACGACAGTATGCTCACCAAAGTGCCAACGGAATTAATCCGCAAGCATCACTGTAATGCTGAATGGGCGTTGAAAATGCAACGCGACCGGCTGGTCAAAGTGTTTGAGGCCATGGAAGACCCTTACCTGCAATCGCGTAAAGTAGATGTGGATCAGGTGATTAGCCGCATACAATACAACTTAATTCACCAAGAAGCGCTGGTGAAAGATACCCTGGACGCCATTAGCCCGCTCACCGGAAAAATCATTTTGGCCGATGACCTGGCACCAGCAGACACCATATTGATGCAATATCAAGGCATTGCCGCGTTCGCCACTGAACATGGCGGCCCCACTTCGCACACCGCCATTCTCGCCCGTAGCTTAGGCATTCCAGCCGTGGTGGGGGTGCGTCATCTGCTGACCTATGTGCGTAGCGATGACCAAGTGATTGTGGACGGCGACAACGGCGTACTGCTGATGATGCCCGATGCCATTAGCCTGCGCCATTACCAAGCCCAGCAAGAGGCATACAAGCACAAACGTAGCACCTTGGTTCGATTGAAAAATTTGCCAGTGCAAACCTTGGACGGCCAGCCCATAGGTCTGTATGCCAACATTGAATTGCCCGATGACATGGCGGCAGTGCGGCGCGCAGGCGCGGATGGTATTGGCCTGTTCCGCACCGAATTTTTATTCATGAACCGCAATGAACCGCCGGACGAGGAAGAGCACCTACGCATTTACACCAGCGTGTTACACGCCATGGAAGGCCGCCAAGTCACCATCCGCACGTTGGATTTGGGCGCGGATAAACAAGTGGATGGCCGCACCATATCCAATTCCGACAATGCAGCCCTGGGCTTACGCGCCATCCGCCTGTGCTTAAAAGACAGCTCGCTGTTCCGCCCGCAATTGCGCGCCATTTTGCGCGCCTCTGCGCTGGGGCCGTTACAAATGTTGATCCCCATGTTGTCGAGTTTGCACGAACTCAAACAAGTGCGTAATATTATCAATGAGTTGCAAGTTGAACTGGATCAGCAAGGACTGCCTTACAATCCTGCCATGCCCATAGGCGGCATGGTGGAAGTCCCGGCCATGGTCACCTGCATTGACCTTTTTCTACCCCATGTCCAATTCGTCTCCATAGGCACCAATGACCTGATTCAATACGCCTTGGCCATTGACCGCTGCGACAATGAAGTCAACTATCTTTATGACCCGCAACACCCAGCCGTGTTACGCATGTTGCGCCATACACTGCAAGAAGCCGCGCGTTTCGGCGTACCTGCCAGCATGTGCGGCGAAATGGCGGGCGACAGCCGCTACGTCAAGCTGCTGCTGGGGCTGGGCTTGCGCGCGTTCAGCGTAAACGCAGAAAGTTATTTGGAAATCAAAGAAATTATCATATCCACCCGCCTACAAGGCTTGCGCGAGCTGGCCTTACAGACCCTAAACGGCGGCGAAACCGAAGAAATTGAAGCGCTGATGGAACGCATACGCCAGCATTGACCCACGGTGAAGTGCGAATGGTGAATTGTGAATTAATCATTCATAATTCATAATTCACCATTCACCATAAACACCGAGGACACTATGCCATTCCACCCACGCTATACCGGCCTAATCGAACGCTACCGCCACCGTCTTCCCGTGCATGACGACACCCGTATCATCAGCTTGGGCGAAGGCAACACCCCATTGATCCGCTTGCACAATATCCCCGATGCTTATAGCCGCGAGGTGGATATTTATGTCAAATTCGAGGGATTGAATCCCACTGGCTCGTTTAAGGATCGCGGCATGACCATGGCCGTGACCAAGGCCGTGGAAGCGGGCAGCAAGGCGATTATTTGCGCCTCCACCGGCAACACTTCAGCCTCAGCCGCCGCCTACGCGGCACGCGCAGGCATTACTGCGTTCGTGATTATTCCTGATGGCAAAATAGCCATGGGCAAATTGGCGCAAGCCATGATGCACGGCTCGGTAGTGATTCAAATTCAAGGTAATTTTGACGAAGGCATGAAATTGGTCAAAGAAGTGGCCGAACAAGCGCCGGTCACGGTGGTCAACTCCATCAATCCATTCCGCTTGCAGGGCCAAAAAACCGCAGCGTTTGAGATCATTGAAGAATTAGAACGCGCGCCCGATTACCACTGCCTGCCAGTTGGCAATGCAGGCAACATCACCGCGCATTGGATCGGGTATTGCGAATACAGTTGCGCGGACAGCACACACGTAACCAAAGCCTGTGCCTTTTGCGGCGGCCAATGCCGTTTCGCAGGCGGTGCCATTGCCCCAAACACAGGGGTTATCAGCAATCGCCCCAAAATGGTAGGTTACCAAGCCGCTGGATCAGCCCCATTCTTGCGCGGTCATATGGTAAATAATCCCGAAACCATTGCCACGGCCATCCGCATTGGCCACCCGCAAAGTTGGGAGTACGCCTGGGAAGTGAGCCGCGAATCCGGCGGTTGGTTTGACGAATGCACGGATGCAGAAATTCTCGCAGCGCAAAAGCTATTGGCTGAAAAAGAAGGCATTTTTTGCGAACCCGCCTCCGCCACCTCACTGGCAGGCGCGTTGCGCGACATTCAAACCGGCAAAATACCGTCAGGCAGCACGGTGGTATGCACACTCACCGGCCATGGTTTAAAAGACCCAGACACCGCAATTGCGCAAAGCACCACTCCGCTCATTAAAATTCAGCCTACTTTGCCGGAAGTGCAACAAGCCATCATGGAACACATTGTGGACTAACTCATGAATAAACATGTTCCTTCCCAAAGCCGGATTTTGATTGTGGATGACACCATGCAAAATATTCAGGTTTTGGGCACAATTTTGAAGCAAGAAGGTTATCAAATTAATGTCGCGCAAAATGGCGTCCAAGCCTTAGCCATGGCTAGGAAAGTGCCGCCCGACTTAATTTTGCTTGATATCATGATGCCAGAATTGGATGGCTTTGAAGCCTGCCAGCAACTCAAAAAAGAACCCGCGCACCAGGATATTCCAGTGATTTTCCTTACTGCCAAAGCCGAGTTGAACCATGTTATCCAGGGATTTGAACTGGGTGCGGTAGATTACATCACCAAGCCCTTTAATCCGATGGAATTATTAGCGCGCGTGCGCACCCAACTGGACTTAAAGCATTCGCGTGATCTAACCACTGCCATCAGCCAAGAGCGCAAGGAACTTATACACATTCTTTGTCATGACTTGGCCAATCCCATGGGCGCGGTATATTCTGCTTTGAATTTAATCGAGACATGGCAAGATTTTATGCAATTTAAGAAACTGCTCCTGGATGCAGCGGACAGCGCTTTGCATGTCATTGAACTTGTCAGAAAAATGCGGGTGCTGGAAGAACGCGGGCTGGAATTGCAACCCATTTTATTGCATAGCGTGGTGGAAGATTCTTACCACATGTTAGAATCCAAGTTTAAGGAAAAACAACTGCGATTTGAAAATCATGTACCAGAACTCATGCGGGTTATCGCCGAGCCGGTTTCCTTGGTGAATTCAGTGCTGAACAATCTGCTGACCAATGCGATCAAATTTTCCTACCGGGGCACGTTGGTGCGCATAAATGCCCAACGTTGGGGACACGAGATAGAAATACAGGTGCAAGATCAAGGCAAAGGGATGCCGCAAGAAGTCCTGCGCGATCTGTTCAGCCCGCATTGTACCAGCCGCGAGGGTACAGAGGGCGAAATGGGCACAGGCTTTGGCATGTTATTGATTAAAAAGTTTGTTTCTGTTTATGGTGGCAGCATTGCGATAGAATCCCGCCACGAAGGCGAGTTTCCCTCCGATCACGGTACGCTGGCGCGCATCCGCCTGCGCGCGGCAGACGCGGCATAAAAATTTTCCACCGGTCTCCACGCGGGTGTTGAGATTATCGAAGCAGATGATGCCAATATCGTCAAATAGGTATATAATTTTCCTCAGATAAGTTTTAACTTAAGCCTGCATCTGCATGTAAACAAAAAGGAAACAACTTATGAGGCGATGGCTAGTACTCATCCTGTGCCTATTTTGCCTGCTGCCAGGCTGGCCCGTGCGCGTGTTAGGCCAACAAGTGACGCTGAATCTTAAGGAAGTAGAAATTCAAGCGTTGATCCAAATGGTGTCCGAAGTCACCAAAAAGAATTTTGTTGTAGATGAACGAGTTAAGGGAAAGGTTACCGTCATTTCCTCCAAAGCCATGAGCGAGGATGAGCTGTACCAAGTATTTCTCTCTATTCTCAGCGTGCATGGTTTTGCCGCTATCCCGGCAGGGAACGTGGTCAAAGTGCTGCCCGAGGCCATTGCCCGCAGCCTGAGCAGCCCAGTGGCGGGCGCAACGGCAGGCGGCGCGGGCGATGAATTGGTGACGCATGTGATTGGCGTCAAACATGTGGATGCGGCCAAACTGATTCCCATCCTGCGCCCGCTGGTTCCGCAGGAAGGCCACCTGGCCGCTTACCCGGAAAGCAATAGCCTAATCATTTCCGACCGCGCTGCCAATGTGCAGCGTTTATTGCAAATTATTCAGCGGGTTGATCAATCCGAACAAAGTGAAATCGAAGTGGTGCGCTTAAACCATGCCTCGGCAGCGGAAGTCGTGCGTATGCTCACCACACTGGAACAGCGCAATGGTCAGCCCTTGCCCAATATGGGGGGCGCGGTGGCGGACGAACGCACCAACAGCGTACTGCTCAGCGGCGATCAAACCAACCGCCTGCGCTTGAAAACCCTAGTTGCACATATGGACACGCCGTTGGAAACTGTGGGCAACACCCAGGTGGTATTTTTGCATTACGCCCAAGCCAAAAACCTAATGTCTGTATTACAAGGCGTTAGCGACAGCCTGGCAGGCCAACATTCGGCCAGTAGCCCAACATCGCCCGCGCCAGGTGCCCCCGTGGACAACGCCACAGCGGGCAAAAAAACCGTGGCCACCAACATCCAAGCCGATGAAACGACTAACAGTTTAATTATAACCGCCGCGCCGGATGTGCAACAAACCTTGGCTGCGGTAATCCGCCAACTGGACGTGCGGCGCGCGCAAGTGATGGTGGAAGCGGTGATTGCTGAAATTGAAAGCACTAAAATCAAGGAATTAGGCGTACAGTGGGTTGCTGATGGCAGTTCTGGCGGCAGCGGCCCGGTAGGCTTGATTAACTTTGGCGGTGCGGCTGGCATCGCCAGTCTCGCAGCCTCGCTGCTGGGCAATACCCCGCAAAACGTCAACGTAGGCGACGGCGCACTGCTCGGCGGCGGCAGATTTAACAACAGCAATGGCATCAACTTCGCCGTGCTGCTCAAGGCGCTGGCGGGCAGCGGCGGCACCAATGTATTGTCCACGCCGTCTTTGGTCACGCTGGACAACCAAGAGGCTGAAATTGTGGTCGGCCAAAATGTGCCCTTTGTAACGGGCCAATACACCAATACGGGCGCCGCAGCGGGCGCGACCAATCCCTTTCAAACCATCAAGCGCGAAGACGTGGGCTTAAAATTGCGCGTCAAGCCACAAATCAACGAAGGCAGCAGCATCAAGCTCGAAATCGAACAAGAAGTCTCCAGCGTCACGCGCAGCCCCATCGCCACGGCTGACGTGGTAACCAACAAACGCACCATCAAAACCACCGTGATGGTGGATGACGGCGGCATGGTGGTGCTGGGTGGCTTGATGGATGAAACCTTGACCGACACCACGCAAAAAGTGCCTGGACTGGGCGATATTCCGTTGGTCGGCGGCCTATTCCGCTACCAAAAAGCCGATAAAACCAAGCGCAACTTACTGGTGTTCCTCCGCCCCACCATTCTGCGCGGCACAGAGCGCGAACAACAGCTTAGTCAACAAAAATATCAGGACATGCGCAAACTGCAATTGCAGCAGCAAGAAAACGATAAAAGCTTGCTGCCTGCGCACGAAATCCCTATGCTGCCGGTATTGGACGATTTTATGACCGTACTGCCCGGTGATCCCGCGCCGTTACGGATGCAAGCCAGCGTAGTGCCAGCGCCAGTGGAATCCACCCCAGTGGAGTCCATGCCCTTGCCTGCGCCGCCACAGGAAGCACCCATTGCGCCGCCACCGCCAAGCGATCCGCCCCAACCGGTGGACGAAATTAAGGCGGAAGAGAAGCAATAATCTGCGCTATCCGTTAAAATATGTACAGGTAGTGGACAAAACACCTTTTTGTTTTGCCCACCGTGCAATAGCACGAAATGGTGGGCAACGGTAAAAATGTTGCCCGGGCTACCGCAATCCTCTCAACCTAGCAACAGTCAATTGATTTATAAAGATATTTATTTCAATCTCCTTGCGTTAAGGGTGCTATGAAGTGGCGACACACCGGTATAGAACCTTGGTGTATCCTGACGGCATGCCTCCGCGATGGGTTCACACAAAAAATAATTAAATAAAAATCAATATATTACGTTAAGTTGAGAGGATTGGAGGCGCAGAGGACGCGGAGAAAACAACAGAAAGAAAAACAGTTTAATATTTTTATTGAGTTTTGGCTTTCTTGGTTTTGGTTGTTCTTTGCGTTCTCTGCGCCTCTGCGGTGAAGATTTTGTTTTAGGCGGGTAGGTAGTTACTATTCTCATATAAAAGGGTACAAACGATGAAAACAACGCTGGTTCTTTCTGTGGCAATGGCAAGTGTATGCGGTTCATTCGCGGTGTTTGCGGGCGATAACACCCCGCATTGGACATATTCAGGTGCAGAGGGTCCCGAACAGTGGGGCAAATTGGCAGCGGAATTTGCGCCGTGCGCTGCGGGCAAAAATCAATCGCCGGTGAATTTAACCGCCATGATTGACGGCAATTTGCCGGAAATCAGTTTCGCCTATCAAGCAGGCGGCAACGAAATCATCAACAACGGTCACACTGTCCAAGTCAATTACCGCGCCGGTAGCAGCATTACCCTTGGCGGGCAATTATTTGAACTTAAACAATTCCATTTCCACGCGCCCAGCGAAAATACCATTGAAGGCAACGCCTTTGCGCTTGAAGCGCATTTTGTCCATGCCGATAAAGATGGCAATTTGGCGGTCATTGGCGTGATGTTTAACGAAGGCGAAGCGAATCCCGAATTAGAAAAAGCGTGGGCGCAAATGCCAGAAAAAGCCAATGAGAAACAAACGCTGACTTCGGCGGTGGACGCGGCGGCGCTGCTGCCATCAAACCGCGATTATTATCGTTTTAATGGCTCGTTGACCACGCCGCCGTGTACCGAAGGTGTGCGCTGGTTGGTGCTGAAAACTCCGCTCACCGCCTCCGCTGCGCAAATTGAAAAATTCACCCATACCATGCACCATCCTAACAATCGTCCAATACAACCGATCAATGCACGGATTGTCGTGGAATAAATCATTTATCCACTCTCCCGGGTATCCCGCCCCATGCCATGAGGCTATTAAGCCCGCGTAGGTCGCATAAGCGATAGCGTCATGCGACATTTTGGGATTCCATCATGGCGGATGACGGCGCAATAAAGACGCGCTTTATCCGCCCTACGCGGGCTACCAGGGCATCTTGCGTTGCCATTGATGCAAAAAACATTATCTGTCATCTGTAAAAATACAGCCTTTACTTTAATTTGGTAGGAGTCAACCATGAAAACACCCAAACTGTTAGTCATGCTTTCCCTGATCACCGCCCTGTCTGTTTCATCCTTGGCTGAAGCCGCGAAAGTGACCTTCTATAAGGATGACCATCTGAAGGGCGATTCCCGCAGTTTCACCGCTGATGAAAGTAATTTAGATTCGATTAGCTGGGGAGATGCCATTAATTCCGCTCGTCTGGAGGGCAATACTTGCGTGACGATTTATCAGCACGAATCATATCGCGGCAGAAAGATTACGCTGTATCCGAAATACGGGAGGACGCAAACGGATTATGTCGTGTTGCCCGATTTTAGCGACAGTATCCACTCGTTTCAGGTAGAAGAATGTACCGCAGAAACCTTGAAATCCCTGGTATGGGTATATTTTAACTATGATTACAAGGAAGATGAAGGAATGCAGGCGTTTAGTGCAAATGCACCGCTGGCGGTTTCCAGTGACCCTAAAAATCCGGTACCTTTTGATGACGGCGGAATAGAGAAACTTGGCGAAGGCCGTTTGTATCCCTATACGATGGCGAATGACCGGATAAGTTCAATCCAAGTGCCGGAAGATGTTGCAGCGATTTATTACGGTGCTTACGACGGCACGGACAGCGAAGCGGTGTATGAAATCCCCAAAATTTCGCCAGCCCCTAATGCCGAGGGCTGGCCTGCGGATACGCTTGATGCCAATAACGGTTACAGCCTCAGCTTTGATCATACCAATCCTTTGAACGACAAAATGTCTTCCATCATGGTCAAATGGATGAATTACGAAATGGTCAAAATGGATTTGCAAAAGGGGCGTATCACCAAAGCTGGCGACACCTTCACCATGACCAGTCGGCTGGATAATTTCGGTGGCAGCGGCGCACTTACTATGGAGCACGGCTTGTCGGCAGAAAGTTCGCAAACCTGGTCGAACAGTTGGACGGAATCGGTGAGTAAAAGCGTGACTGTTGGATTAAGTGTTGAAGTCAGCGGCTCGCCACTGGGCGTGGGCACGGCGGTGACAGCTTCTGTTGAAGCGGGACTTGAAGTGGGCGAGGAATGGAGTGAAGGCACAGAAATCAGCGAGACTACCGCGATTAGCACCAATGCCAGCATTGAAGTCGCGCCCTACACCTGTACCCTTGCTTTAGTAGATACCACTATTAACGAGTATGAAATTCCTTATCTTGCCTCCTTGGTGAACAAACTCACTGGCAAGAGCAAAATCAAGAAAGGGGTACTCGCTGGCGCAGTAGGCACCAGCAGCAACGTCAAAACCGAACCGTGTCCGCCACATGTTTCTGTAGATTATATTCCCGGCGGCATGGATACGCTGTATACCCTGGATTTACCTGAAATAGAAATCATTGATTACACAGGAAAATATCCAAATTCGCGGATTAAACTACAATTACGCGGTTATCATCGCCAAGGCATGTCCGGCCCACTTATTTTCATGCCGAATATGGAAACTTTCGGCGAGAGCAAGGAAGCGGAAAGCGTGGCGAATTTGGTGAGTTATCCTCCCGCATTTTTGCTGATATATCCAGACCGTTATGAGTTATGGGTATTGTATGCGGAAACAGATGGACGGATGCCATTTCTAATCAATGCTCAAGGTGGGCCGCGCCGGGTGGTATTTACCAGTCAGACCGCCCATTTTCCGGCATTCATGATTAGCCAATACGGCCCGATTCAACCCTCGGAGTTTTCCGAAGAGTTGATTAAGAAGATTCGCCAACGCGGTCTGCTGGATGAAATTAGTGGGCAAACAACGCCACCCTAACCTGACCCCAGCAATAGCGTCATGTTTCGCGGCGCAAACGCAGAGGAAGTCCTGGTATCCAGCCCGGTAGCCCGGTAGGGTGGGCAACATCTTTTCGTTGCCCACCAATTCGTTGCAACATTATGGTGGGCAAAACAAAAAGCAGTGTCCTGAAGCTCTGCCGAAGGGACGTTTTGCCCAGCCAATTTTCCACAGCACTTCGGACTTGACAGGAGAGACGGTATCTACCTGGCTGGCTAATCACTGACAACTCATTTGGTCTTTTCTGCCAACCCATTCCTCTCGACATCATGCAAAACGACACAGAAAAACTAAGGTTAGACAAATGGTTATGGGCGGCGCGTTTTTTCAAAACGCGCACGCTGGCCACGGACGCCATTCAAGGCGGCAAGGTACGGATTGGCGCACAATGCGAACGCGCCAAGCCATCCAAAACCGTACGCATTGGCGAACAAATTTCCATCGGCACGGGCGTATGGGCGCGCACCGTGATCGTTCGCGTGCTGTCCGATCAACGCCGATCTGCCAGCGAAGCCGCATTGCTATACAACGAAACCGAGGACAGCCTGGCACGGCGCGAGACTGCCAAACAGCATCTGCGCGTTGGCACCATCGAACGTGCGCCTGGCAGCGGGCGGCCCACCAAAAAAGATCACCGCGCCATCGCCCATTTCACGGGAAAGAACACGCCGTCATGACCACCATTCACAAAACCGCGCTGGTGCCCTACGCGCCAAGACAAATGTTTGATTTGGTTGAAGACATAGAATCGTACCCCGAATTTTTGCCCTGGTGCAAAAATGCCCGCATTGTGGCGCGCGAGGCCGATGCCGTGCAAGCCTCCATCACCCTGGCGCGCGCTGGATTAGAAAAAACCTTTGTCACTCGCAACCACAGCGAACCAGGCCAATGGCTGGAAATGCACCTTATTAAAGGCCCATTCAGCCACCTGTATGGCCGCTGGCAATTTTTACCCTTAGGCAATGCAGGCAGCAAAGTATCGCTGGACATGGAATTTGAATTTTCCAACCGCCTGGTGCGCCTGGCACTAGAACCGGTATTTTCCTCAATTCTCAACTCACTGGTGGATGCGTTCATCCACCGCGCACAACAACGGTATGGCCATGTCTGACGCATTGATTACCGTGGAAGTCGCCTATGCGCTGCCACACGAACAAACCGTAGTTACCGTGCAAGCAGCGGCCAACAGCACCTTGCACCAAATTATCGAACAATCGGGCATTCTGCAACGCCACCCCGAAATTGACCTAACGCAGCAAAAAATCGGCATATTTAGCCGCCAAGCCAGTCTGGCGCAAACTGCCCGTGCTGGCGACCGCGTGGAAATTTACCGCCCATTGCAAGCGGATCCCAAACAAGCGCGCAAACAACGCGCAAGCAGCAACGCCGACTAATAAAAGCCGTTTTTTGCCATTTTACCGCCAGAACCGTATTTGACAACAACACGGGTTATAAGGGATTATTGGCACCTTTTCAGTGGCTCAACCAGCAAGCGTCCTTGGTTTTACGCTAGTAGGCAAAAATAAATTGGTTGTTATTTTAGATTGTGATGCGCGGATAAAGGCTAACGCATGTATGTAAAGGAAATTGAACCCAATGAATTGGCGGCGTTGTTGCAGCAAAATTCGCCGCCGGTGTTGATCGATGTGCGCACACCCGGTGAAATTGCAGCGGGCGCGCTGCCTGGCCATATCGCCATGCCGCTTGCCACGCTACCATTGCGCATGAGCGAAATTCCCAAAACCGGTCAGGTCATCATTTACTGCCGCACCGGCGCACGCTCGGCGCAGGCGTGTATGTATTTGCAACAGTATGGCTATGATAATGTTATCAATCTGCGCGGCGGCATTGTGTATTGGGCGCAACACGGTCTGAGCATCGTGCCTGGCCAGTTACCGTAATTCCCTTGCAACTGTTTGTCACGGTTCCTCACCCGTTTGAAGCCTTGCTCACCACCGAATGCCAGGCGCTGGGCGCGCATCCGCTAAAAACCACGCAAGGTGGCGTATTTTTCGACGCATCATTGGCAACTGCGTACCGCCTGTGTTTATGGTCGCGGCTGGCCAGCCGTATCTTATTGCCATTGCATCGTTTTCCCTGCCACACCCCGCAAGAATTGTACGACGGCGCGCGTGAAATCGACTGGGAAGCGCATTTTGGCCCGCAGCATACTTTTGCCATCCATGTCAGCGCCAAAGGATCGCCGCTGACGCAAACCCATTTCGCCGCGCTCAAAGCCAAAGACGCCATTGCCGACCATTTCCGCGAACGTTGCGGCAGCCGTCCATCGGTGGATTTAGAACATCCCCATATCATTCTGCAATTGCACCTGGAACGTCATGAAGCCTCGCTGGCGCTGGATTTGTCTGGCCATGGCCTGCACCGCCGTGGCTACCGCGCCGACGGTGGCCCTGCACCGCTCAAAGAAAATTTAGCCGCCGCACTGCTGGCCTCCGCTGGTTGGCCACAGGCGTACAGCGGCGGCCTGCTTGACCCGTTGTGCGGTTCTGGCACCTTGCTCATTGAAGGCGGCTGGATGGCAGCGGACATTGCGCCTGGATTGCTACGCGAAGCATTTGGCAGTGCGTTCTGGCTGCAACACGACGCCGATTTGTGGCAAACGCTGCTGGACGAAGCGCACGAACGCAAACAGGCTGGCCTGGCGCACGCGCCCTGCTTGGTAGGATTTGACGCCGACGCCAAGGCCGTGCAAGCCGCAGCACGCAATCTTCAGCGCGCCGGATTAGGTGCTGTGTGCCGCCTGGAATGCCAGCCGCTGGCGCGCTTACAGTCGCCGGAACACTGCGCCATTGCCCTGATTGCCGCCAATCCGCCGTATGGCGAGCGCTTGGAAGCAACCGAGCGCGTGCAGCCGCTGTATCGCCTGCTGGGGGAAAAATTGTACGCCCACTTTAACGGCAGCCGTGCTGTAATCATCGCGCCAGACAGTGACACGGGCAAAGCCACTGGCTGGCGCGCTGAAAAAACCGTCCAATTCCGCAACGGCCCACTGCCGTGCCAATTGCTGCACATGCCCTTGGAACCGGAACGTTATCTGCCCGCCCGCCCGCCGCGCCCGCCAGCAGCAGAGGCCGCGCCCGCCCAGGTCGATGCGCTGGACGAGGGTGGCCACATGCTGGCCAACCGTTTGGCCAAAAACCTGCGCCTACTGGGCAAACAAGCGCAACGCGAGGGCGTGGCCTGCTACCGCGTGTATGACGCCGATTTGCCAGAATACGCAGTGGCAATGGATTGGTATCAACACTGGGCACATGTGCAGGAATACGCGCCGCCCTCTGGCATAGACCCGGACAAGGCCGCGCACCGGCTGGAGCAGGCCATTCTGGCTGCCAGCGCCACGCTGGCATTGCCCAGGGAACGGATATTTGTCAAAACGCGGCGACCGCAAAGCCGCTACCAGCAATATGGCAAACAGGATAACCGCAGCGAATTACATGAAGTTCATGAAGATGGCGCGGTATTTTTTGCCAATTTCACGGATTATCTCGACACCGGCGTTTTTTTGGATCACCGCGACGTGCGGCGCTGGATTCGCAGTCAAGCGCATGGACTGCGGTTTTTGAATTTGTACGCCTACACGGCCACCGCCACCGTGCAAGCGGCGCTGGGCGGCGCACGCGCAAGCGTGAGCGTGGATTTGTCGAATACCTATTTGCAATGGGCGGGCAAAAACCTGGCGCGCAACGGCTTTAGCGGCGTACATCATCGTCTGGAACGCGCCGATTGTCTGGACTGGCTGCGCCAGAGCCAAGAGTCATTCGACCTGGCGCTGCTCGACCCGCCCACATTTTCCAATTCCAAAAGCACGGCGCGTGATTTGGATATCCAGCGCGACCACGTGACGCTGATTGACGCTGCCATGCGCCGCATTAGCCCCAACGGCGTACTGCTATTTTCCTGTCACCACCAAAAATTCAGCCTTGACACCCCCGCGTTGGCGCGCTACCACATCGAACCCTGGCCCAGCGTGCCGTTCGATTTCCAACGCTCGCCGCGCATTCACCAATCCTGGCGGCTTCGCTGGCGCGCATAACCTACGCTTGAAAAATAGTCGCACTTACGCCATTCATGGCCATATCCATCCCGCCCAGGTAAAATGGGCGCACCGTGCCGACCCGCGTTCCCTAATTTATCTTTAGCCAATCGATTCCCATGACCGCATCCATGCTAAAAAACATGACTAAACTGAGCGTTACGCTCGCGATGTTCGCCACTGCTGGCACGATGGTGCTGGTGCTGACTTTTCAATTCACCTACGCACGCATTCAGCAAAATGAGCGCGATGCCATGCTGATGATGTTGAATCAACTTGTATTGCCAGGCAGTTACGACAACGCCTTGTTGGAGGATACCCGCCAAGCACAGGATGCAGCGCTGCTGGGCGTGCCTGAGCCGGTGACGATGTATCGTGCGCGCAACCAACAACAACCCGTGGCTGTCATCATCGCTTCTGCCGCGCCCAATGGCTATAACGGCTTGATCCGCCTGCTGGTGGGTATACAGCCTGATGGCACGTTGCTGGGCGTGCGTGTCACTGCACATACCGAAACCCCGGGGCTGGGCGATTTGATTGAAGCCAAGCGCTCGCCATGGATTTTGGCGTTTGCGGGCAAATCCCTGGATAATCCAGGCCAAGTCGGCTGGGCCGTGAAAAAAGATGGCGGCGAATTTGATCAATTCACAGGCGCGACCATCACCCCGCGCGCTGTGGTGCGAGGCGTGTACAATACGCTACAGTATTACCAACAACATCAAGCGGAGATATGGCAATGAATCCACTGGTTTGGAAAATTATACAAGATGGGGTATGGCGCAATAACCCAGGTTTTGTGCAATTGTTGGGCTTGTGCCCACTGTTGGCCGTTACCAGCTCCGTGGTGAATGGCCTGGGCTTGGGCCTGGCATCCACGCTGGTGCTGGTCGCCAGCAATGGCTTGGTATCCAGCCTGCGCACTACGATACCCCCAGAAGTGCGTATTCCGGTGTTTATTCTGATTATTGCCACCATGGTCACGGTGATTGACCTGGTGTTCAAAGCATTTTTATATGACTTGTACTTGGTGCTGGGGATTTTCATTCCGTTGATCGTGGTCAACTGCGTGATTATTGGTCGTGCTGAAGCATTTGCCTCGAAAAATCCGCTGGGATTGTCCTTGCTAGACGGCTTAATGATGGGCTTGGGCGCAACGTTAGCCCTGGTTTTGTTGGGGGCTGTGCGCGAATTGGCGGGCCACGGCACTTTGCTCGCCCAGGCTGAACTGATGTTTGGCGCGGGCGCGGAATGGATGACGATTACCGTGATTGAAGAATACCGGGGATTTTTATTGGCAATTTTACCGCCTGGCGCATTTTTCGGTCTGGGCCTGCTGATCGCGGGTAAAAATTGGTTGGCTTCACGTCCAGCCTAAAGCTGGAACAGCGCCAATCAGGCGCTTGTCAACCGGGAGGGAAACTCCGGCCACCAGCAGATAGGGCCGCACGAGGGATCGGACATGTTGATATACCGCGATAAATCCACCGCCCGCGAGTGCTGGGGCAATAACGGTGGATAGGGCGGAAAGGCGCAACGTGGAATGCCCGCCTGATCCAGCATATGCGTGCGATTCGAGCGGAAATTCGTCAAATACTCAGTGAGTGGAACTAACCGCGTTTGGATGCGGAAAGGGAGGGGCGTTTGCGGCCAAGGCAGGAAGGTTTCCGCACAATACGTTGCCGTGGCACAGGGCCAGGGCAAGCACGAATCGAAATCCAGGATAACACTGCCATGCCCCTCGTCTTGCCAATGCAGCACCACATGGTAATCCCATAATACAGCTTGCGTATCATCATTGGGGCTGCCCAACCGCTGCTTGCGCAACGGTGCTTGTCGGCTTGCATTGGAAAAAAACAGCACAGTACCCTGCACAGAAGGAAACCCGCCTTGGCGCAGGCGGTTACCTAACCGCCAGATATTTTCTTCACAGAAAAAAGGCGTATACGCACATTCGCCACGCTTGGGCAATTCAAGCATGGCGTTGAGTTATTGCGCAGGGCATGTGCGACCACGGCGCATACCGGCCATGTGTACTTGGAATAGAAACTCCACGGCCATACCCGCGCGCTGGGTTATGGGCACAACGGAGCCAGTTTGGGCAACGCCTGACGCACAGCGGACCAGCCCATGCCTAAGTTGGCTTTTTTGCTGGTAATCAGCACCACCATGGAATTCGGCTTGTCAGGAATCACCGCCATGAAATGGTAAGTATTTTTCGTGGTCATCTGCACTTCTTCAATCATATTCGCTTGCGAGCTGCCGCGCATATTGGACAACATATCTTCCACGGCCTTCACATTTTTACCGCGCATCATATCTACCGCAGCGGCAGCCACTGCATCCAGATAAGACTGTGTAAAATAAGGAATATTATGATACACCCCCAACAACAGCCCAGTGCTCAAATCTACCACAGCACAACCTAGCGCAGAATCCACCGAGCGCACAATATCTGTGCAAAGTTCGTTGATACTAGCCATGAATTGCTCCTTAAATAATATTTAACTCATCATAAAGTATAGAATGCGCCATGTCCTAGGGATACCGTGCAATGGCAAGCCCCTGGCTCTAGCCTTAAATTTAACGCAAAACCTGTCGCGCCAATGGCCTATTCTACACAGGATTCGGGCGGGCGGGAATGGGATAGCCAGGCCGGGCACCCCCGCGAGATCATAACGTTGTGTTTAAGCGGGCTAATATAGTACAATGCCTTCCTCTCGAAAAAGGGATAAAGGTTGACCATTTCCCCTATCTGCTTGGGAAGGACAGCACCTTGAGAAGAATGGATTTTCTAAAGTGGGCTTTTGGCCCATTTTTTATTTGTGGAGTAGCATTGCGTTGCAAGACACACAGTTACAACAATTGCTGGAGCCAACGGTAGTGGGCCTAGGCTATGAGCTGGTGGGTGTGGAACGGGTACGGGATCGCGGTGACTTGATAGTGCGCGTATACATTGACCAGCCACAGGGTATACGGGTAGAAGACTGCGAACGGGTCAGCCGCCAAATCAGCGGACTGCTAGACGTGGAAGACCCAGTGCGGGAACGCTATACCCTGGAAGTTTCTTCGCCAGGGATCGACAGGCCCTTGTTTACGCCGGAGCATTTTAGCCGTTACAGTGGACGCCAGGCGCGTATCCGTTTGCGCCAGGCGGTGGAAAACCAAAAAAATTATATTGGAGTTTTGCAAGGTTGCAATGAAAATGAGGTGTTAATAGAAATCCAGGACACTGTCCACCGCCTGCCGTTCGCACTCATCGAAAAAGCCCGCCTAACCATGTAACTCCCTGATAGAAAATATCTAAGCGTCCCGTGTACCGTAACTACCCCGCGAAAAATATTCATGTATCCATATTCTGCCTGACGCGCGGAATGCTATCTCGCGTGTCTGGTCACGGTTTGGTATGGACACTTAAGGCGAATGGGCCATAAGGACGAGGAAATACAATGACAAAAGAAATTTTAGCCGTGGTGGAAGCGGTTTCCAACGAAAAGGGCGTGGACAGCGCCATTATTTTCGACGCGCTGGAAAGCGCGCTGGCCAGTGCCACCAAAAAAAAATATGGTGCGGACTGGGATATTGTGGTGACCATCCACCGCGACAGCGGCAATTATCAAGCATACCGCCGTTGGTTGGTGGTGGAAGATGACGTGCCACATGCAGCAGAACGGGAGTTGCCATGGTCTTCTGCCAAGGTCAAATTGCCAGGCATTGCTGTGGGCGGCTATATTTCCGAGCCTATAGAATCCGTGAGTTTTGGTGGGCGCATTGCCGCCCAAACTGCGCGCCAAGTCATTGTGCAAAAAGTACGCGAAGCCGAGCGCGCGCAAATCGTCGAAGCCTACCGCAAGCGTGTTGGCGACCTAATCGGTGGCACGGTAAAGCGCCTGGACAAAGGCTGCATCATTCTTGATTTGGGCAATAACATTGAAGCCATGTTTGCACGCGAGGACATGATTCCCCGCGAAAATGTGCGCATCGGCGATCGGTTGCGCGGTTGTTTGAAGGCCGTGCGCCCAGAACAACGCGGCCCGCAACTGTTTTTAAGCCGCACAGTGCCCGAATTGCTCCTGAAACTGTTCACCCTAGAAGTCCCCGAAATCGGCGAGGGCCTTATTGAAATCACCGGAGTATCGCGCGATCCGGGTCTGCGCGCTAAAATCGGCGTGCGTGCCCGCGATCAGCGCATTGATCCGGTGGGCGCTTGTGTGGGGATGCGCGGCTCGCGTGTGCAAGCGGTATCCAACGAACTCTGTGGCGAACGGGTAGACATTATTATTTGGGACGAAAATCCAGCCAAATATGTAATTAATGCCATGCAGCCGGCAGACGTTGATTCCATCGTGGTGGACGAAGAAACGCACAGTATGGATGTGGTGGTAGAAGACGGCCAACTGTCGCAGGCAATTGGCAAAGGTGGACAAAATGTAAAGCTTGCCAGCCAATTGACCGGTTGGACGCTAAATGTCATGAGCCATCAAGAATCCGAAGCCAAACGCAATACCGAAGCGCAGCGCCTCATCCAAATTTTCATGGATCAACTGCAAGTGGAACAAGATATTGCCGCCATTTTGGTGGAAGAGGGCTTCTCCAGCGTGGAGGAAGTGGCTTACATCCCCTTGGCGGAATTGTTGGAAGTTGAGGGATTTGACGAAGACATCGTGCATGAGTTACGCAGCCGTGCTAAAGATGCACTGCTGACGCAACTGATTGCCAGCGAAGAACGCGGCGACAAAGAGCCAGCAGCAGATTTGCTGGCCATGGACGGAATGCCCGCTGAATTGGCGCGCCAATTGGCGGCGCACGGCATTCTCTCACGTGAGGACTTGGCCGAACAGGCAGTGGAAGATTTATTAAAAGTGGACGGTATGGATAAAGAACAGGCGGGTAAATGGATTATGGCCGCCCGCGCCCATTGGTTTTCCGACGCAGAAACAGGTCGGAATGAATAATTTTTGGGGGTTGGGATGGCAGACGCAACAGTAAAACAATTCGCTGAGGCTCTTCATATTGCCGAGGACAAACTGCTTTTCCAATTGCGGGAAGCAGGCGTTCACGGCAAAAAATTGGAAGATTTGGTGAACGAGGAAGAAAAGAAGACCTTACTAAATTATCTACGCCACACTCATGGCAAGGAAGGTTTAGGCGGGCCGAATAAAATCACTCTAAAACGCAAAATAACCAGCGAACTTCGCGTGCCTGGTGCTCAAGGTAAAAAAACCGTCAGCATTGAAGTGCGCAAAAAGCGCACCTACGTCAAGCGCAGCGAACTGCCTGAACAAGAATTGGGCAAAGAATCTGCCATCGTTGACGATGCCAGTGAAATGCAATCCGAGGCTCCCATTGCAGATAACGTGATAACGGCAACGCCGCCTGTCGCAACGCAACTTGCCGACGCGCAAGACCCGCCCACACCGCAACCTGAGCCAGAGAAAAACGCACAGCCGCCAGCAGAAACGACAGTAGCGCCTACGCCGCCGGAACCCGTAGTGACCGCCACGGCAGCAACCCATACCCCACCGTCGCCCCGCCGCCCCACGAGTCACACCGATCGTAGGCCGCCGCCCCGTGCAGGCGAGACTGATACACGCAGACCCAGAGAGCCGCGCCCTGGCGGAGATCGCCCGCCGTACAAACCCACCGGCACCACACCCTCTGCGGCAGCGGATGACAAAAACAAAGCAGTTAAAAAGAAAACTCCGGCCCCCACGGCTGCGGCTCGCGCCAAGGAAAAAGAGCGGGAAGACAAAGCGAAAGCACAAAATAAACCGCAAAAATTCGTCAAACGTTCCGTCATGCTCGGCGATGAGGACGATGATGGCGTGAAACGCCGGGGCGGCTTGCGCAAAAAAAATAAAGCCAAAATGCCGCATGGCTTTACCCTGCCCACCGCGCCGATGGTGCGTGAAGTGCGCATTCCTGAAACCATCTCCGTGGCTGACCTGGCACAAAAAATGTCGGTCAAAGGCGCGGAACTGGTCGGCAAATTGTTCCAAATGGGCACTCCGGTCACGTTGAACCAAATTCTTGACCAAGAAACTGCCACCATTGTAGTCGAAGAAATGGGCCACAAGGCAATTGCCATCCGCGACAATGAGTTAGAAGCCGAATTATCCGAACAAGTGCATGAAGGCGAAGAAGTGCCGCGCGCGCCAGTGGTCACCATCATGGGCCACGTGGATCATGGCAAAACCTCCTTACTTGACTACATCCGTCGCACCCGCGTGGCGGCTGGCGAAGCGGGCGGCATCACCCAGCACATCGGCGCATACCACGTGGAAACGCCCAAGGGCATGATTACCTTCCTCGACACGCCTGGCCACGAAGCCTTCACTTCCATGCGCGCGCGTGGCGCACAGGTCACTGACCTTGTGGTGCTGGTGGTCGCAGCAGACGATGGCGTAATGCCGCGTACTGTTGAAGCGGTGCAACATGCCAAAGCCGCAGGTGTGCCCATCGTAGTGGCAGTGAACAAAATCGACAAACCCGATGCCAGCCCTGACAAAGTGCGCCAGGAATTGGTGCAACACGGCGTAGTGGCCGAGGAATGGGGCGGTGACGCCATGTTTGTCAACGTGTCCGCCAAAAAGGGGCTGGGCATTGATGAATTGCTCGACGCGATTTTGCTGCAAGCTGAAGTTTTAGAATTGAAAACCATCGCCATTGGCCCAGCCAAAGGCATGGTAATTGAATCCCGCCTGGATCGCGGCCTGGGCGTGGTGGCAACCATTTTGGTGCAACGTGGCCTACTCCAAAAAGGTGACGTGCTACTGGTTGGCCAAGAATATGGCAGAATCCGCGCCCTGCTTGATGAAAATAACCAGCCCGTAAAAAGCGTCGGCCCCTCCATTCCAGTAGAAGTGCTTGGTTTATCGGGCATTCCATCAGCGGGGGACGAGGCCATCGTGGTGGCTGAAGAACGCAAAGCACGCGAAATTGCGTTGTTCCGCCAAGGCAAATTCCGCGAAGTGAAAATGGCCAGCCAACAAAAAGCCAAGCTGGAAAACCTCTTCACCCAAATGGAAACTGGCGAAATCAACTCCGTCAACATTGTGCTCAAAACCGATGTCAACGGCTCGTTGGAAGCGTTGCGCGACTCACTGGCAACCCTTTCCACGCCGGAAGTTGCAGTACGCATTGTATTTGCTGGCGTGGGCGGCATTGCTGAGACGGACGTATCGCTGGCCATTGCCTCCAAAGCCATTATCATTGGCTTCAACGTGCGCGCGGATACAGGCGCGCGGCGATTGATTGCCGAAGAAAACGTAGACGTTCATTACTACAGCGTGATTTACGAAGCGATTGATGAAGTGAAAAAAGCCATCAATGGCAAACTCGCACCAGAAATTCGTGAAGAATTCATTGGCTTGGCCCAAGTGCGCGAAGTGTTCCGCTCCTCCAAACTGGGCGCTGTAGCGGGTTGCGTAGTGATTGATGGCATGGTACGGCGCAATAACCCGATCCGCGTGTTGCGCAACAACGTGGTAATTTTCACTGGCGAACTCGAATCGTTGCGCCGTTTCAAAGACGACGTCAATGAAGTCAGGGCTGGCACGGAATGCGGCATTGGCGTGAAAAACTACAATGACATTCAAGCCAATGACCAAATTGAAGTATTTGAGCGCGTGCAAGTAGCCAGGGTGGTGTAACGCATGAAGGAACGCACGCGCCGCATGGGCGAACTCATCCAACGGGAATTGGCCGATTTAATCTCCCGCGAACTGAATGCCCGTGAACTGGGCATGGTTACCGTGTCCGGGGTGGACGTATCCCCCGATTTAACCAACGCCAAAGTATTTTTCACCGTGATTGGCGGCGAATGGAATCACACGGAAACCCGAAGTTATTTGCAAGAACGGGCACCGCAATTGCGCCATATTTTAGCGAAGCGGCTGACCACGCGCATCACACCTAAACTCAACTTTTATTTTGACCATTCCCTGGAGAACGGCCTGCGGCTGGATGCCCTGCTGCACGGACTGCATCCCCAAGCCCGGAATTCGGGCGTTTCCTAAGCAGGAATTTTTGCATGGCCCGCCGCACTGGAAAAAACATCAACGGAATCGTGCTATTGGATAAACCCATCGGCATGTTATCCAACGTTGCGCTACAAAAAGTCAAACGTCTGTTCGGCGCGGCCAAAGCTGGCCACACCGGCAGCCTGGATCGCATGGCCAGCGGCCTACTGCCGCTGTGCCTAGGCGAAGCCACAAAATTATCGGGTTATTTACTCAACGCAGACAAACGCTACCGCGCCACCTGCACGTTAGGCGTGCGCACCACCACCGGCGATGCTGAAGGCACGGTGATTGAAACCCATGTTGTCCCCGAAATTAGCGCACAGCAACTGGAATCCGCGCTTAGCCATTTTCGCGGCCCCATCGCACAAATTCCGCCCATGCACTCCATGATCAAACAAAATGGCCAACCCCTATACAAACTCGCCTACCAAGGCCGCGAAGTAGAGCGCGAAGCACGCCAAGTCACCATTTTCGCGCTCACCGTACGCGCGTTTCACGGCCACGACATCGAACTAGACGTACACTGCTCTAAAGGCACGTATATCCGCGCCCTGGCCGAGGATTTGGGCCGCGAACTGGGATGCGGCGGCCACGTCAGCGCCCTACGCCGCATTGAGGTGACCCCTTTTTCCGACATGATTTCGCTCGAAACCTTGCAAGAAGCAGCCGAACAAGGCGAATCAGCCCTACATGCCCACCTCACGCCCATGGCCGCCGCCCTGCCCAACTGGGTCGAAGTGATGGTCAGTGATGACATGGCCTACTACTTACGCAAAGGCCAAGCCGTCCAAGTCCCACGCGCGCCCACCTCGGGCCGCGTCAAAATAATCTCCACCACAGGCGAATTCCTCGGCATTGGCATCATCAACGACACCGGCCAGGTCGCCCCCTCCCGCATGGTTCAACTCGGGAACTTGCTCTGAGCTTGTCGAAGCGGATGCTTGTGGTTGCTTGGGCTGTAGTCGTTGTTGGACATTCCCCATTATTTCACTACGGAAATAGGGCGCGGGAATCGCTGCCGCAATGCAGGCTGTGGGATTACCTGGATCACGCATCCGCCCACGCCAATGCCTTGATTTTATCTATCCATTCCATTGTTTCCACGCTGACCCGGCAGACTTTATCGAGCAATTCGATGACTTGTTCTTTGTAATCAGCAAAGCGGTAAGTGTTGAATTTCTCGCGGATGGTGGGGTCTTTTGGGGTTTTTTCTTTGTATTGGTCTAACACCCATTCCAACGCCGAGCGGTTGCCGAGGGTGTATTCCCAGGCTTGCGGCGGGATGTTTTTTAGCACCGTTGCGCTGTCTATTTCAATCCATCCAGCGGCTTTGTCGGCTTTTAAGCGGCATTTTGCAACCGTTTTGCCGGGTGTGTCCTGGCGCACTAATCTCCAGGGGGTTATACTGCAACCGCTAATAACTTGAGATTTATTCCTGGCTTCCCGCCTAGTCGCA
>DYPE01000029.1 GCA_020720085.1 Dichelobacter nodosus | reverse complement strand
AATTGAAAAAGGCACAAGCCCTGATTGCCCAGACCGGCTATCACCGCCGCGATGCAGAAGCAGCGGAGCTGGCAGCAGCGTTGGCGGGGGCAGGGTATGGGGCTAGTGGGGGAACTGGCGACTTGTTGTTTTTGCTACCAGTTGGCGGAGTTTAGGCAAATTATCGCCTTCTTTTTCTTTACCAAATTTCAATGTAGCTCTTGCTTTGTCTGCTTGAGTAGCGTTTCCTGGTATGTATTCGTCCGGTACGCCGTATTGAAAAGCAATGTCATCAAGCATTGCAGACAACATTTTCTTCATGCGCTCTAATAACCAAGCAGATAATTCATTGGGGTCAATACTACTGCTGGGTGTTGGCTGAGGTGCTGCTTGCGCTTGAGATGCAGCAGGCGCGGGTGGCGGTGGAGCTGGTCTGTCGTTTTCCTGCGCTGGTGCGGTTGATGCTGCACCAGGAAAACCGGGTTTTGCTTTAGGCTTGCGCCGTTCACCGGTAACAATAGTTGTCAACTGATCGCGCAAAACCTGACCTGCCTGGTTTTCATCAACACCAACCAAATCAATGTAAACAATTTGCGATAACAAACCATCCAAATCACATTCACCGATACGCACGGGAATGAGCAGACCTTTTTCACCTTTGGGGTCTTGGCGAAAAGCGGCGTGCCATTCAGGATGCGTAAATTGGGCATCAAGGTAATTTTGTGACAGTACAGCAATGGTGCGCTCTGTATTTTTCGCGGCTTCCTGCATGGCGTTGACGAAATTACCGCCAGCATTGAAATCCCACGCCTGAATAATTGTGGTATGGCCCATTTGTTCGATTTCCCAGGCGATCCATTCCGCCCAAGCTTTATCTTGGCTGTTGTAACTGATAAAAAAGTCTTTTTTGTTACCCACAATAGCATCCTCTTTAGGTATTGGCAGCAATTCCCGTCGCGCTATTTCCATAGTAAAATAATGGGGAATAAACCACAACGACTCTCCTCCCCACAAACCGGCAACCACCACAGCCAAGCTGAATTGCGCCCACCACACCGCAACCGGATTTCTTTGCGGTTCTGTTTTGGTGTGAATTTTGAAGAGGGATTAAGCGTGCATGGTCGCTAAAATTCGCCGCACTGCACTTTCCCCGTAGCGCGCTTCCACATGTTCGCGGCCTTGGCGCGACAGTTCGTTCCACAGCGCTTCGTCTTGGTATAAGCGGATGACTTCGCTAGCGAATTGGTCTGGATCATCGGCGATCAACGCGGTTTGGTTGTGCACCAATTCCATGCCTTCCGCGCCAATGGTGGTGCTGACAATGGGCAGGCCGAGCGACAGCGCTTGGCCGAGTTTGCCTTTCATGCCCGCGCCGTAGCGCAGGTAGGACACAAAAATCCGGCGTTGTTCAAATTCGGGCGCAACTTCATCGACCCAGCCCACGATTTCCACGCCATCTGCGCGCAAATCGCGCATGGCGGGCTTCATGTTACTGCCAATGACGTAAAATTTTATTTCCGGCAAGCGGGCGCGGATGCGTGGCAAAATGTGCTTGATGAGGAAAAAGACTGCATCTTCGTTGGGTTGGTGATTATAGTTGCCAATGAATACTAAGCCGTTGCGTTGCGCATAGCCATTGCACGGTGGTGGCGGCTGGGTGTGGACGTTGGGCAGGACAACATATTGTAAACTCGGTAATTCTTTTTGCAAATGCTTGCCGTCGTCGTCCGTGACCACCAAGGCGCAATCCGCCAAAATGCAGTTGGCCAGTTCTTTACGCCGGGTTTCTTGCGCGCGGTGCGCCAGTTCTGGGTTGTTTTCGATTTCTGCTTGGCGCAGTTCGCGCACGTAGTGAATGTCCACCGTGTCGTACCAAATTCGCGTGGACGGCGTTACCGTGCGCAGGAACGGGATGTAGCGCTGGCCAATGTCCACCCGGCACACCATGGCCACGGCGAAATTGCGGTTGATGATGGCATCGCCAAAGCTGTAGGAGCCGTGAAAAACTTGAATGCCTAATGCTTCTAGCGGGGCGCGGTATTTGGGGTTGCTGTCGAGATTGTCCGGGAAAAAGGTCACGCTCCAGCCCAATTCCATTAGCAATTTCATCAAGGTGTAAATGCGCAATGAGCCAGAATCTTGATCAAAGCTGGGCAAGGTGGCGTCTACAATCAGTATTTCCGGCTTGCCTTGCGGATTGAGCGGGAAGCGGCTGGCACGCGCCAGCCACGGCTGCGCTGCCAATATGTCTTGCCAGCGCGCGAAAAAGCGCGCTGCATCGTTGTGCCAAGTTTCTGGCGCGGGGGCAACGGCAGGCGGAATGGCAGTAAAACGCAAATCGCCGCAATACATTGTAATGCGATGATTTTTATGGCTTCTCCATATGGCTTCGCTCAGTGCGTATTCTACGTTGGTATAGGCGCGCAAGGCAGCGCCCAATGCGGCCACGGCGTCTGCACGCAACACGGCCAGCGGGTGGGCCGCTGCCCACACCGGGCGGTAATAGCCCAAATAGGGATGTTCTATCGGCAAGCCGTTGAATTGCGAGGTAATGGCCCCGGTGAAATCAATATGACCATACGCGGCCCACACCCGGCCCTCTTCGCCTTGCACCAGGGGAATCAGCGCGTCCGCGTCTGGCGCGGCGGCGAAAATGCGTTCTGCCCGCGCAATGATGTCCGGCGTTGGCAAATAGCTCCCCGCAATCAGCCACACGGGCGCGCTGGGCGGCAGCACGGCCCATTGCGTGGCCAGCCAAGCTGGGACCTCTGCCTCCGCCGGGCATACGGTGAAAGCGTTGGTTGGCGTGAGCGTGGCCAGCCAAGCGCGCGTGCTGTCTGGAATTTCCCCCCACACCAGCACGCGCGCCGTGCGTCCAGCATCGCGTAGGCCCCGGGCAAAATGGGCAAAAATGCGTGCCAAGGTAAGCGGCGCGCCTGGATCGTGCAATACCAGCGTACAATCACCCTCCGCGCGCCAGACCGGCAGCCATTCCTGGCACAGCAAAGCTTCTTGCGCCCAAGCGGGCAATGTGCCTGCCACTTCCGTGGCAGGCCGCGCCAGTGGCGGGCACGGCTGGCACCAGATCGCTACGGTGTGCTGTTCATTGGCGTCTGGCGAATCCAGTTCAATGTGGTACATTTGGCCAGCAGAGTTATCCAACGCGGTAAATTCAAATGGATACAAGGCATTGTCCATCATCGCCAGGGCCTGGGCATATACTACGCGCAACGGCGGCTCGGGTTGGTTGGGGTCGCGCACAATGAGGCGCACAAGGCAATGATTCAGGCGCTGGAAAGTAGCCAGCGCGAAATCTAGCCGACACAGGCCATCTTCAGCGCAATACAGCATAAAGGACAACGCTTGCCCTGTGCTCAAAGGGAAGGCGATGGCATCCGGCGGGCGCGGCGCGTGTTCCAGCACGCGCAACGGCGTGCCAGCCAGCGCGGTGAGGCTGGGGTACAACGCGCCCGGCGCACGTGGTGGCGGGACGGGAAACTGTTGTGGCGCAATATCTTGGGGCAGTGGCACGGCATAGGTGCGCACTTGGTGTACTTGGCGCGCCAGGTTGCGCATGGCGTCATTGACCCGGTCGAGCAGTTTGACATATCCCATGCGGTGCAAAATGCGCGAGCGCATGGCACTATCACTGAGCGCGGTCAAGGCAGTGTGGGTTTGGTGCAAGGCCAATTCCAAGCTCTGGGTTTCCGCGTCTAAGCCTTGCAGCGCGGTGCGTGCGGGTTGCCAGCGCTGTTGCTGCCAGACGAGCAGGCTTTCCACGTGGCGCGTCCAATCGGGCGCGGGATGGGCAAACCACGGGCGCTGGTGCAGCAATATTTGGCGCAGTTGCTCGTGCGTCATGCCTAATATCAAGTGCTTGTGAATTTCATGCAGCACAGTGCGCAAGTGGTGTTCACTGGCCTGGCAAGCGCGCAAGGTTTGTTCTAATTCTGCGTGGGCCGCGTGCAGTTGGTGCGCACGGCGCTGGCTGTCTTGCACGAATGCGGCATGGCGCTGCTGCTCGGCTTGCAACGCCTGCTGTTGCTGTTGTTCGCGTTCATGTTGCTGTTGTGCGCATTCGCGCAATTGCGTCGCAGCGGCTTGCTGCGCTTGTTGGTGGCGCTGCTCACACTCATGGTAATGCTGTTCCCAGCCGTGCCGCTGCTCTTGCACTGTGGTTATTTGTTGTTGTAAACCATAGAGTTGCTGTTGTAGCGCCAGCGCGTGCTGTTGTTGATCCGCCAGGCGCAATTTTAATTGCACATTGTCGTCGCGCACGGCCTGCACCACGCCCCGGCGCTCTTGGCTGACTTGCCAGTAACTGGCCATTTGCGCCAATTTTGTCGCATCAGGCAACGGCATCCAATGTTTGTCTAGCCATTGCCGGTATGCATCGCGCCAGCGTTGCGCGTCGCCTTCCCCGGTAATTTGCTCGCTGCCCCATTTGCCGTATTCGCTGGTAAGGGCATTGATGTGAAAAAACCGGGTGTTCTTGGCCAGCCGCGCCAGCAAGTCCCAATCTTCGAACAATTCAAATGCGGGATCAAAGCCGCCGACCTCTTGCCACAGTGCTCTATCTATCAGCAAGCTAATGATGGGAATGTAGTTTTCATACTGGAGGCGCTGGGCGTCAAAGGGATCGTTGAACACGCCCAGCGGTGTTTCCTGTAGTACTGCGCCGTCTTGGCCAAGCACGTCGCGCAACAGCAATTTGCAGCCCGTGTATGCTACACGGGCATCAAATTGCACGACTGCCTGTTCCAGGCGCTGTAAATGATCGGGCAGAAAGCGGTCATCGTCGTCCAGAAATGCGATAAAGCGTCCGCTGGCCAGTGCAACGGCCTGGTTGCCTGCTGCTGCACGGCCTACGCTGGTTGGATTGTGTTGATAGTGCAGTGGAAAAGCAGCATGGAATGCGGCCAGTGCATCTTCCACGGGCCTGCCGCCATCGTTGATGACAATCACTTCATCCGGCTTGCGCAGTTGGTGCGCCAGGCTATCTAGCGCGCGCGCCAGCAGGCGGGGTCGGTTGCGGGTGCGGATAAGAACGGAAATGGTGGGAATGGCAAATTCTGGCGCTAACGTTGGCAGTTGTGGCATGGGCAGTGGCGTGGGTGTGGAGGATTAGGGAGAGGGAGCCGCATCCGCTGGCGCGGGCGTGTAGTTGGCGTCCAATGGATTGAGAAAAATGAACGCCATTTGACCCGATTCGATTTCGCCAAAGTCCATGGTGGTTTCCTCTAGTAGTTGGGCATGTGCCGGTGCCATGACAATGTGAATGCCATGGCTATGCACTTGCACGTCCGCAACCGCAGGTTCGTCAAATCCCAACACGTATTCAAAAGTATTGTCGCTGTGTTGGCGGGCCGCCACACGCAGAGGCAAATTAGCCAGCTCCGCGTGATCGCGTGTGGATTGGCGTATGGCTTCAGCAGCTTGTGGGGTGATGCCAAACATGTTTGATTTCCTTATAAAATAAAAAGACAACCGCGCATTCAATACGCGGTTGCCGTTGGTGTGAAAAAATATAAATTTAACCGCCCCACACGCCGTATTTCTTTTCCCAACCCGCCTTGATGCCAGTTTTAACGCGAAGGGCAACAGGCTGGCGCGTTTGCGGCGCTGGCATGAGGTTCTTTGCAACCTTCATCGCGTTCAGTATTTTTTTCAGATTCATATGATTTCCTCCATAGAATGAATTGATGATTTACATTAACTATACAAGAAGTTACTGCTCATTACGCGCGCTTTGGGCGCGATAAACATCATGTGTTGCATTATAGCGCATCTTGTATGCGCTGCATGGCCTTGTGCAAGTTTTCCATGCTGGTGGCAAAAGAAAGCCGCAAATAGCCTGGCGCGCCGAATGCAGAACCTGGCACAGTGGCCACGTCCGCGTGTTCAATCAGATACTCGCCCAAGGCAATATCATCGGCCACGTTGTCTAGCCGCTGAATCACTTTGGACATGTCCGGGAAGGTGTAAAACGCGCCCTGTGCCGGAGTGACCGCAACATCAGGGATTTTCTGCAATTCGCGCACCACAAAATCATGGCGTTCGTGAAAAATGCCGCTCATTTTGGTAATAAAGCTTTGGTCGCCAGTCAACGCGGCCACTGCGGCCCATTGCGCGATGGAAGTGGGATTGGAGGTGCTTTGCGATTGCACTTTTTTCATGGCCGCAATCAACGATTCCGGCCCGGCGGCATAGCCTATGCGCCAGCCAGTCATAGAATAGGCTTTGGACACGCCGTTCAGCACCACGGTGCGGTCGCGCAATTGCGGCGTGTGGTTCAAAATATTGCTAAACCGACCTTGCCATAAAATGTGTTCATACATATCATCGCTGGCCACCACCACATTAGGATAATCCAGTAGCACCTGGCCCAGCGCGGCCAATTCATCCGCGCTGTATTGCACACCAGTGGGGTTGGATGGGCTGTTGATGACAAATAACCGGGTTTTTTCACTAAGCGCGGCGCGCAGTTGCGCTGGCGTGATTTTGAATTGTTGATCAATGCCCGCACTGACGATCACCGGCTCGCCGCCGGCTAAAATCACCATGTCAGGATAAGATACCCAGTATGGCGCAGGAATGATCACCTCGTCGCCTGGGTCGAGCAGTGCTTGCGCTAGATTATAAAAACTGTGTTTGCCGCCCACAGACACCAAAATTTGGCGGGGCGTATAATCAAAGCCATTGTCGCGTTTGAATTTGTCTACAATGGCTTGTTTTAACGCAGGAATGCCGTCCACTGCGGTATATTTGGTATAGCCCTTGTGTAGTGCATCTATGGCCGCTGCTTTAATGTGCTCCGGGGTATCGAAATCTGGCTCACCCGCGCCCAGGCCAATGATGTCGCGCCCCGCTGCGCGCATCTCCGCTGCCCGTTGGGTGACGGCCAACGTAGGAGAAGGTTTAATTTGTTGCACCCGTTGGGAAAGTTGTACAGTCACGGATCAGGTTCCTTACAATATCGTGTTATTTTTACTGTTGTTTATTAAGCGGTCCAGCAAAGTCCAAATGAAATGCCGCGCCTGCTGGACGCTGGTAGGCGCACTGTAGCAAAACGGGGTAAACTTGCAACATGAATCTTGACCGACGCGGTTTTACTCTGCTGGAAATGCTGGTGGTGCTGGTGATCTTTGCGCTGGTCAGCCTGCTGTTGTTTACCTTGCTGAGCCAAGTGTTGCAAATCCGCGCCCGCTTGACCGACCAGTTGGCCGCCATCCGCCAAGAAGCGGTCAAGGAAACCTGGTTCCGTGAATCTACCCGCGCCGTGTTGGCGGATTATACGCCCACGCCCAATCCCTATTTTTTCCAAAGCCGCCCGCCCCAGGTGTTTTATGGCAAAGCCGATGAATTCGGCGGCCTGACACTGATGCCTTTGGACGAAAGCGCAGGGCAGCCCATGTCCTTTGCCTGGCTCCTGCGCCGCGAGCAGGGCTGGACGTTATTGCTATACCGTACTGCCAGTCAACAAGAATGGGAAGTTTTGCGCTGGCCAGGCCATGTTGGCTTGTTTCAATACTTGGATAAGGACAAAAACTGGCATGATCAATGGCCGCCGCCCGTCAGCGCGGCAGAAAAAAATAATATTTTTTCCCAAGTTAAACCGCCGCCGCAATTGCCCGAAGCCATCGTGCTGCATGGCAGCAAGCAACACCAGCCCTTCACCTGGCTGGTGGCGATTCCTGGCGATAAAGAAAATCCCTGGGACCCGCGCATGTTTGGCGATGAACATTTGTTTTAGCGTTGATTCTTCTGTAACGCGCTAAAACTGAAAATAAATGAAGTTACCCGCTGGCCCAGGATGCACCACCAGCAGTAATAATGTGATAAAAAAGAACAGATAACGCGGCAGCGCGGGAAATTGCAGCAAACGACGCATGTCGTCATTGTTGCGGTACAACGCCAATTCCACAATCAGCAGCGGCGCAATATAGGCCAGCAGCACCACGAATAATTCTATAGCCGCCGGGGTGATGGCGAAGCTGGCGAACAAATGATACAAAGAAAACAGCATGACTTCAGTGTCGCTAAAGCGAAAAAATATCTCGCCAATCAACAACACATGGAATGTCAGTGCAATGGACAATAACGTAACGATTGGCATGGCCCACGTTGGAATTTTTTTCTTGGCCTTGCGCAATTTAGGTTGAATGGTGGCGTACAAAGCCAGCACCGCGCCGTTGTATCCGCCCCACAGCACAAAATTCCAGGCCGCGCCATGCCACAACCCCATAATTAAAAAGGTAATTATCACAACCAACTTGGGGTTTAAACTCTGTTTGCGAAAGCGCGTTAATACCAGTGGATAGTACAAATAATCACGTATCCAGGTGGTCAAACTGATGTGCCAGCGCTGCCAAAACTCCTGGATATTGGGCGCGAAATAGGGGGAGCGGAAATTCAACATCAATTCAAACCCGAGCAATTTGGCAGAACCGCGCGCAATGTCGGAGTAGGCGGAAAAGTCGCAGTACAATTGGAACATGTCCACATACATGCTGGCCAAAATCAAGCCGCCGTCGGGCGCGGAAGTATCCACCAGACGCAGATAAGCACCTAAATTATCAGCAATAAATACTTTTTTGAACAATCCCCAGTAAATCAACGCCAAGCCTTCGGTGAAATTGTCATGCGATAGGGTGCGTGGCTGGGTGATTTGTGGCGCAAGGCGGCTACCGCGCTCAATTGGGCCGGACAGCAATTGCGGGAAAAAGGATAAATACAGCGCGTAATCGAAATAATTGTCTATGGGCTTGGTGTCTTTTCTATACACATCAATTACATAGCTCATTGATTGAAATGTAAAAAAAGAAATACCCACGGGCAAAATAATGTGCCACAGCGGCGCGTGCAGTTCTATGCCCAGGCCATGGAACAACGCTAAGAAGTTTTCAAGGAAAAAATTAAAATATTTGAAAAAACCCAGCACGCTTAAATTGACGCCCAGGCTAAGCCACAATAACTGTTTGCGGCGAGTTGCTTCGTCCTGATTGGCCAATGCGCGGCCCACCAGATAATCCACCGTGGTGGGAATCAGCAATAAGCCTAAAAAACGCCAATCCCAGGCGGCGTAAAAAACATAATTAGCAATTAATAACATGCGATTTTGCGCGCGGTGCCGCAATGACACGTATAACGCAACCACCACTGCCAAAAAAATAAAATATTGCAACGAATTAAAATTCATAGCCAACCGCCACCCAAAAGGGAAAAGCCCGCACGGTAAGCTAGACGCGAGTCAGCCACCGTGCGGCTCGTTAATAATGCCTATAATTTGGCCGCCACGAATTCACCAATGGCGTTCACGGAGTCGAAGTTGTCCACCACCATGTCAGACACTGCGATTTCGATGTCAAAGCGGTTTTGCAGCGCTTGCACGATTTGCACAATGCTGAGCGAATCCACCAATCCCCCGTCGATCAGCGACATGTCGTGTGCCACTGGTTCATCCCAACCTATGGTTTGCTCTAGGAATTTCTTAATGATGACTTCCACTTGCTGAAAAACTTCCTCACGTGCCAAACTCATGGGATTCTCCACTCAGTATAGATTGAAAATGCACTGGCCAGCGGCCAGCATGGCGCGGGCCAAGCCTTGCGCACACAGGCCAGGGCATTATACAAAGAAGCTATGGATAAAAGGTAGCAACAGGGCTATGCCTCGCGGCTGAGCAATGCGCGCGTGAAGCTGTCCGCGTCGAATTCGCGCAAATCATCGATTTTTTCACCCACGCCGATAAAGCGGATGGGCAAACCCAATTGTTTGGCCAGCGCGAACACCATGCCGCCTTTGGCGGTACCGTCTAACTTGGTGATGGCCAAGCCAGATACGCGCACGGCTTGATGAAATTCGCGGGCCTGGTTTAGCGCGTTTTGACCGGTAGTCGCGTCCAACACCAGCATGACCTCATGGGGCGCGGTGGGGTCGATACGGCCCAGCACACGATGGACTTTTTTTAATTCTTCCATCAAATTAGCCTGCGTTTGCAAGCGCCCCGCCGTATCGGCCAACACGATGTCCACGCCACGGGCGCGGGCCGCATTATAGGCGTCGAAAATCACCGCAGCGGAATCCGCTTTGCCCGGCTGGGCAATTACGGCCACGCGGTTGCGCTCGCCCCACACCTGTAATTGCTCCACAGCCGCCGCGCGGAAGGTGTCACCCGCAGCCAACAGCACTGATTTGCCTTGCGCTTGGAATTGTTTGGCCAACTTGCCAATCGTGGTGGTTTTGCCCGCGCCGTTGATGCCAACCATCAGAATTACAAAAGGTTCTCCCTTGGTTTCCGGCAAAGGCAAAGGGATGGCGACTGGCTTAAGCAGCGCGGCCATGTCTTCTTGCAAGGCGGCAAACAGCGCATCAGCGTCATGCAACTGGCGGCGCGCCACGCGAACCGTTAGCCCCTGGATTAAATCTTGGGTGGCTGCTATGCCCACATCGGCTTGAATCAGCAGCATTTCCAATTCTTCCAGCAATTCATCATCGATTTGTTTTTTGCCCAGCACCAAATTCGCTAAACCATCGGTTAAACCGTGGCGGGTTCTGGCCAAGCCTTGCTTAAGGCGGGCGAAAAAACCGGGTTTAGCGGGTTCCTCTGGTAGCGGCTCTTGGGCTGCGGCCTGTGGGTCTGCCATGACTGCGGCGTCCTCTGGCGCAGGCGTGGGCGAAGTTTTTTTCTTGAATCCAAACATATAAGCCTCTCCTATGTGTGATGCGGTATGCTACCACAACCCAGCGCAGGATTGAGAGCCGATACAAAAACAGCGGAGGGGATTTGGTTCATGCGGCGTTACAGAATTTGAATGGAACCGGGGGACGCGGATTGACTATTGGCATCTAACGGTGCGCGTTGCAATGCCTCGGTTTCCTGTGCTACAGCAGCACATGGTGTTGCCGTATCCGTGGGCGGATCGCGCTCCAGCGCGTGCTCCAATGCTAAACAAGCGGCTGCGAGGCGGCGCGCGCCGATTTGCAAGCACTCGCCTTTGAATTGATGCGCCTTCTGGCGGGCCAGCGGCCATTGTTGGGCCGCAATGAACTGCTGCAAACTGGCGCATTGTTGTAGCGCGTATTGCTGAAAACGCGCCATGAAATCCGTATAACGCGCGCCCAACTCCTGGCGCATTTTGGCGGTGGCCTGCTCATCCAACAAGGGCACTTCGGCTTGTGGCCACGCCAGGATTTTGCGCAATTCGGTTTGTAACGCGGCTAACGTCACTGGTTTATATAAAAATCCACTCACGCCTGCTGTGGTGAATTGTTCGCGCACCGAGCTGCTGGTGAATGCGGTAATGGCTAAGATGGGTAACGCGGGCAACCCCTCGCGGGCTTCGCGTTCGCGCAGTAACCGGGTAACTGTGACACCGTCCATGTCCGGCATAGCGTAATCTAGCAGCAGTGCATCCACGCGCTCGGCTTGTAAATAAGCCAATGCCTGCGCGCCGTTGTTCACGGCATTTCTCCGGCATCCTAGCAGCGTAGCAAGTTGTTGCAGTAAAGCACGGTTGATGGGGCTGTCGTCTGCGATGAGCAGGTGCGGCATTGTGGAGGAAGGAAATAAGAAGGCAGAGGCGTTTGACATAGATTTATTGGTTGATTGCGATTTTTATTTTTTATTATTCCGCAGTAGATGAATGTAACGGGCTGTTCCTTTGGATAGGCATAAGGAATAGTTAGGCGGCACGCCGCTGTGTTCAGAATAGAGTTGTTCCCAAATAAAACCCACATCAGTAAAAACAATAGGTTATGAACGATGAAATCAGCCTTTTGGCTTATTTGGGAACAACTCTAATGAATAAAAAACGGCGGGCAGCTTTCCCGCCGTTTTCCCGCGAGAGGTTAAATATACAAGCAAATATCAGATTCGCCAGCAAATTCAAAGAACGTCGCAGCACCACCGTATTCTATGTCGTCAATAAATTCCTTGGTATTGAAGTCAAATAAATCTACAGTCATTTGGCAAGCAATCATTTTCACCTCTGCTTCTAGGCAAAGCTCACGCAATTGCTCAATGCTGGCCACGCCCTTGCTTTTCATTTTATTTTTCATCATAGTGGTCATGAAGCTTTGCATACCAGGCAGGGCTTGAATCAAGATAGGCACAGGCATGGGCATAGGCATGGCCGGATTGCCCAGCGGGCTGACTTTTAAGTCCAATTTTTTACGTAGCAGTTGTAATCCGTAAAAAGTAAAGAAGATTTGGGTTTCATAGCCTAGCGCGGCAGCAGTGGAGGTTAGAATGAACGGTGGGTAGGCCCAATCCAGCGTACCCTTGGTAGCGATGATGGCAAGTTTCTTGGCGTCAGACATTAGGATTTCCTCAAGTTAGTGAGCCGGTAAGGGCATTCATTTCTTTTTAATGGCAAATACGTATTTGCCGCCTTCTTCCCCAGACTCCAGCAACTCGTTGCCGGTTTGCTTACAAAACGCTTCAAAGTCTTTGACCGAGCCGGGGTCGGTGGCCACGATGCGCAATATTTTGCCAGCTTCCAGCGTACCCAAGGCTTTTTTGGCGCGCAAAATAGGCAGTGGGCAGTTCAGGCCGCTGGCGTCTAGTTCTTGATCGAAATTCATTTAAAGTGCTCCTGTGTCAGTTATGTTGGATGATAGTAGTCAAGCGTTATTCACAAAAACAACTGTTTTTATATACCAGCGCGCGGCTTTTCGCAAGCATAGCGTATAGCATGATCGCGCGCAAAGCCTCATGGTACCAGCCACCGCACGGAATTTTACCTGGGGTTTGCTGGCATCCGCACCACTAGGTTAGATGCCTTTTCGCGTCCGTCTAGCGCCGAAAAAGCCATACCCGCATTAAGGTCAACAGTTTGGTGGCATCTATGGGTTTGGCGAGATAATCATTGGCCCCTGCGTCTATACATTTGGCCTTGTCGCCTTTCATTGCTTTGGCGGTTAAGGCAATAATGGGCAATTTTTTGAAGCCCTGCGCGCGCATCGTGCGCATGGTTTCATAACCGTCCATTTCCGGCATCATAATATCCATCAACACGATGTCGATGTTTGGGTGCTCGCGCAACAGTTCCAGGGCGCGTTTGCCATCGGTGGCGGGCAGCACATTCATGTCGCGATCTTCTAAAATGGCAGTCAATGAATAAATATTGCGCACATCATCATCCACCACCAACACGTGTTTACCCGCTAAAATGGCTTCTTTTTGATCATGGATGCGGTGCAAAATTTGTTGCTGTTCGCGGGGTAATTGCGATTCCACCTGGTGTAGGAAGAGCGTGGCCTCGTCCAGTAAGCGTTCTGGCGATTGCACGGATTTAATCACCAATTTTTCCGTGCATTCGTGCAGAATGGCTTCTTCTTCGTTGGATAAATCGCGCTCTGCGAATAAAATCACGGGAGTGCGCGCCAGCCGCTCACTGCGTTGTAAGCGTTGCAATACACCCAATTGGCCCGCTGGCTGGCTTCCTGCGTCTACCACGATGCAGTCCATTTGCGCCAGGCTTTCCCAGGCCGTGCTACGGTAATCCGCATACACAATTTCCATGCTGTCGTTGTTAATCCAGCTTCGGATGAGCTGCGCGCGCGCCTCGTTTTCGCTAAATAGCAATAAGTTGCGCACATTGGCATCAATGAAGCTTTCAATTCTATGAAATGCTTGGCCCAATTCCTCCACGCCCGCTGGCTTCACCAGATAGCCAATGGCCCCCATTTTGCGGGCATCCAGGTCTTGCTCTTGGCCAGATACGCAGTGAATCGGGATATGGCGGGTTTCTGGGTTGCTTTTTAGGCGCTCCACCACGGTCAGGCCGTCCACTTGCGGCAAGCCAATGTCTAAAATAATGGCGTGCGGGCGGAATGCTTCGGCCAAGCGCAATCCTTCCGCGCCATCTTGAGCGAATAAGCATTTGAAGTGTTTTTTATGCGCCAATTCCAACAATAATCCAGCAAATACAGGATCATCCTCAATCACCAACAATAATTTGTCGCCTGCTTGCAAGGTGTCGCGGTCATCTTGCAGTTTAGGCAATTCCTTAGTTTTAGTCTCTAGTAACGGTTCTTCGGTGGGCGCGGCAGGCGGTGGCGCAGGCAGCGGGGCTGATGGCGGCGATGCGTGTGCGGCTAACGTCCTTGCGGGCGCTGGTGTGGTTGGCGCGGCATGAGAAGGGCCAGACACGCGCTCTGGAATATACAGCGTAAAAGTGCTGCCTTGGCCTGGCGCGCTTTGCAATTTAATAAACCCGCCCATCAATTGCGCCAATTGGCGGGTAATGGACAGGCCCAAGCCAGTGCCGCCGTATTTACGCGAGGTAGAGCCATCGGCTTGTTGAAAAGCTTCAAAAATTTGCTGCTGCTTGTCCTCAGCAATGCCAATGCCGCTGTCTTGCACGCTGATGGCCAATGACGTTGCAGGTAGCAAGCTTCCGGCATTGAGATTGTCCGCTTCCGTGCAACGGCGCGTTTGCAAAATAATGGTGCCGTCGCGCTCAGTAAATTTGAAGGCATTGGACAGCAAGTTAGTCAACACCTGTTGCAAGCGTTGGCCATCGTTGAGGATCATTTCTGGCAGGGCCTGATCTTGCCGGATTTCAAAGTGTAAGCCTTTTTCTTCCATCATGTGACGGAAACGTTGATCCATCATTTCCACTACATCTCGCAGGCGGACTTCTTCTAAGTGCAGGTCCACGCGGCCTGCCTCGATTTTTGACAGGTCTAAAATTTCGTTAATGAGATTTAATAAATCACTGCCAGACTGGTGAATGGTTTTGGCATATTTAACTTGTTTATCAGTCAAGTTATTTTCTTTATTGTCCGACAGCATTTGTGCCAAGATTAACAAACTATTTAATGGGGTACGCAATTCATGCGACATATTGGCAAGGAATTCGGATTTGTATTTGTTGGCCAATTCCAATTCTTCTGCCTTTTGTTCCAATACCGCTTTGGCCCCTTCTAACTCTTGGTTTTTAACGCGAATCGCATCTTTTTGGCGTTCCAATTCTTGCGACCGTTCTTCCAATTCCTCGTTGCTTTGGCGCAATTCTTCCTGTTGTACTTCCAATTCCTCGGATTGGCTTTGTAATTCCTCTGCCTGCGCTTGGCTTTGTGCCAGCAGTTGCTCTAAGCGCATACGTGAACCTGCGGTATAAATGCCAATGGCAATCATGGGCGCAGCTTGGTTGAGAAAATCCAATTGAACTTCACTGAATGACTGAAATGAGCCAATTTCCACCACACCTTTGACGTTATCTTCGTGCAGCAATGGCACCAGCACAATGTTGCGCGGGTGGGACTTGCCTGTACCCGATTGAATCTGGGTTTCATAGGTTTCCGGCACTTCCTCCACCACGATCAATTCACGTTCTAACGCGGCTTGTCCCACCAAACCTTCGCCTAGGCCAAAATTGGCGGACAATTCCTTGCGCCGGGTGTAGGCATAGCTGGCAGTGAGTTGCAATACAGGCGACTGTTTATCGGCTTCATGCAGCACATAAAACAAACCCACTCTGCCATTGAGATGATGTACCAGCAGTGTGATGATATTTTTTCCAAGTAAATCAATGCTTTGGTTGCCACGCATTTTTTCATTCAACGCAGCCAGACCGGTTTTTAGCCAATCCTGTTCTTGGTTCTCAGCGGTGACTTGTCGCAAAATCCGGGTCATATCGATTAGCGCGCGGCCCAATTGATCGCGCTCGGAACGCAATACCACTTCCCGAGCGTAGTCGCCTTGCGCCACGGCATTGGCTTGGGCAATGGTGGCATCCATGCTGTTTTTAAGTTTGCGCGCGGATTGTACTAATTCGGCAATTTCATCCTGACCGTGGTATTCAATGTCGCGCTCAACCGGCTCGCCTTGCGCCAAAATTTTAAGATGCGTATTGACTTGCGCCAGCGGTGAGATCAGGTTAAACGCAAAACTCCGGCTAATGTAGCCAACCACCAGCATCAAACCCAGCATGGCTAATCCCATCATCATTTGTAAAAAGAAAATGGGTGCAAATGCTTCGCTGGTCTTTTTTTCAGCAATCAACGCCCAGCTCATACTGCCGAAATGAATGGGCATGTAGGTAGAAAGCACCGTATCGCCCAAATAATTTGTAGCATTCACCCGGCCTGTTTGGCCTTGCAAGGCCAATGCTGCGGGACGGGTTTGAATGCGGCGCTTGTCAGGATCAGTAAACGAAGTGCGCAAGGTATGGGTTTCCGGCGCAAGAAAAGAATTTGAACGGAGCAGAAAGTCCTCGCCCACCAAATAAGTCTCGCCCGTTTTTCCCAGTCCCTCGCGTTGCAGCATAACGCGGGTGAGTATATCATCGCTGAGTTGTACGGCGACAATTAATTCAACCCGGTCATCGTCTTCCAGTATTGGCTGCGCGATAAACGACGCCGGCTCATTATTGCTAGGAGAATAGGGTGCATAGTCGCTCATTTGGAATTCACGGGTTTTCATCACCAATTGCGCAATCTGTCCCAATTGCGTATTAGCATACTCACCATCAAACAAATTCGTGCCATAATCTGCCTCATGTTTGACGGAATAAAAAATCTTGCCATCTTTATAAATCAGAAACAAATCATGTAGACTTTGTTCTTTGGTGTAATGGCTAAAAAAATCTTCTTCCGCGCCTTCTAATCTGGGGGAAATGATTTCTTCCACATCCATGCGCGTAATCAAACCCCAGTTTAATCCTTTCACTGCCACTGGGCGGTAGGCGGATACCAATAATTTGCCGTTTTCCGCATATATCCTCATGTGCCCACTTTTGCCAGCCAACGCCATTTCGACATCTTCACCGCTGGCCTCAGTGCCAATGGGATGGCCTTGCGAGGCGCGGTACTGTGGTTTTTCGTCTACCATGGCCACTACATAACTGCCGCCACTATGCCCCATGTCCTTGGTGTGCTGCACTATGGCGTCCATTGCTGCTGGTGCTATCCGAAATATCAGAACCCCAACGAGTTTGTCGAATTTCCACACAGGCCCTAGCGCGAAAAACACATGATTGTTATTGGCAGATTCGTAGCGGCTAAAGTCCAAAAACACTGGCTCGCGTTCGGTCAATACTTGTTCTACCGCTCGCGCCAGTGGCGTGTCCTTGTGCGCATCGCCTTTGAGTTCCATGGCTAAATCTGGCTGGTGCAACGCGGTGTACACAATTTTGCCTGCCGCGTTGACCAGCAGCAAGTCGTCGTAACCAAAAGTTTTTTTATACTGTTGCAGTTCTTTATCCAACAGCCCTTTAATGCTTTCCCATGCGGCACCCAATTCGCCGCCGTCCAGTTCCAGCGCTTCGGTGAATTGTTCTATGGACTGCGCCACTGCCTCAGTGCGCGAAAGAATACTTAGGTTATTTTGCAGTCCTGCAAAATAGTCATTCAGTTGGGCGTTTTGGTTTTCTTGGACGGCAGCGAGCCGCTGTTTGGCATTTTGGCGCAGGTTGGTCACGGCTTGCAGCAGGGTGTCCATTGACAATTTGCGCTCTTGAAAAAAGTCTTCCAGTTGCGCCCGTTTAATTTCGCGCACGCCTTCTAACTGGTTGTACGCTTGATCCGACAATGCGGAACGAATCTGCCAAATTGCGATGCCGCCAATGCCTAACGAAGGCAGTGAGCCTATCAAGAGAAAGGTCAGCAGTAATTTTTTACCTATGGAAACCCGATTAAATATCATGGCATTCAACTTATTAAACAGAAGTGTCAACAGCGTTCAGGCCAGGCCCGGCGCACCTTGCCTCTGCTAGGAGGCGGGGATTGTAGGTATTATACTGGAGAATCTTTGGCTTGGCGCAGTCTTACGCATACCAGCCTAACCTTTCCTGGAGAATGGATGGGCTATTCAAAATTTATAGGGTAATTATTTCATTTTTATGGTGTATTATGTTGAGAATTCATGAGTACCCTACACCGCAAGCTGTGGCTGATGCGGTGTGCCAACGGATTTTACAGGCCGCGCACGCGGCCATTGCTGTGCGCGGGCGTTTTGTGCTGGCCTTGGCTGGCGGTGCTACGCCGCGCATGGCGTATGCGCAATTGGCGCAAGTGCAAAATGTAGCATGGGACCGTTGGTGGATTTTTTATGGTGATGAGCGTTGTTTGCCAGCCACGCATCCTGAGCGGAATAGCGTAATGGCGGAAACCGCGTGGTTGGCGCAGGTGCCGATTCCGCGCCCGCAGATTTATACGATTCCGGCAGAATTGGGGGCTGAAGCAGCGGCGCGTGCCTATGCGAACAGGCTGATTTTGCCATTTGATGGGGTATTGCTGGGCATGGGGGAGGATGGTCACACAGCCAGTTTATTTCCTGGCCATTGCCATGATCCAATGGCAGCGGTTCATGCCGTGCATGGTGCGCCCAAACCGCCGCCACAACGGGTGAGTTTAAGCGCCACCACTTTGGCGCAAACCCGGGATTTGTGGGTTATGGCGACTGGCGCAAGCAAGGCCGAGGCATTGCAACGCTGGCGTGCGGGCGAGGATTTGCCCATTGCTAAAATTCAACCGCCCAATGGTGTGGATGTGCTGGCGGATGCGGCTGCATTGGCGGGCGTGCTGTCTGTCAACGTCGGGTAAGATCGAGCAGTAAAGGGCCAATGCGGTGGGCGTCAGCGTCATATTGGTAAATTTGCAACGCATTATTCGCTATAACAAATCCATACAACGTTTGGCATGGGCCATGCGTATCTGCCCGGCACAGCAAATCTATGGGGGAAAACTCCACATAATCCAGCACCACGGTATAGGCAAAACGCTCACCATTCCAGTCGGCCTCGGTTGCGCTGAAGCGATACCGGCGATCCTGCTCGCCGCTGTATTCGCCAGCCAGCAAGCGCTCTGCCACAAAATGCGCGAAAAACGTATCCACTTCCTGCCCAGCACCCGCTACACGTGAAAAACGCGCATGGGTTGTAATGTCGTCTAAACGATGGGTTAGCGTCAGTGCGCCCTTTTTGAACTGGAGCGCGCTTATCCAGTCTTCTGCGCTAGCCAAACGCAACGCGCCGCTGGGGGCGATGGTTTGAATGGCATACTCGGGCATTTCGTGCATATTCATGCTGATTGCCAAACGCTTGCCATCGGCATCAATCCATAGCAGTGGCACTGGGTGCAGCGCAATGGCCGCACGCGGCGAATGGGTGCGTTGCAAGGCATTGAGGTAGTCGTCATTGCTCCAAATGCCGGCCAAGCCGATTTCAGCCACCGCTGTTTGCTGCATCAGCAGCGCCAACGCCCATGCTATTAAACGGTTACGCATTTTATTCTCCATGCTTTCAGTCGTGTTTAGTATTCGTGTTCTGCGGTTGGGAATTTGCCATGTTTCACCGCTTGCACATAGTCGCGCAACGCCTCCGCCACGCCTGCGCCAGGGCCGAGGAAATTTTTGACAAAACGCGGTCTTTTGCCAGGCGTTATCCCCAGTGCATCGTAGAGCACCAGGATTTGTCCATCGCATTCCACGCCTGCGCCAATGCCGATGACTGGGATGGTCAAGGCAGCACTGACTTCGCGCGCCAGGCGGGCAGGTATGCATTCCAACACCAGCAATGCCGCTCCAGCCGCTTGTAGGCAGCGGGCGTGTTCCAACAGTGCAGCAGCGGATTCAGTGGTTTTGCCCTGCACGCGGTAACCGCCCAGTTGGTGGACCGACTGCGGCGTCAAGCCGATGTGTCCGCACACCGGGATGCCGCGCTCTACCAGCAGACGCACGGTATCGGCCAGCCACGCACCGCCTTCCAATTTCACCATGCTCGCACTGCCTTCTTGCAGCAAGCGTGCGGCATTTGCCAGCGCCATGGTGGGCGTGGCATAAGTCATGAACGGCATGTCTACTGCCATCAAGCAGTCTTTTAAGCCGCGCGCCACTGCTTGCGCGTGGTACACCATGTGATCTAGGGTGACCGGCAATGTGCTGCTCTGGCCTTGCACGACCATGCCCAGCGAGTCGCCGACCAACACCCAATCCATGCCCGCTTGTTCGGCCAGGGCCGCGAAGGATGCGTCATACGCAGTGATAGCAGCGATTTTTTCGCCGCGTTGTTTGCATTGCTGTAAATAAAACAGGCTAGATTTTGACATGGCGGTATTTTAGCACAGCTTCACGTAGCACTTTCATGCGGGTGTCCGTGTAGGTTATGCGTAAGGAATGCTTACCGTGAAGCGACTGCCTTGGCCTTCTTCGCTTGCTAGGGAAACCTGGCCGCCGTGGAGCTGGGTGAGTGTTTTAACCAAGGCCAGGCCCAATCCTGTACCGGCATACTCCCGTGATAAGCGGCTGTCCAGTTGGACAAACGGTTGAAACAGACGATCCACCATGCTGGGCGCGATGCCTATGCCAGTATCCCATACCGTGAACGAAGCATTGCCTTGGCCCGCGTGGAAATCCACGCCCACATGGCCACCCGCCGGGGTGAATTTGACCGCGTTGCTGAGTAAATTCAGTAGGATTTGTTTCATGCGCCGTCCGTCCATCACCACATGCGGGGCATCTGGCGGGCAATTCATGGCCAGTTCCAGACGCTTTTGCCGTGCCGTTTCCTTCATGAGCGTCACGCAACTCAAGCACACATCATACGGTGAGGCGGGCGCAGGGTCTAACTCCATTTTTCCCGCTTCGGCTTTGGCTAGATCGAGAATATCATTGATTAGACTCAATAAATGTGATCCACTGGCATGAATATTGTCCAGCAATTTACGCTGTTTTTCTTGTAGATTGCCATAGATGCCTTCATGTAGCACTTCGGCACTGGTGAGTATAATGTTCAGCGGGCTGCGCAGTTCGTGGCTAACGCTGGCCAGGAATTCATCCTTCATTTTGGCCAATTGTTGCAAGGTTAAATTCGCTTCCTCCAGCTCGCGTGTGCGTTGTAGAACCCGCTCTTCCAATTGGCCGGAATACGCGCGCAATTCTTGCTCCATTTGGTGCTGGCGAGTAATGTCGCGCCCGCTGATGACCACGCCTTCCACCATGCCGTTGGCATCTAGGCTGGGGTAATAATGAATGTCCAACACGTCTTGCAACGCGCTGTTGCAGGGAAAGTTACGGTGAATTTGGCCATGGCTTTGTTTATCGCGCTGACACTGGTCTATATTGGGCTTGATTTCGGATTGAAAGCAATCTTCCCCTAAAAAAGCGGCCATGGGACGCCCTAGCATAACCGCCTCATTGACATGAAAATAGGCCGCATAAGCGGCATTTACCGCTCGGTAAGTGTAGTCTAGGTTAATGTAGGCAATGGGGCTGGCAATGGCTGCAACAATGGTTTCATAGCGGCGCAATTGGCTGACCGCTCGCCAGCGCTCGGTCACATCGTCATACACTGCAATCACTTCATTATTGGGCAATTTGTATACATAATTTTCTACCCATACCGTTACATCATGATCTTCATATCGATGCACTGGGTAAAATTCAGCCTGGCCCGTGCGGTACACGCGCTGAAGCACCTCCAATAGGCCCAGTTCGTGCACGCCGGGATAGGCTTCAGTCACGCGGTTATTTATTACCCGCTCACGTTTGCGCCGGGTGATGCGTTCGCTGGCGCGATTGAGATCGGTGATGATGAAATCTGCTCCATTATCAACCGCTTGATACACTGCGACGCCGCTGCTCATGTTATTCACCAGTTCCCGAAACCGGGTTTCGCGTTCTTCCAACGATTGAATCATCGGCAACATGGTGCGTTCAATTAAAAAAGTGCCCAGCGCAATCAGCGCCAGGCAGACCAGCGCCACGTTTAATCCAGCATGAATAAACGGCGCGCGGATGTCGGCAAGCGCGATTTTGGCAACAATGCCCAACTGCAATCCTGGCAAGGGCGCGTAGGCGAAAATTACATGCCGCCCCTGTGTATCAACGCCGTTGTGCGATCCCCGGTGGCCTTGTAAGGCCAGGCGCATGGGTTCGGCCAGCGGTGAATGCCAAGATAAGGGTGCCGGCAACGCTAGATTGACTTGACCGCCACCATGGGCATGAAGAAAGAGGATTTGATCTTGCTGGCGTTCGCCCACAAAAATTTCATGCGCATACACCGGAATCGGCGGTGCGGTATATTGCGGAAAATGAAGCGGTAAACTGGGCGTGGGGGCCGCGCCATGGATATTTTGCAATTGGTGCAATGCTGCGGTGCGCGCGCCGCCAGGATAACTCGTGGCATGGCGTTCGGCGAAAAAAGCAATGGTTTCCAACATGCGCGCTTGAATGGCAACCTGCGTTTCCAATTCCTGTTGCGCGGTTTCCTGTGCGGGCCGGTAAAAAGACCAAGTAGTAAGCGCTGCCATGGTAATGACGGTGATAACTAAAATAACAATCAACAACCCTAGGCGCTGATGATGAGACATGGGTACAACTCCCGGAAAGCGAAGTGGCGCGCCAGGCGCGTCCTCTGGCGGGATGCAAGCAGGCGCGGCGCGGAATCCTGCCGCCATCTGCGGCAGGTTCCTTGCCCCATGCAAAATCTAGGGCAACCACGCCACTTGGTCTAATCCTGTGGTTTCCGGCCAGCCAAACATTAAGTTCATATTGTGAATGGCCTGCCCAGCGGCACCTTTGACCAAATTATCAATCGCCGCCAACACGATGAGCGTATCTTGGCCCTGGCGCGGCTGGTGCAAAGCAATACGGCAATGGTTGGAACCGCGCACCGAGCGGGTTTCCACGTGTGCGCCCAGCGGCAAGATATCCACGAATGGCTCATGTTGGTAATAATTGGTGTAATGGGCGTGCAGCGTATCCAAGGCTACGCCCGTGCGCAAACGCGCGTACAGCGTGGCATGAATGCCACGGATCATGGGCGTAAGGTGCGGCACAAAGGTAAGGCCCACGCTCCGCCCCAGCACACCTTCCAAGCCTTGCTTGATTTCAGGCCAATGGCGATGTGCGGGCACATTGTATGCCCTGAAATTTTCCGACGCCTCGGCGAGCAGGGTGGGCACTTCTGCTTTGCGTCCCGCGCCGCTGACGCCGGATTTGCAGTCTGCGATCAAATACTCTGGGTCTATCCAATCGCCGTCCAGCACCGGCAACCAGCCCAATTGCACCGCAGTGGGATAGCAGCCTGGATTGGCCACCAACCGCGCGGTGCGAATGGCTTGGCGGTTGAGTTCAGGCAGGCCATACACGGCTTCTTCCAGCAAGTGCGGGCAGGCATGGGGCATTCCATACCAGTGCTGCCACAGCGCTGCGTCCTTGAGCCGAAAGTCAGCGGCCAAGTCAATGATTTTCACTCCTTCGTCCAGCAGCATCTGCGCGCTTTGCATGGCTGTGCCATTGGGCGTGGCGAAAAATACCAGGTGGCAGCCTTGGTAGGCTTGCGGATCGGGTACGCTAAAGCATAAATCTACATGCCCGCGCAGATTGGGGAATAATTCTGCCACAGGCTTGCCCGCCTCAGTGCGGGAGGTGATTACTTTAAGCCGGACATGCGGGTGGCGGGCCAGTAGGCGCAAAAGTTCAACGCCGGTATAACCCGTGCCGCCCACAATGCCGATGTCGATGATGCTGGGTGTGGGCATGTTGGTATCCTCGTGTTTTTAGGCAAAGAATGATGCCCGGCGTGCGCCGGACAAGTATGGAATTATATCTTGAACCAGTGGAATCACGTCTGTCCAGGACGCAGAAGGTATGCGTTAGGGGTAAATCATATTTTTAATCAATGGCTAACTTAAAAATACTGGCAAGCAGCATGAATATTTTCCGCCAACCAATTGACAGCCCGGTAGTTTACAATAGAAAAATCTTGCTTGCCGCGTATCATCCTAGTAAGATTTCCCTCCAATTATCCGTGTAAACCGGCCTGCATACATGAAGGACAGACATGTCAAACCCGCAACATCTTGAAATCCTGAAAAAAGGCATGAAGGAATGGAATGCCTGGCGGGAAAAAGCGGATGAATGGGCCGATTTATCGGGATGCAACCTGTCAGGCATGAATTTATCCAAGGGCGATTTTTTCCGCGCCAATCTCTCGCGCGCGGACCTGACAGAAGCCAATTTGATTGGTGCCAATCTCAACGGCGCAAATCTAACGGAAGCCAATCTTACCAAAGCCAACCTCACCAAGGCCAATTTGAACGAGGCCAATTTGTCGGAAGCGTATATGTCCAACACCACGCTGACCGACGCCAATCTGAGTGAGGCCAATTTATCCAAAGCCTACCTGATCCGTTGTTACTTATCCGAAGCCAACCTGTCCGAGGCCAACCTGTTTCGCGCCAATTTATACGAATCTGACCTGTTTCGCGCCAATTTATCCGGCGCGAATTTGTTCAAGGCCAATTGTACAGATGCCAATATGATTGAGGTATTTCTGGGCAACGCGGACTTATTTCGCGCCGTGTTTTCCGGCGCGGATTTGACCAACGCCAATCTGTGCAACGCCAACCTGACTGAAGCGAATTTTACTAACGCGGATTTAACCCGCGTGAAGCGCAGCGATTAGCGCGGCTGGTGCTATTCTGCTGGTTCGCGCGCCATGCGTTCTTGCTCCAGCGCATTCACCCGTTGTTCCAGCGCATCCACTTTCGCGCGCGTGCGTTGCAGTAATTCGCGTTGAATTTCAAATTCCTCCCGAGAGACCAGGCGCATGTTGGAAAATGCGGCGTGCATGGCAGCCTGTAGATTTTTCTCCATATCCTGGCGAAATATATCTACATTGCCTGGCAATGCAGCGCGGAATTGTTTGAATAAGGCGTCAAAAGTGGCCGTGCTCATGGCGGTGTTCATCCTAGCAAGTTAATTGAGATTGGTTTTTTCCGGCGATACGCTGGGCTGCGGTTCTTGCACGTGGCGGCTCAGATAGCCTGCTTGCAGCACCACGAAAATCAGGGTCAGTCCGATAATACCGAACATCTTAAAATTCACCCAAATTTCCGTGCTGAACGTAAACGCCACCCATAAATTGACAATTCCCACCACGAAAAAAAACGCCGCCCAACTGTAGTTCAGCACGTTCCAAGTGGCTTGACTGTCCATTTGTATATTTTTTTCCATCATGCGCTGAATAAACGGCTTGCCCGTAAGCCATTGGCTGCCGAGGAATAGTACAGCAAACAGCCAGTTCACCAGTGTGGGTTTCCATTTGATAAAACGCTCGTCATGAAAAAATAGCGTAGCACCGCCCATGACCAGCAAAATCCCCAGCGTAATCCAGTGCATGGTTTCCACCTTGTGGCCCGAGGCCCACTGCCAGCCCACTTGCAGCATAGACCCGGCAATGGCCATCAGCGTGGCCGCGTAAATCGCGCCAGCCTTGCCGCCTTGCAGACAAAATCCCGCTGCGCACACCCCTTCTGGCGCGAAACTGGGATAAAGATAAAATACTGCGAAGAATAAAATAACGGGCAATAAATCAAATAAAAATTTCATGGTCAATTCCTAATCTTCTTTCTAAAGTCCGCCTTCTTCAGCGGTGAGTCGTTTTCTACCCAACAACACTTCCACGCGAGCGGCGATGCCCAAAGTGGAATTGTGCTCAGTGGCCTGCGGCCAATGCACATAGGGTTCTATTTCAAAAAATAGCCATTTACGGAAAATATTTTGGCGATAGCGGAAGCCCAGGCGGTAGTCGTCTACCCCGCCATCGCCCTCAGTATACCCATTCACCGTGGCATCCACAGATAGGGAACTGGCGCGAACCAAGGTGTGATACAGCGATACGCCACTCAACCATTCCAAGCCCTGGCTTTCCTGCGCCAACATGGCGGAAGTGGTCCAGCGCAATAACGTATTCGGCGCTATCATGCGCTCCAAATCCAAGCGGCTGCGCTCGCCGAAACCGTCATCCCATTGCCAAAATAGCGTTTGGGTAATGCGCGCCAAAGCGTTAGGCGCAAAGGTGTGCGTATAACGGTAACGGCCCTGAATAGAGGGCTTGAATGGCGCTTTGATGCGGATGCTGGAACTAAACGACAAGGAGGAATGAGGGGTGCTGTTGGTCACCCAGCGTACGCCCATGGCGCGGCGGCGAATATCGCCAGGCGACAGCGTGGGGTCTTCCTGGTTTTCCTCACGCATGATGTTGGTAACTTGGGTTTCTTCCTCGTCGCTAAATACCAGCGACAAACGCTGACCAAACTGGCGCAAATGCGGTAAATCAAAGCGCGCGCGCACGCGAATGGAGGGCGAGTGGCCTTCGGTTTCCGCCCAATCGGTTTCGCCGATGATGCGTATATAACGATCTGCGTCCACTTCCACGGCTTGTTCGTCGCCAAAAAACCGATCAAACCAAATCGCGGCGCGGCAAATGTTCAAAGACAAATGCTCGTGAGTCTGATCCACCCACTCGCCATCGGTTGGATTTTCGCGTGACGCGCAAATGGCATAGGGATCGTGCTCGTCTGCGGTTGGCTCCGCACGCACGCCCATTGCCAAGGCGGCCACAACGCCCGCGCACAGGAGACTGGCCTGGAATATCGTGAAGATTTTCATGACGGTTATTGTCAGGGAAGCAGTCGTGAAAAGCAAGGCGGAAACGCTCTCCTGCCAGGGCAAACGCGCTTTCGATGCTGTGTTTGTTCTGTTCAACAATGCTCAAGTTAAAACCATGGCGCTGCATCTGTCAGGGCCGCCACCGCGCGCAGCAAATCCAGGTATTCGGCCTGGCCCGGCGGGTTCGGTATCTCTCGTTGGCTCATTTATGCAGTCGTGTAGGGTGGGCAACGAAAAGATGTTGCACACCCTACCCGGCTGTGGAAGCCGGGACTCAGGTGTACACCGACGAGTACGTCATTTATAGCCGGTTGGAAACTGGGGGATACAACCACAAAACCGTTAACCACGGGGCTGGTGAATATGCCTGTGATGAGGATGGGTTCCATCCAGCGAAACACCTGGCGCGCATCCTGGTAAGTCAACGCAATCCACAAGCCGTGGCGGTCGTCGCCCCAGGCGTCGGCCCAGGCGCGGGGGAGGGTGAGATTGGTTGCGGAATCGTCCATCGGAATAAGCCTTACCCTTGTTCGATACTAATGCTATGCGTTAGTATCGTTATCATGATCAAAAACTTCAGATGCCCAGACACGGAAAAATTGTACGCTGGCGCACGAGTTCCCCGGTTCACCGCGTTCAGCGCCGCTGCCCTGCGCAAGCTGGCGATGCTGAACCGGGCGGAGGGTTTGGCAGACTTGCGCATACCGCCTGGTAACCGCCTGGAACCCCTGCAAGGCGACCGCGCCGGTCAGTACAGTATCCGCGTCAACGCCCAGTGGCGGATATGTTTTGAGTGGCGCGAAGGGCATGTCTGGAATGTAGAAATCGTGGATTACCATTGAAGGAAACCCTTATGCCGCGTGAAATTCCCTATCCTCACCCCGGCGAAATCCTGCTGGAAGAGTTTCTTAAGCCGATGGGCCTGAGCCAGTACCGCCTGGCACACGAAATCGGCGTACCGCAACGGCGCATCAGTGAAATCGTACAGGGCAAACGTGCGGTTAGTATTGATACCGGCTTGCGCTTGTCGCGTTTTTTCGGCACCAGCGACGGTTTTTGGATTGGCCTGCAAGCGGACTACGATACCGCGCAAACCCGCGACACCCTGCAAGAAGTGTTGGCGCGCATCCATCCTTATCAAGCGCATTGTGTACTGGGTTGAGCGCCCGTGGCTAGGCTGCCGAAATCCTGGTATCCAGGCAAAGCCTCACTGCCATTAAGTTAAGGCCAAAAAGCCCTGAAAGGGCGTAATCCATAGAGCCACAGGGCAATCCTTCGACAGGCTCAGGAACCGCGCCCTGGGCATGGCGCGTCTCCAAATTCAGCCCTGAAAGGGCGAAATAAAATCTGGGGCACGCTCTATTTCGCCCTTTCAGGGCTTAGCCGAACACAATCCGCTTACCCAGGGCTTCGCCCTGGGCTATATGGATTTCGCCCCTTAGGGGCTTAACTTAATGGCAGTGAGGCAGAGCCTGGATACCAGAAAAATTTCGCGATCAGGGGGCTTGCAGCCCCCTGAACCCCCACCGTCATTTTCCCCCGCCACTGGCTTGCCGGTTATTGACCTCGGGCAAGACGGAAACCGAAGTCGCCGGAGCGGCTGACGGGCGTGTACCTGAGGCGGTACGCGGAGCGCACGAGACGCCCGTAGTTGAGCCAGGAGCCGCCGCGCAGGACGCGGGAGCCGCCGCTGTCAGGGCCGCTGGGGTCGGTCACAGCCTCGGCGGAATAAGCGCCATACCTATCCTGGCACCACTCCCACACATTGCCGTGCATCTGATACAGTCCCCAGGCATTGCAGGGCAATGCCTTCACGTCCACGGTTTGTTTTCGGTACTCACCTTTTTGACCGCCCGCATAGGGATAATTGCCGTCGTAGTTCACCCGCGCCGGGGTGATGTTGTCGCCGAACCAGAACGGCGTTTGCGTCCCCGCCCGGCAGGCGTATTCCCATTCCGCTTCCGTGGGCAGGCGGATATTCAAGCCGGGCACGGCCTGGTTGAGCTTTGTGATGAAATCTTGCGCGTTGTTCCAACTGACCTGTTCCACCGGCCTGTCGTCGCCGGTGGCTGAGCTTGTCGAGCCGGTGGCTGAGCTTGTCGAAGCCTGAAACCGA
>DYPE01000170.1 GCA_020720085.1 Dichelobacter nodosus | reverse complement strand
AACCTTGGTGTATCCTGACGGCATGCCTCCGCGATGGGTTCACACAAAAAATAATGAAATAAAAATCAATATATTACGTTAAGTTGAGAGGATTGGATGGAATGCAGGTAACATGCCAAGCTCGTGGCTATGTGCCTGAGATGCACATTCAACAGATACAATTTATGCACGCAGGGAGATTATTTCCTTTGCATTCCGATCCATAAATATGCCTCAATGCGGCTCAATCCTGCGCAATTGTTGGGTAACCGCCAGCCACGCGCCGCTGAGGCCGAGCAGCGCGCCGCCGGTGAACAAGGCCAGGGATACGTGCCAATCTAGGCTAATCCATTCAAAATTAGAATGGTAGAGTAGTGTGAGTTTTTGAATGGGGCCTTGTAGCGCGTAAAACGCGGCTTGGGTCAGCATCCACGCGGCAAGCGCGCCGCCCAGGCCGTACCACAGGCCCAAATACAGAAATGGACGGCGGATGAAGCCGTCGGTAGCGCCAAATAGCTTGGTGATTTCAATTTCTTCGCGGCGGTTGTCTATGGCCAGGCGGATGGTGTTGCCCACCACCAGCACCACGGCCAGCGCTAAAATTCCGGCCAAAATCAATACGCCGCGCCGCACCAATTCCAGTATGGCAAATAAGCGCTTGAGCCAGTGCATGTCGTATTGTGCAACTTCTACTTCGGGCAGGGCTTGCAAGCTGTCGAGCAGGCGCGGGCCGTCCACGCTGGCGTCTTGTAGCTTGGGCTGCACCACCAGCACCGCAGGCAGGGGATTTTCCGCCAGCGCTTGCAGCGCTTCTTGGAATCCTGACAATTGGCGGTATTCCTCCAGCGCCTGGGCGCGGGTTATCAGTTGTACTCCGCCAATCAGGGCGTTGTGGCGCAAAGAATTTTGTAGCCCCGCCGCTTGTTCGTCGCTGATGTCTTGGCGCAAAAACAGCGAGATTTGCAGCGAGCCGTCCCAATGGGCGCTCAATTGGCGGGCGTTTTCCAACAGCATGTACATGCCTGTGGGCAGGGCAAGCGCAATGCCAATCACAGCGGCAGTCATGAGCGTGGGCACGGGCTGGCGGGCGAGTAGCACTAGGGTGAATGAAAACGAGTACGCATGGTGGCGCAGCCAGGCGCGCAGGCTCTGGGGCAGAGATTTGCGCGGCGCGAGGCGTTTGGGCGGCGGTGGGCGGCTTGGTGCGGACGGAGCAGGAGGCGTCTTTTTTCTCATGCTGGCCCCCGGCGCGGGCGTTGTGGTAAATCGTCGATCAAACGCCCTTCTTGCAATACTAAAGTGCGAAGGCCGAGTTGGCGGATTAAATCTAGCGCGTGCGAGGCGATGAGAATCGTCACCCCCACTTGGTTAAATTCTTGGAATAATTTCATGATTTCCATGGAAAGTTGCGGGTCTAGGTTGCCGGTTGGCTCGTCGGCCAGCACAATGGATGGCAAATTGACCACGGCGCGGGCAATGCTTACCCGTTGTTGTTGGCCGCTGGATAGGGTAATGGGATTGCTTTTTTCTTTGCCCGCCAGGCCCACTTTGCCCAAGGCCGCGCGCACGCGCTTGGCAATGTCTTGCTGTGCATAACCATCAATAATCAGCGGCAACGCGACATTCTCAAACACCGAGCGGTCAAATAGCAGGTGATGGCTTTGAAATACCATGCCAATGCGGCGGCGCAAGTACGGCAGCCGTGCGCGCGTCATGCGCGCCAGGCTTTGGTTGTGGATCAGCACTTGGCCAGTCGAGGCCAACTCCAGGCGCGGAATCAGACGCAATAGCGTGCTTTTGCCCGCGCCAGAGTGGCCAGTGAGAAAGCACATTTCGCCCGCGCGCAGGTGAAAGCTGATGTCGTGCAGGGCTTCAAATCCGCCGGGATAGCGTTGGCTAACATGGTCGAAACGAATCATCACCGCCCCGTGGTGCAAGGATGAAAATTGGACTGAGGTTGGATTGTAACATCGGAACGCGCTTGCGCCAGCATGAAATTAACCTGTTGATATAATTCATTTTGTTCTGCATCTGGCAAACCCAGCGGGTCGAAACGGTAACGCAAATGCAGGGCCAACAGGCCACGCAGGTCTGGTTGCGGGCCGTATTGGTGTTCTAGCCGCGCCAGCCAGGCTTGCCATGGTTCATGGCGTTGCCGGTGTAGGCCGCGCGCGGCCCATTGTGCTTCCAGTTGGTAAAACGCTGAATCCTGCCCTGGCCAGTCGGGGCCGCGCCCGCGTGCGGGCAGCGCTGTGTTGCGCTGCACCACGCCGCGCCGCCGCACCAGGCTGATCACCAGCCAGGCAATCAGGCCAATCAGCGCCATAATCAGCCACTGCGTGTTATTGGCACGGGATTCGTCTTGCTCTTGCCAGCGCCAGCGTGAAAATTGCGTGCGTAGCCAAGACCATACGTCTATGATTGGTTCATACCAGGCGGCTTGCTGGGCCTCTTGTTCATCCCAGCCCGCTGGTGTGGTGTCCACGTCTTGCCAACGGCCATCCACGTAGGCCAAGGCCCAGGCATGGGCATGGCGGGCGCGCACTATGAACCCCGGTTCTAGCGCGTTGGCTTCTTGCACGGCATATCCGGCAGCGTAGCGCGCCGGGATGCCCGCCGCGCGTAGCAACAACACCGTGGCAGTGGCGAAGTATTCGCAATGGCCGGCCTTGGTTTGGGTGAGAAACACAGCTAGGGGGCTACGCCCGTGTTCCGGGTTACGCCCGTGTTCCGGGCTACGCCCGTGTTCCGGGTTGCGCTCGGCAGGTGCGGGCGCGCGCCAGCTCAGGGTATATTGAAATTCTTGCTGAAAATACGTTTCCAATGCGGCAATTGTCTGGCGCGGCGGCTGCGCGGCCAAGCCTAATTGGCTTACTACTTGTGCCAATACAGCGCGCTCAGTGGCGGGAATTTCGTAATCTGCGATTTGCGGCGCGGCCTGCGGCAGCGTGCAGGTGTCATCAGCGGCAATGTGGTAGCGCAAAAAATCTGGACCTTGCGCCGCTTTCACTGCACCATATTCATTGCGCGCAAGCTCTAGGCCGGGCGGTGCGCGCAATTGGCAGGCATCGCCCGGCACAGGCAGAATGCCCTGGCCATTGTCCATATCGCCTTCAATCGTCATGCCCCGCCGCGCCAAGCTCTGTTCGGGCGCAAAGCGCCATACGCGGCCATCTTTGCTGGAGTTTAATGGCGAAAATTGTGTGTTGTGTGTGCGCCAACTGCTGTTAAAAAAGCGGTTGTACGCTGCTTGGCGCAGTAGCACGGGGGTTACGCTGTGCACGCGAAACAGAATGCGCCCGCTTTGTTTTAATTCGCCAATGTCGCCCAGTGCAGTGCGCTGACGGTAAGGATCGCGTTGCAGCCAATGGCCAGCCAGCCATTGGTCAATCCACTGTTCCAACTGGCCTTGCAAGTGGCGCAAGCCAGCTTGTAGGTAAAAACCCAGCACGCAGGCCATCGCCGCGATGACGAGCCAGCGCCAGACGGCGAATCCGCGCGGGCGGAATGGCCACAAGCCCCACAGCAGCAATACTGTCATGCCAGGGAAAAACCAGGCGTGGCGGGGCATGGCAGCGGAAATCAGGCATACCCCCAAAAAGGGATAGCTAATATTTACGCGATCACCAAAGCGGCGGCGCGCCATGTGGGCGCGGATGCCGCCGGCCAGCGCATTTTCCGGGCCACGCCCGCGTTCCGGGCCACGCCCGCGTTCCGGGTCACGCCCGCGTTCCGGGTCACGCCCGCGTTCCGGGCCGCGCCCGTGTTCCGGGCCGCGCCCGTGTTCCGGGCCACGCCCGTGTTCCGGGTCGCGCCGTGTGCGCAACGACAGCAGTAAAGTGCCTAAATCCAGGCTGCCGCTGGGGCCGAAGTTCTGAAATACCACCAGCACGCCCAGCATCAATGGCAGCCATTGCAATAACGAAAACAACCCTTCCACGGATTCTTTGCTGATAAGGTACACGGCCACTGCCACCACCAGGATGCTGATAAGATCAGACAGGCGGTTGAAGTCTTTGTCCGTGATGCTAAGCCGTGCAGGCAGCCAGTGATGGGCTTCCAGGGCCAAGGCCAAGCCCGCTGCTGCGACAATCAGCCCCGTTTGCCAGCCCCAGAATAACACCACCGCAGCGGCCAAGCCCGGCGGCGGCTTCTGCTGCGCCAAGGCCAATTCTGCGACCTGAAACGCGGGCGTAGCCCGGAACTCGGGCGTAGCCCGGAACGCAGGCGTAGCGCGGAACGCGGGCGTGGCGCGGGAAAACGGCGTACTGTCCAAGTTTATCTTCCTTCTGCCAACAAAGCCGTTACCGCAGCGGCGGGCATGGGACGGTAAAAATGAAAGCCTTGCAAATAATCGCAGCCGCGTTGGCACAATAAATCGGCCTGTGCCTGCGTTTCTACGCCTTCTGCGCCAACTTTGATGCGCATGGTGGCGGCCATGTTGATGATTGCAGAGATAAACGCCACGCCATCGGCATCGTGTATGTCAGCGGTGATGCTGCCGTGCAATTTCAATGAGTGTAACGGCAAATTGCGCAATTGAATCAAGGGCGCAGAGCCAGAGCCAAAATCATCCAACGCGAATTGCACGCCCAGAGCCGCCAGCGCACGCACTTGTGCCTTGGTTTTTTCCAGCCATTGCGCAGACAGGTTTTCATTTAATTCCAGAATCAGCCATTTTGGCTCCAATCCACTCTGTTGCAACACTTTTTCGACGCGCCGCGCCAGACCGTCGTCCAATACTTGCGCGCCGCTGAGATTGACCATCATGTGTACTGGCGGCAAGCCTTGTTGTTGCCAGGCGCGATTTTGCTGGCAAGCGGTTTGTAGTACCCAGTGGTTGATGGCCATCATCAGGTCGCTTTCTTCGGCCAGCGGCAAAAAATCGGCAGGCGACAGCGTGCCCAGCGCGGAATGCTCCCAGCGTACCAGCGCTTCTACTGCCACAATGGTCGCAGGCATGAGCTGGAACGCAGGCGTAGCCTGTTTTTGCACGGCGACCACGGGTTGATACAGCAATTGCAGTTCATTACGCTCCACAGCGCGGCGCAAATGCTCCTTCAAATCCTCGCGCAAATGCGCATATGCCAGCATTTCTGCGCTAAACCGCACTACATTGCGGTGCCCGTGTTCCGGGTTACGCCCGTGTTCCGGGTTACGCCCGTGTTCCGGGTTACGCC
>DYPE01000169.1 GCA_020720085.1 Dichelobacter nodosus | reverse complement strand
AATGACATCATCACTTAAACGCATCGTGACAGATTTTTTCAATTTGGCAGCATACGGATTCCGCCGTGATTGCATATTTGCTAAATCGTATTCTGCTTTCATCTTATTTTCTCTCAGGATAAAACCCTATTTCTGTGCGTGTTGCCTTGCGCGCCGAGATAATTCTAATCACTGCACCATCCACCTGTTCACAATGGCACACCATCAACAAACGCGCTTGATTGCTCATGCCAAGCATGACAAAGCGCGGTTCTATTTCAGATTGCGCCTCTTCAAATGAAATTCCGTAAACGCGCTTGATTGCTCATGCCAAGCATGACAAAGCGCGGTTCTATTTCAGATTGCGCCTCTTCAAATGAAATTCCGTGTTTTTTGTGGTTGGAAATTGCTTTAGCTGTATCCCACTCAAATTGAAGCACTTATTGCTCCTCAATCTAACCTGCCGTTTTCCTCAAACCAGCAATTAACCGTGATATGTATGTAGACATGTTCAATCTCCTGCGTTATTTAGCGGTTAATTAAAACCAATGTCGTACTGCGGTGGGTAGCGCCCCAATCCACAGGGCGACATTCAATAAAAAAACAATAAAAACAATTAATTGTTCCATGGACACCCTATTTATCGGGGCATTACCCGCACCCAACCCAGGGCGCGGTGTACTGAGCCTGCCGAAGTATTGCCCTACGGTTCTACTATTTCGCCCCTTCAGGGTGTTAAGGTGCTAAGCTTAATGGCAGTGGAGATATGGCTGAGTTGGAAAAGCGCAGTTTGTTACCGTTTACAGTATATGAATGGTGAATTCACCCTTCATGTGCTTTGCAATTTAGAAATATCTGCCACCTGCAAAAATAACGCGCGTAGGGAGTGTAGCAATGTCAGCCGGTTCGTGCGCACTTGCGCGTTGTCATCCATGACCATCACGCTGTCGAAAAAGCTATCTACTGCGCTACGCAATCCCGCCAAGATTTTTAGGCCCGCTAAATAATCGCCCGCTTGAATGAGCGCGGAGGCTTGGCCTGCCACGGCTTGCAACGCATCGTACAACTGCCGTTCCGCAGGATCGATAAAATACGCTGGATTGACTTCATTGGGTAACGCCCGCGTTCCGGGCAAAGTTTCTTGATTTTTCTTCAAAATATTGTGAATACGCTTGTTGGCGGCAGCCAGGGCTTGCGCGTCAGGCAAGTCGCGGAACGCCTGGGTATCGTGAATGCGCCGCGCCGCATCCAGTGGCTTGGCGGGCGCGCATGACAGCACGGCATCAATTACATCGGCGGGCGCGCCCAGTTCTTGACAATAGCGCGGCATACGCTCCCAAATGAACGTTTCCACACGCCCCAGCGTGGCGGGGTCTAACGTTCCCGCTGGATACGCTGCTACGGCTTGGGCCAATAACGGCGCAAGCGCCACATCCAGTTGTTGTTCTATGCAAATGCGCAAAATGCCAATGGCCGCACGGCGCAAGCCATAAGGGTCTTTGTCGCCAGAAGGCGTTTGGCCAATGCCAAAAATACCCACCAACGTGTCGCAGCGGTCAGCCAGCGCCAGCGCTTGTCCCAGCCGCGTCGCAGGCAGTTCCGCACCGCCGCCTTTGGGCATGTATTGCTCGCGCAAGGCAATGGCCACCGCCGCATTTTCGCCGTCGTGGCGGGCGTAGTATTCGCCCATAATGCCTTGTAATTCAGGAAATTCGCCAACCATGTGCGTCAGTTGGTCGCACTTGCACAGCAAGCCAGCGCGGATGCCCAGCGTTTCGGCCTCGCCCAGTTGGCTGGCAATAAAGCCACACAGCTTGGAGACACGCAAGGACTTGTCGGACAGGGTGCCCAGGCGTTGCTCAAACACCACTTTTGCCAACCCCGCCAAGCGGCTTTCCAAGGTGTGGGCGCGGTCTTGGTTCCAGAAAAAAGCCGCATCGGTCAAGCGCGGCAAAATGACGCGCTCATTCCCCGCGCGCACGGCTGCGGGGTTGCGGCTCTCCAGGTTGCTGATGGTGATAAACGCGGGCAGCAGTTTGCCTGCTTGGTCTTGTAGCGGAAAATATTTTTGGTGGCCTTTCATTACCGCGACCAAGGCTTCCGACGGAATTTGCAAAAATTCGCTCGGAAATTCGCCGGTTACTGCCACAGGCCATTCGACCAAGCCCGTCACCTCGTCGAGCAGCGCATCATCATGCACCACGTGTGCATTGCGCAATTCTGCGGCTTCTTCCACCAACACGCGGATTTTGTTGCGACGCTGTGCAAAAATAGCAATTACCCGGCCTTGCTCTTCCAACACGCGGTGGTATTGCGCGGGTTCAGCAAGTACAAGCGGCGCGGGATGATGAAAACGGTGGCCGCGCGTTTCGCGGCCACTGGTAATGCCCAGAATTTCAGCGGGAATGACTTGGTTGCCCAGCATGAGCACCACCCAGTGCACTGGGCGCACGAATTCTACATTGGAACTCCCCCAGCGCATCCGTTTGGGAATGGGCAGTGCGGCAAGCGCGTTGCGCACAATGTCAGGAATGAGTTGCGCAGTTGCTTGGCCCGGTTTGGGTTCGCGGAACACCAACCATGCGCCCTTATCCGTTTCTAATTTTTCCAGTTGTTCTATGGCAACGCCACAAGACGCGGCAAATCCCAGCGCGGCTTTGGTCGGCTTGTCGTTAGCGAATGCCGCGCTGAGGGCCGGGCCGCGCCGTTCCTGCACTTGATCGGCCTGGCAAGTGTCCACGCCTTTGACCAGCACCGCCAAACGGCGCGGGCTGGCATACGGCTGGGCGATGTGGTAGTGCAACTGCTGTTGCGCAAGCCCGCTGCACACGCCGTCCAAAAAGGCTTCTGATAATTTATTCAACGCCGTGGGTGGCAGTTCTTCTGTGCCGATTTCAATCAGCAAATCTTGTTTATCACGCATAAAAAAACATTATCCTAAAAAGGTTGCGATGGACGCGGGGTGCCAGAAGTTACGGTTTCTTGAGGGTGGGTGCGGTGAATTCCAGCGTGGTGCGTTTGCCATTGGCTAATTTCTTTTGTTGCGCCGCCAGGAAGCCTTGTTTGCCATCCGCAGCTTGCTGCATGGCACTTTGCAATTCTGCGGAAATCGGCAACCATATGCCGATCTGGGTAAGGCTTTCCCGACATGGCCCAGCGCCGGGCAAGCCGATACGCACAGCAACTTTACTTTTTTCCACTTGATAAAACATAAAATGATGAATCCAATCCATATCCACCGCATAGCAAGCGTCATTGGGCGGCGGTTCATGGGCAAATTGTTCGGCCAATTCTTGCAGCGAAGTGGGCTTGGCTTCACCCAATGCGCGTTTAATCAATGGGTCTTGGCGCAACGCCGCAAACACCACGTCCGCTGCAAAATAATCGGTGAGCAACGCGGGCGCGCCCTTCTGCAAATCATACGTAATGAAGCGGGTCTGGCCGTTGGGATGCGCTTCCATAGCCATGGAGGCATAAAAATGGTCTTCCACGCTGAGAATAGGGCCAACCAAGGATAAAATCGCCAGATTGCGTTCGTACACTTCCAAGGTGTTATCCGCACCAAAGGATTCCCAGGTTTCTGTTGCAATCAAATTAAATTCACGGTGGCTGTCTGCGCGCAAGGAAAACACGCCCGCTGGCGTTGTATTTTTCACATTCCAGGCCAAAATGTCGTTGCTTGCCCACAACACAGCAAACTCGCCAGAAACCCCTTTCCAAATGATTTGATTTCCTTTATTTTCCAGCCATTGTACGGGCGGTTCCGCTGCGTACAGCACGCCCGGGCACACGGCTAACAGTAGCCATGCAATTACGAAGGGTTGTTTCATGGAAGGTCTCCTGCGTGCAGTGAGTGAGTGTAAAAAATCGGTGTGCAACGTTGGTATTATAGCCACGAAAGTACAACGCAGGGCAAAAAATCATCCCATTCTGCGCTGTCGCCACAGGACAGCGCCTAGCGCGAGAAATAGCACATGCACCCACCATAACCCCAGCCAGGAAGGCAATGCCTGATCCACCATGATTTTCTGCCAAATTTCCAGCAAGTTGCCATACACAAAGTACAATAATACCGCGCTCAACACATTGGCATGTCGGCCTTGACGTTGGGTAGTGCGCGATAGCAACACTGCAATGGGGGCCAATACCACCACCGCCAGCGGCACGGACAAGCGCATTTGCAGTTCTGCCCAATGACGCCGATCATTGGAACGCCACAGTTCCGCGCTGGACATGGCTTCTGGCCTGGTGCCAGGGCGGTGCGCGCCAGCACGGTGGATTAACACAGCATGTTCAGCGTATTGCGCGCGCGTGAATTCTTCATGGCCTGGCGAGCCTTCGTAGCGGTAGCCATTGTCCAACACCAAATAACGGTTGCCCGTGGCCTCATCGGTTATGCGCCGTGCGCTTTCAGCGGATAGCACGATTTTTTTGCCATTTTGCTCCAACGCCACAAAAATTTCTTGCATACGGTTGTGTTCGATTTGCAATTCGCGCACATAGAACACGCCACCGGCAAACCCTTGAAAGCGCCCAGGCGCGATGCCGGAAACCTCGGCCAGTTTACGCGCCTGTTCTTGCAACACATCTTGCTGGCTCTCTGCCCAGGGCGTTACCAGCAAAGTCAAAATGGCCACCACCAAAGCAACTTGCGCCGCCAGCACGCCAACATGGCGCAATAAAAACGGCAGGCCAATACCACAAGCGCGCATGGCGGTCACTTCGCTGTCCACGTACAAACGCCCCAGCGCCAACAATACCGCCAGGAAAAACGCCAAGGGTAAAATCAGCCCCAGCACATTGACGAGCTTGAGCGCCATCAATTGCAGCAAAAACTCGCTGGACAAATTGCCCATCCCGGCTTGGGCGAGATAGCGGATGAAGCGGTGGCTTAAAAAAATCAGTAGCAATACCACAAGAATGCCTGCCAGGGTTTGCAGGATTTCTTTGGTAATATATCGAGTTAAAATCATTGGGCATCCATCTGGTGGGTTATCGGGCGGGGATAAACCACCGCCCCTACGCCCGTGTTCCGGGTTACGCCCGTGTTCCGGGTTACGCCCGCGTTATGGGTTGATGTTTTGCCCACCATTGTCAGGGATTCGCACGCTTCCCGCAATACAGCGCGCCGACGGGAACGCCGCCGTAGGAGGGAACACCTCCGTAGGAGGGAACACCTCCGTAGG
>DYPE01000028.1:27975-29208 GCA_020720085.1 Dichelobacter nodosus | reverse complement strand
CATAACCTATTGTTTTTACTGATGTGGGTTTTATTTGGGAACAACTCTAATATATTGGAATTCGTATAGACTCTTAGCGTCTTTCGCGCCGCTTGCGTTAAATTTCCAAGCGGAGGCGGCGCTATGAACCACCCCATCTTCCACATCACCCACGCCGACAACCTGCCGGGCATCATCGGCATGGGGCGTTTGTGGTGTGACGCGCAGCGGGAGGCGCAAGGTTTCAACAGTACCAGCATCGGCTACAGCCACATCAAAGCGCGGCGTTTGCGTCACCCGGTCACGGTGGTGGCGGGCGGTAATTTGGGCGATTATGTGCCGTTCAATTTCTGTCCGCGCTCGGTGATGCTGTATGTGATTTATTGCGGTCATGAAGACTACCGGGGCGGTCAGGAAAGCATCGTGCATTTAGTTTCTTCCGTGCAGGCCATTGTAGGCAGCGGGCGGCCTTGGGCGTTTACCGACCGTCATGCCGATTTGGGCTACGCTCGCCAGTTCGACAGCCTGGACAAGCTGGATGAAGTGGATTGGTCAATAATGAATCGCACATATTGGAACGAATCCGAGATCAAAGAAAAACGCCAGGCCGAATTTCTGGTGCATAATTGGTGTCCGTGGACGGTTATTGAAAACATCGCAGTGTATGATGCAAGCGTAAAAGTGCGGGTGCTGGATGTATTGAAGACAGCGGATCATCGCCCTGCCGTGGAAATTCGCCGGGAATGGTATTACTGAGGTTCCCTGAGCCTGTCGAAGAGCGAGAGAAAACATGATAGAACTGATACAAGGGGACATTTTACAAGCCGACGCGCAAGCCCTAGTTAATACGGTCAATACCGAAGGCGTGATGGGCAAAGGCATTGCTCTGCAATTCAAAAAAGCCTACCCGGATAATTTTGCCGCCTATCAACGCGCCTGCAAAGCGGGCGAAGTGCAACCGGGGCGGATGTTTATTTTTACCCGTGATGTGTTGACCGGGCCGTGTTACCTTATCAATTTTCCCACCAAGCGCCATTGGCGGCAGAAGTCGCGCATGGCCGACATTGAAAGCGGTCTGGCCGCGCTGGTGGACGAGGTGCGACGCTTGGGCATTCAGTCCGTGGCCGTGCCGCCGCTGGGTTGCGGGTTAGGCGGTTTGGATTGGAACGAAGTCTACGCACGGATGCAACAGACATTCGCCCAAGCGCCGCAAGTGCGCTGGTTGGTGTTTGCGCCAGTCGGAGCGCCTCTGCA
>DYPE01000028.1:13725-27875 GCA_020720085.1 Dichelobacter nodosus | reverse complement strand
CCCAAGCGCCGCAAGTGCGCTGGTTGGTGTTTGCGCCAGTCGGAGCGCCTCTGCAAATCAAAGCGAATCGTCCGCGCCCGCAAATGACCCTGGGGCGCGCTGCCGTATTGGGACTCATTGACCGCTATCTGGTGCCGGGTTTCGATTATGAGGTGTCGCTGCTAGAAATTCAGAAATTGGTATATTTCCTCACCGAAGCAGGAGAACACCTAAATCAAGTGGAATTCGTGCGTCACCATTACGGCCCTTATGCGGATGTGCTACGCCATGTGTTGGAACGCATGGATGGGCATTTCATCGAGGGCTACGGCGACGGCCAAAATAAGCCGGAAACCCCGATTCACCTACAACCGCAAGCCGTTGAGGAAGCCCGCGCGTATCTTGCGCAACACCCGCATACCCTGGCGCGTTTCGAGCGGGTAGCCGCCTTGATAGAAGGGTTTGAAACCCCGTTCGGCATGGAGTTGTTGTCTACCGTGCATTGGGTGGTGAGCCGCGAAGGCGCGGACTCGCCGCAAGCGGCATTGGCCGCCATTCATAACTGGAACGCCCGCAAAGCCCGTTTAATGACACTGGCGCATGTGCAGGCGGCATGGGAAAGACTGCATGATAAAGGCTGGCTGGCTGCATGAATCTCACCGAAGACGCCCTCGAACAACAAACCCTGGACTGGTTCGCCGAACCATGAAAAACAACACAAACGCAAAACTAAAAACAACGCTTGCGCCTTTAGCGTCTTTAGCGTCGCTTGCGTTAAATTTCCAAGCGGTGGGTAAAGCATGACCACCCGCCGCATCCGCAACAGCACCGCCGAATTTCTGATTTTCACCAGCCAGGCGGGCGAGCAAAGCATTGAAGCGCGGTATGAAGACCAGACCATCTGGCTGTCGCAAAAACTGATGGCGGAATTGTTCACGGTCACGATACCAACTATTAACGAGCATCTGAAAAATATCTACGAACAAGGCGAGTTGCAGCGCGAGGCAACTATTCGGAAATTCCGAACAGTTCAAACCGAAGGCCAACGCGAGGTGTCGCGCCAAGTGGATTTTTACAACCTCGACGCCATCATTTCCGTGGGCTACCGCGTCAACTCGCTGCGGGCGACGCAGTTCCGCCAGTGGGCGACGCAGGTACTCAGAGAATTTGCCATCAAGGGCTATGTGCTGGACAAACAGCGCATGGAAAACGGCGCGTTTCTGGGCGTGGATTATTTCGAGCGGCTGTTGCAGGAAATCCGCGAAATCCGCCTCAGCGAGCGCAAGTTTTATCAAAAAATCACCGACATCTACGCCACCAGCATTGATTACAACCAAGACGCGCCAACGACCAAGGCGTTTTTCGCCAAGGTGCAGAACAAGCTACACTTCGCCATCCACGGCCACACCGCCGCCGAACTCATCATGCAACGCGCCGACAGCGGCAAGCCCAACATGGGTCTGACGAGTTGGGAAAAAGCGCCGGACGGCAGGATTCTCAAAGCCGATGTGAGCATCGCCAAAAATTATTTGAGCCGGGAAGAATTGGAATCGCTGGGGCGCATCGTCAACGCTTATTTGGATTTGGCCGAAGACCGCGCCCGCCGCAAAATCCCGATGACGATGGAAGACTGGGCGAAACGTCTGGATGCCTTTCTGGCTTTTGATGAACGAGAGATTTTGCAGGACGCGGGCAAAGTCTCCGCGCAAATCGCCAAACAACACGCGGAAAGCGAGTTCGAGAGATACCGCATCGTGCAGGAGCGCTTGTTCGAGAGTGATTTCGATAGGTTGACGAGGCAGGCGCAGCACAGTGACGATGAAGGAGAGAACGGGCAATGAACCTTAACGAAGACACCCTAGAACAACAAACCCTAGACTGGTTCGCCGAACTATGAAAAACAACGCAAACGCAAAACTAAAAACAACGCTTGCGGCTTTAGCGTCTTTCGCGTCGCTTGCGTTACATTTAATCCCAGAGCCAACCCCATGACCCGTGAGCAAGCATTACAAATCATCCAAGCTCACCGCGAAGAATTAGAAAAAGACTACGCGGTCAAATCGCTGGCTTTGTTTGGCTCGGTGGTACGGGGTGAAGCAAGAGCGGACAGCGATGTGGATGTGCTGGTGGAATTTTCCAGGCCGGTGGGGATGTTTCATTTCATGCGCGTACAAGCGCGCTTGCAGGACTGGCTGGAGTGTAAAGTCGATTTAGTGACGCGGGCGGCACTGAAAAGTCCGCTGCGTGAGCGGATCTTGAAGGAGGCGGTGGATGCCGGGTAGAGCGTGGAAGTTTCGGATTGAAGATATTCTGCAATCTCTGGCGGGTATCGCGGAAGATGTCGCGGAGATGGATTACGAGACTTTTCTGGACAACCGAACGGTGCGCAATTCGGTGACGCGGGAACTGGAAATCATCGGCGAGGCCGCCCGCTTCGTGCCACCGGGACATTGAAGCCGCCTATCCGCATATCCCGTGGGCGTACATGCGGGGAATGCGTAACATCATCGCCCATGAGTATTTCGGGCTGGATTGGCGGATTGTGTGGGAAACCGCAACGGCGGATTTGCCTTTGCTTGAGCCTTTTCTGCGGCAAATTTTAAGCGAAACCGATGCAAGCGATTAACGAAGACGCCCTAGAACAACAAACCATCGCCTGGTTCGCCGAACTCGGCTACCGCGTCCTGCGCGGCGCGGACATCGCCTCGGACGGTAACAGCCCGGAGCGTGACGACTACCGCCAAGTGGTGTTGGCCGGACGTTTACGTGCGGCGCTGCACCGGCTAAACCCCCGCATTCCGCCGCAAGCTTTGGAAGACGCGGCGCGGGAAGTCTTGTTGCCCAACATCCCCGGCTTGGAGCAAGCCAACCGCCAAGTGCAGCGCTGGCTTACTCGCGGCGTACCGGTGACGTATCAACGCGACGGCGAAACTTTGGGCGAGAATGCCCGCTTGGTGGATTTCGCCAACCCGACCAACAATGATTGGCTGGCGGTCAATCAATACAGCGTTCAAGGCCCGCACCACACCCGCCGCCCGGACATCGTGGTGTTTGTGAACGGCTTGCCGCTGGTGGTGCTTGAGTTGAAAAACCCGGCGGACGAAAAAGCCGACATCTGGAAAGCCTACAACCAGTTGCAGACCTATAAAACACAAATCAGCGATCTTTTTGTTTACAACCTTGCCTTAGTCATCAGCGATGGTATCAATGCCCGGTTGGGTTCTTTAACCGCCGACAAAGAACGCTTTATGGCTTGGCGCACCATCGACGGCGAAGCAACCGATCCGCTGGGACAGTTCCGCGAATTGGAAACTCTGACGTGCGGTTTCTTCCAGCCCGCCTTACTGCTTGAATACTTGCGCCATTTCGTGTTGTTTGAAGATGCTGGTAATGCCCCGATAAATAGGGTGCCCCTGGAATAGTTGATTGTTTTTATTATTTTTTTATTGCCTGTCACCCTATGGATTGGGGCACTACCAAAAGGATAATTATGGTGCCACAGAAATTGTAATAGTCCCAGCTTGTTTACCCAACTGCGCCGGGTCAACGCCAGGGTAGCCACGTCCGTATCCGTGTTCCGGGCGCGCTCAGCGTGGCCGATAACTTGACCCACGCCAACGAGGGTGGGATACTCAATTTTTTGTCCTAGGAACTTTCCTCACTGCCATGCTTACTGTCTCGTATACGCCTGCCCGGCGCGCTTGGGAGCGCTTTAAGCGCAATAAACGCGGTTACGTTAGCCTATGGATTTTTACCCTGGTGTTTGGTGTGAGTCTATTTGCAGAAATTTTGAGCAATGACAAGCCATTGCTGGTGTATTACCAAGGCGAGTATTATTTTCCCTTGTTCAAAGCCTACCCTGAAACCGCGTTTGGCGGCGATTTTGCCACAGAAGCCGATTATGCAGACCCCTATTTGCGCGGTTTGCTAACCAGCAATGGCAATTGGCTGATCAGCGCACCCAACCCGCACAGTTACAACACCATCAATTACCGCAGTACATTGCCCAATCCCGCGCCGCCTTCAGCACAAAATTGGCTGGGCACCGATGATCGCGGACGCGATGTACTGGCACGGTTGCTATACGGATTCCGGCTCTCTGTGTTGTTTGCTTTCGCGCTCACGGCCATTGGCGTGGCATTAGGGGTGCTGTTCGGCGCAGTGCAAGGCTATTTTGGTGGCAACGTGGATTTAATCAGCCAACGGGTGATTGAAATTTGGAGTTCCATGCCAGAGTTGTACTTGCTGATTATTTTCGCATCCTTGTTTCAGCCCAGTATTGCGCTACTATTGATTTTATTATCTTTATTCGGCTGGATGGGCTTGGCGGATTATGTGCGCGCCGAATTTCTGCGGGGGCGTAATTTAGAATACGCGCAGGCCGCGCGCGCATTGGGCGTGACGGATTTTTATATTATTACACGTCATTTGCTGCCAAACAGCATGACGCCGGTGATTACATTTTTGCCATTCCGCATCAGCGGTGCCATTGTGGCGTTGACGAGCTTGGATTATCTAGGTTTGGGCGTACCGCCATCCACCCCCAGCTTGGGAGAATTGCTGGCGCAAGGTAAAGAAAATATCATGGCCTGGTGGCTGTCACTAACCACATTTTTAATATTGACTGGCACATTGATGCTATTGGTTTTTATTGGCGAAGCTTTGCGCGAGGCACTGGACACGCGCCGGGGATAGCCAGAGGGGCACTTCTAAATCCCCCTAAAATGAATAATGATAACCAAAATATTAGGTTGGTGAGTGGTCAGCGCAAGACTCATCACTTGCCACTCATCACTGACAACTTCTTTCCAACGCTAGTAAGGAATTTGCAATGAGCAATGAATTCGCAGGAACTGCCAGCAAATTGGCGGAACAAGATTTTCAAGACGCAGCACAAACCTTATCCTGTCCAGTGGCTTCGATTCGCGCTGTGGTCGAAGTAGAGGCTTCTGGCAGTGGTTTTTTTGACGATGGACGCCCCAAAATTTTGTTTGAATCGCGTTGGTTTCACAAGCTGACCGATGGCGCATACGATGAAACTCACCCGGAATTGTCCACGCCGAATTGGCAGCGCAATTATTTTGGCGGCAAGCGCGAATACGAGCGCTTGGAACAAGCCATTGCCTTGAACCGCGAAGCAGCCCTGCAATCTGCTAGTTGGGGGATGTTTCAGATTTTGGGTATAAATTATAAATTGTGCGGTTTTAGCAATGTAGAAGAATTCGTGGCCGCGCAGGTGCAATCCGAGGCTGCACAGTTGCGTGCGTTTGTGCAGTTCGTGTTGAGCAAAAAATTGGATGATGAACTGCGCGATCAACGCTGGGCGGATTTTGCCAAAATTTACAATGGCCCTGGCTACCGTCAAAACCGCTATGATGAAAAATTGGCGAGCGCGTTTGAAAAGCACAATGCAGCGGTATTTACCACCAGCACGGAGGACATTCAGCGTGAATTGATCAAGCGCGGTTATGCGGTAGCACTGACGGGCGTAACCGACGCAGAAACGCGCGCGGCGATTATGCGTTTTCAAGAAGGCAACGGCTTGGTGCCAGATGGTAAGGTTGGCCCGCGCACGCTGGCGGCCTTGGATTTGGGCGAACGCGGCGACCCAGTGGCGCTGAATAAACTGCTCAACGACGCGGGCGTGTAATGCTATGAAATCCGCCAGCCGCGCAACGCCCGTGCTCCGGGCTACGCCCGCGTTCCGGGTCACGCCCGCGTTCCGGGTCAGGTTGTTATCCGTACTCCGTGTGTTGGGCGTGGGGCTGGCGGTTTGCGTAGGCATTGTTACGGCACGGGCCGAGCCTACGCCAGGCGAGGTATTTCAGCAATACTGGCGTGCTGAAGGCGAAGCGCAGAGCTTGCAGCAATTAGCGCGGTTTTATACGGAAGACAAACTCAAACGTGATAAACAGGATTTTAGCGCGGATTTTACCCAGCCGCCGAGCGCGGCAGAATTGGAAAAACGCATGTTGGCTGCGTTACATTCGCGTAATCGCCACAGCCAATGCGAACCGCCAGAGGCCAGCGTGACTGGCACAAGCGCGGAGTTGACGGCGTATTGCGTGCATAAAAAAGCGCAAGCGCCGTTTTTGTTGATTACCCACATGAAAAACACCAAAGATGGCTGGAAAATCGACGCAATCACCACGGAGTTGACTTTAGTGGGCGATGCGGACGATGGGGGCGATAATGAGGCGGAATTGTCCCGTCCTGCGCCACGCCCGCGTTCCGGGTCGCCCAACTGGGTTTCCGCAGGAGGGATGGAGGAACCGCCGCTGCCCGCACCGTCCACTGCCGCGCCGTTGCCAGCGCCTTGGCGGCTTCATAAAATCAGTGGCGGGCAAGGCGATTTCGTCAGCACGCTGTCCAGCGCCACAGTGCGGCGGACAGGCAATGTCCGAAACACGGACGTTGCCCGGAACACGGACGTTACATATGAGCTGGAAACTCGCCAGTTGCCTTGCAGTGGCCAGTATCAATTGCAGGGCGACAAATTGGTTATGATACGCGGTGACAGTGACGCGCAGGGGTGTTTGTGGCAACGCTCGGCCAGCGGTTTTACCCTACTCAATACCGATTTTGCTGGCTCTGAGCTGCGCGAGGACGCCCGCGTTCCGGGTGACGCCCGTGTTCCGGGTGTGGTGGATGCGCCCCCCCCTCCGCTGGCAGAATCCGCCACACCGCCCGCCGTCCAACTGCCAGACCCGGACGGACGTTCGCAAGATGCCATTTTTACCTGCGTAGACGCACAGGGCAGGCCGGAGTTCTCCAACCGGCCATGCAGCGAAGGGGGCACGCAGGAAAAGAAGCGTTAACCGGGCACTTCTTGCGTTGCAAGCGGAATTCTCATGAAACGACTCGCCCGCGCTGCCAAGCGCCTGGCCAAACTCACTTGGCGGCTATTTTTCGTGGCCTTGCTCACCCTGGCGTTGGCGCTGGCGTTATTGGCGAGTGGGCTGTGGTGGCTGGGCACGTCGCCCGCCACTGCACAAATGTTGCTGTCTTGGCTGGCAGGCGGCCATGTGGTCACCTTGTCTAGCTTGGAAATCCAACCCTTCAGCCTGCGGCCTGCGTTGCGCGCGCGCGGGCTGACAGTAGAAAGCATCAGCGGCCAATGGCGCATTCAGTTGCAGGATTTGTATGCGGGCCTAGATTTAATGGGCACACTATTCCATGGTCAGCCCGAATTGCAACGCTTAACCGCATTGGAAGGCGAATGGGTCTGGCTGGGCGCAGAGCCGCCGTCCTGCCAGGCAGTTGTTGCGCCTGCCGCCCACCCAAATTCCCCGCCGTTATTGGCGGATGCCTTTCCCCTTTGGCTGTTACGCACGGAACGCATCACGTTGCAACGGATGCGTGTAACATTGCCAGCGGCTTGGCAATCCGCTTGCGGCCTGCCCGCGCTACCCGCTGCGTCGGCGGAATTCCGCAATGAAGGCTACCAATACCGTTTGCGTTTGGAATTGCAATGGCCTGCGTCAGCTTCGCCCTTGGCGATTGCGGGACTTGCCTTCAATGCGCGTGGTGGCTATGCAGATGTTGAACTGCGCACCCCCACCGTGCCCGGAATACGGACGTTGGCGCATTGGTCAGCGGCACCGGAACTCAAAGCAGAAGTGCATTGGCGCGGCTTGGCATTGCAAGCGGCCAATCCCGCACAGCCGCCGTCTGCCTGGCAGGAAATCGATCTGCGCGCCAGCGCACGGCTATGGCCTGGCGGGGACAGCCGTTGGCATTGGGAAACCCAAGACGCAAAAATTGCCGTCAATCAATCCGCATGGCCCGCTTTGCACTTGCGCGGCAGTATTGCGCCGCACAACTCGCAACCCTGGCAGCCTGGAACACAGGCGTTGCCCGGAACCCAGGCGTCACCCGGCACACGGGCGTTGCTGTGGGCAGAGTCGGTACCCGCGCAGCCTGTGCTCAATTTATTGGCCGGGCTAGACGCGCTACCGCCGCGCTTACGCGAATTGCAACCGTCTGTTACCTTGCGCTCATTGTGGCTGACGCGCGATGCACACAATTTGCAGTTGGATTGTGGCTTTGCGGGATACACGCAACGCGCCGCTGGCGGACTGCCAGGGGTGCGTAATCTGTCAGGCCGCTTGCGTTTGACCGGCATGGAAGGCCGTTTACTGCTGGACAGCCGCGCTGTTGAGTTGCATTTACCCGAACAATTCAGCCATCCGTTTATATTCAACCAACTCAATGGCCAAATTCGCTGGCAAGCCGTGGATAACACCCGCGTTCCGGGTGCAGGCTGGCAAATCGATATTCCTGGGCTGCAATTTAGCGACAATGCCATTGCTGAAGCCACAATTCACGGGCGCGTCACAGTCGGGCGAACGCCCGCGCTCCGGGCTTCGACTTCGCCAGAGGCGGATTTGACAATACATGTGCGCGACGTCAAGGCAGTAGACATCCATCGCTATCTGCCAGACCAGGCCATTCCCCACACTGTGCATTGGCTGCAACACGGTTTGCGCGCAGGCCGGATAAGCAGCGGCCAAGCCGTATTGCGCGGGCCTTTGGCGCAATTTCCCTTTGCGCATGGCAACGGCGTATTACAAGCACAATTGGCAGTAGAGCAAGTGGCGGTCAATTACCAGCCCGGCTGGCCGGAATTAAAAAAAATCCTCGGGCACGTTTACATTGACGGCACTGCCTTGCGCGTACATGCGCGCGACGCCCAGGTATTTGATTTTCACCTGACCGACACCGAAGTTGCCATTGCCGACATGAGTGCAGATAAGCCCGTGCTGACCGCCAATGGCCAAGGTGTGGGCACAGGCGCGGATGGTCTGCGTTTTATCCGCGAAAGCCCATTGCAGGATCAGATTGATGTGGGCCAAAATGATTTAGAAATAGACGGCACCATTGGTTTAGGCTTGGAATTGGTAGTGCCACTCTATCACGCCCATGGCAGCACCAAGGGCAGCATCACGTTTCAACGCGGCAGCAATTTGCGCAGCCGCTCCATGGGGCTGACACTAGAGCACATGCGCGGCCAAATGCACTTCGACGATGCCAGCGTGGGCACGGAAAATTTACGTGCGATGCTGTTCGACCAAGCGGTAACACTGGAATTAAGCGATGGCGAAGACGCGCGCGGGCGCTTTTCGCGCGCCACTCTGGCGGGCCAGGCGGATCAGGATTTCTTGCGCAAGCTGTTTCGCCATTTGGACAATGAATTTGCGTATTTACATTGGCTGGATAACCTGCAAGGCAGCGCCGCGTGGCAGGCGGATTTGGATTTTTTGAAAAAACCGCCTATTGCAACGGACAGCGGCCAAACCGCCAAAACCGTGGACATTTTGGTGACATCCGACTTACGCGGGCTGGCCACGGGTCTGCCGCCCCCACTGCACAAGCCCGCAGATCACGCCGTGCCGTTGCGCGTGCGTACCCGTGCCGGCATGGCAGGCGGCAGTGGCTTAACCGTGCGTTATGACGATTGGTTGGCGGCTGATTTGCTGCCCGGTTTACAACAAGGCAGTGTCCGCTTCGGCGCACTGGCCCGCCAGGAAGTCACGCCAGAGCCTGGCGAATTGCGCGTGAGTGGCGAGTTAGCGCAAAACGCCCGTGTTTCGGGCAACGCCCGTGTTCCGGGCTTTGACTGGGAAGCATGGCAGCCATATCTCACGCCCACACAACCCACGCCGGGTGCGGCAATACCGCCCGCCACTGCCACGCCCATGGTGTTCGCGTTATCAGCACGCACCGCGCAAGCGGGTGGCCTGCAACTCCATGATGCCCAACTGAATGCCCGCGCCACGCCCGTGCCGCACACACACGCCACAGCCTGGGACGCCACGCTCGCCAGCCGCGAAATTCATGGCGAATTGCGCTACGATCCAGAACAGCGCATGGCTGAGGTGAATCTGGCGCGTGTGGAACTCACGGCAGACAATTTTCTGCCCAGCAATCCAACTGCACGAGCACGCCAAAAATCCCGTTGGCATCCCGATGATTTGCCTTCCGTGTCGTTCCAATGCCAGGAATTGACCGTGTTTGGCCGCAAACTGGGCAAGCTCACCTGGGAAGCGCAGTCACACGCGCACGGAATGCAGATTCAGCCGCTTATCCTACAAACAGGAGAAGCCGAACTGCACGCCAACGGCGGGTGGGATGCAGCAGCCAACCGCACGGCAATGGACGCCGTGCTGGTCGCACCGGATTTGGGCCAATGGCTGGCGCGCCTGGCCATCGCCACCGCAGAAGGCAAACCCTTTGTGCGCGAAGGCCCAACCCGCGCTGAATTCCAGGGCAGTTGGGCTGGCGCGCCGTGGCAATTTTCTTTGCCCGTGCTGGAAGGACGGCTGCAAGTGAACACGGGCCGGGGCAGCGTGGTAGAAGTGGAACCCGGTGCGTTGGCGCGCATGTTTGGACTGCTGGATTTGCAAACGCTGCCGCAGCGCTTGCGTTTGGATTTCAACGACGTATTTGGCCATGGCTTGGCATTCAGCGCCATGGAAGCCGATGTGGCAATTGCCCATGGCCTGGCGGATGCCCAACGGATACGCTTGGACAGCCCAGCCGCGCATATTGATTTAGAAGGCCGTGTGGATTTACTGCAACAGCAGTTTGGCCTGCGTATGAACGTAACGCCGCACGCTTCCAATACGCTGCCTGTGGCGGGCGCATTGCTGGGGGGGCTTGGCATTGGTGCGGCGGTATTAATTTTGCAGAAGATTCTGGAGCCAGAATTGGAAAAAAACTTATCAAATCCCTACACCATCACCGGCCCATGGGATAACCCACAAGTCGAAGCGATTAAGGAATCCGCCGAAACGGAAACCGATCATGGGGTACCATGATTTTGTGCGGCATAAAGTGATTGCAATTCATTTGGTTGGGATATAAACTTAACGTCAGGTGTAAAGAAATTTCAATAGGGTTGGTGTTTTAGGCTAGCCATGCCGGAAGGGTATGTTATTATAATAAACCTGTATGCCCGATTAGCGGAGTGATGGGTTGGCGACGAATCGAAGAGATAAGGGCTAGGCATCTTCTGCTGTTGCGATGCTGGCGCGCAAGCTTCTGACCCTGCGCCCGCGCCATCCCGAAAATGGTGCAGTTTGGGCAGGGAAACCTATTATCAATGGACGCTAGGGAGGGTGTATGATACGAATTAACTCCCCATTTCATCCTCAGACTATCGCAGAATAACCCATGAAAAATTTTTTAGCCGTGGTTCTTGCTTTAGTATTATCCTCCTTGCCGCATGAAGGTGTGTGGGCAGCGAATGAGGTACATGTAACTACACTGAAACAAACCAAAAAATGTCCACGTTGTAACTTGGCGTCCGCTGATCTTAAAGGGCAAAACTTATCCCGCGCCCGGCTGGAAGGAGCAAACATGGCCAACGCCAGCCTAGACGGCGCGAATTTGCGTAGTGCCGTGCTGAGCGGCGCTAACCTGGGTGGCGCTAAATTACGCCGTGCGACCTTGCGCGGTGCCAACCTACGCGGCGCAAATTTGCGCGGCGCGAGTTTGGACGGCGCGAATTTACGCGGCGCAGACTTGCGTGGAGCCAACCTTGCCGGTGCCAGTATGGGCGGTGCAGTACTTAATGATGCCAAAATGGATGGTGGTACACCCGCCAAATCCGGCAACGCAGCCAAGTCTGGAGAACAAGATGCGGCCAGCAAAAAACGGCGGGAACGTTTTACGCGCCCCCGTTAGCAGGCTATTGCTGCGCAAACAGCCTGCCATTTTCCCTTCTAACTCTGCGTAGAGCTTATGCATCATCTCGCGCCTTTTGCTTTATCCGCCTTCCGTGCTCGCCAACTCTTAGACGCCGTCCGCCATGATTTGCCTGAGTTGACTGCCGTCACTGCCCGGCCTGTGCATTTTATCCGTATCAACGGCACAATCCAGATGGGCGACGCCGCTCGCTTACACGCCTTGCTTAATTATCTTCCGCAAGAAAGCGGGGTCGGTGGTTTATCCCCGCCCCGGTCCTCGGAATTGGGTCGTGCTGTAGTCGCGCCCAGGCCGGGCACGATTTCGCCATGGTCCAGCAAAGCCACAGAAATCGCGCACCAATGCGGGCTAGAACGGGTCATGCGCATAGAACGCGGCTGGGTGTGGTACTGGAGCGTGAACGCGAATGCCGGTGTTCAGAGTGATGTTGTGCGCGAACGGCTAGTAACGCATTGGTTCCCCTTGTTGCACGACCGCATGACTGAAATTTTGCTGCCCGTATGGGAAGGCGGCGATCACGGTGTGGAACGCGCTTTTCTACAATTGGATGAACTGTTGTTCACTCCTGCACCCGCGCGCGGGCTACGCGCGGTGCCATTACTGGCGCAGGGTGCCAACGCGCTTAACCAGGCCAACCACGATTTGGGACTGGCCTTATCCGACGCAGAAATCCACTATTTGGCGGAAAATTTCACCGCGCAACAACGCGATCCCACAGATGCCGAACTCATGATGTTCGCGCAAGCCAACTCTGAGCATTGTCGTCACAAAATTTTTAACGCCACCTGGACGGTGGACGGCCAGCCGCAAACCGCTTCGCTATTTGCCATGATCCGCCACACCCATGCCATGAATCCTGGCCCAGTCACTTCTGCGTACCACGACAATGCGGCAGTGATGCGCGGCGCGCCCGCACGCTGGCTGCGCCCGCTCGCTGGCGCGGCATACGCCGAAGTCGATGAAGATCGCTGGATTTTGATGAAAGTGGAAACCCATAACCATCCCACCGCCATCTCACCCTTTCCCGGAGCCGCCACTGGCGCGGGCGGCGAAATCCGCGACGAAGGCGCTACCGGGCGCGGTTCCAAACCCAAGGCTGCGCTGACCGGTTTTTCGGTGTCACACTTGCGCTTGCCAGCCCTGCCCCAGCCCTGGGAAGACGCTTATGGCAAACCAGCGCGCATTGCTTCGGCGCTGGAAATCATGCGCGACGGCCCCTTGGGCGGCGCGGCGTTCAACAATGAATTTGGCCGCCCCAACCTGGCGGGGTATTTCCGTACATTTGAATTGGACTGTCACGGCGAGCGGCGCGGCTACCACAAACCCATCATGCTTGCTGGCGGCATGGGCGGCATCCGCCCCGCGTTGTGCGCCAAAGCCACAATCCCGCCAGGTGCGCAACTCATCGTACTGGGCGGGCCAGCCATGCTCATTGGCTTGGGCGGCGGCGCGGCGTCTTCCATGGCATCAGGCCATGGCCAAGAAGCCCTGGATTTCGCCTCCGTACAACGCGGCAACCCGGAAATGCAGCGCCGTTGCCAGGAAGTGATCGACGCCTGTGTGGACGCTGGCGATGCCAACCCAATTTTATCGATTCACGACGTGGGCGCGGGCGGATTGTCCAATGCGCTGCCTGAACTGCTGCACGCCAGCGGCTTGGGCGGGCGCATCGATCTGGCGCAAGTGCCCAGCGCAGACCCTGGCCTGTCGCCCATGGAAATTTGGTGCAACGAAGCGCAGGAACGTTACGTGCTCGCGATTATGCCGCAAGATATAGAACGCTTCGCGGCCATCTGCACGCGCGAACGCTGCCCCTATGCGGTGGTGGGCGAAGCCGTCGCTGCGCCACGCCTGCACGTGTTCCTCGGCGGGCAAACGGTCATTGACATGCCCATGGCAGTATTGTTGGGCAAACCGCCGCAAATGCACCGCCATGCGCACCGCCGTGCGCCGGAACACCAGCCTTTGCGCTTGGCTGAAACCAGCTTGGAAGAAGCTGTGCAACGGGTGCTGCGCTTTCCCACGGTGGCGGACAAAACCTTCCTCATCACCATTGGCGACCGCACGGTGAGCGGCCTGACCGTGCGCGACCAAATGGTGGGGCCATGGCAAACGCCAGTGGCAGACTGTGCGGTCACTGCCACCGATTTTACCCATACCACAGGCGAGGCCATGAGCGTGGGCGAACGCGCACCCGTGGCCTTACTGGACGCAGCCGCAGCCGCACGTTTGGCCATTGCCGAGGCGATCACCAACCTGGCTGCCGCACCAGTGGCAACGTTAAGCGATGTAGTGTTATCCGCCAATTGGATGGCGGCCTGTGGCCATCCTGGCGAAGATGCCGCGCTGTACGATGCTGTGCGCGCAGTGGGCATGAAATTTTGTCCGCAACTGGGCATTGCCATCCCAGTGGGCAAAGATTCTTTATCCATGAAAACCGTGTGGCAAGAAAACGACCCGGA
>DYPE01000028.1:0-13625 GCA_020720085.1 Dichelobacter nodosus | reverse complement strand
GCGCCGTTGTCATTGATTGTATCTGCCTTTGCCCGCGTCACCGACATTCGCCGCTGCCTAACGCCATGGTTACAAAATCAAGAAGATAGCATACTCCTGCTCGTGGATTTGGGGCGTGGCCGCAACCGCCTGGGCGGATCGATTCTCGCGCAAGCTTTTAATCAATTGGGCGATGCACCCGCAGACGTGGAAAACGCGCAAGACCTCAAAAACCTGTTTGCAGCCGTGCAACAGCTTAATCAGCAAGAAAAAATCCTAGCGTATCACGACCGTTCCGACGGCGGCCTGCTGGCCACACTGTGCGAAATGGTGTTTGCCGCCCGTTGCAGCATGGAAATTGATCTCACACCGTTGGCAGGCGCAACGCACGGCCTACCGCCGGGTTGGGCCGCATTGTTCAACGAAGAAATTGGCGTGGTACTACAAATCCGCGCCGCCGATCAAGCCGAAGTGACCGCGTGTTTTGCCCAATACGGCTTAGCCGACTGCACGCATGTGCTTGGCCACCCATCCGAGCTGGATGGCGACGTGCGCGTGCTGTGCCACGGCGAAGAAATTTTGTGGCAAAAGCGCGCCACGCTACAACAACAATGGTCCGCTGTCAGCTTCCACATGCAAGCGTTGCGCGACAATCCCGACTGCGCTGCCGAAGAATATCTGCGCATTGCGGACGCAGCGGAACCTGGGCTGTTTTTGCGCGGCCCCACCCCGCACACCCCCGCGCTGCTCACAGGCGCGCGTCCGCGCATCGCCATTTTGCGTGAACAAGGCGTGAACGGCCAAGTAGAAATGGCAGCGGCCTTTGACCGCGCTGGATTTACCTGCGTGGATGTGCATGGCACCGACATTCTCGCAGGCCGCGTATCGCTCAGCAGCTTCCAAGGCATGGCCGCCTGCGGCGGTTTTTCCTTTGGCGACGTACTCGGCGCGGGCGGCGGCTGGGCCACCACCATCCGCTACAATGCCCGCGCCTTTGATGAATTCAGCGCATTTTTTCAGCGCACAGACACTTTGACTCTGGGCGTATGCAATGGCTGCCAAATGCTATCGCAACTCAATGACCTAATTCCTGGCGCACAACACTGGCCGCGCTTTGTGCGCAACCGCAGCGAACAATTTGAAGCGCGCCTGGTCATGGTCGAAATCCCGTCCTCCCCATCCCTGTTTATGACTGGCATGGCTGGCTGGCAACTGCCTGTAGTCGTGTCGCATGGCGAAGGCCGCGCGCTATTTGCCAATGAACACGCACAACAACACGCTATCGTTGCGTTGCGCTACACTGACGCGCTCGGCCAACCTGCCACGCGCTATCCAGCCAATCCCAACGGCTCGCCAGATGGCATCACCGGCCTCACCACCCCGGACGGACGCTTTACCATTCTCATGCCACACCCTGAACGCTTGTTTCTCACCAGCCGCTATTCCTGGCTGCCCCCTGACTGGCACGCCGAAGAAGGCCCGTGGATGCACATGTTTCACAATGCCCGCCACTGGTTTTAACCATCTATCACCGTAGGGCGGATTAAGGCGCGTCCGGCTTGTGCTGAGCGCAGCCGAAGCATTGCGCCGTATCCGCCATGCCTCGGCTGTGGCAAGCGCTGTGGCGGATACGCTACGCTTAATCCGCCCTACGTCCGACGATAAGAATTGTCAATATAGGCCGGTTATGAATACATTAGATCAAAAAACCCTACTTGCCGCGATTCATCCATTCTCTAGTTTGACTGAATTGCAATTGGAAAAAATATTAAATGCCATGGACTTGGCATATTATCCCAGCGGCCAAACAGTAATCGCAGCCGGAATGGTGCCTGAACAGTTATATTTAATTGTGAAAGGGCTGGTGCAAGAATTAGATGAGGACAATGCGGTGGTCAATGTATTTGGCCCGCAGGATATGTTTGATGCTATTTCTTTAATTAAAGGAGAAAATCCACGCCAATTTGTAGCAAAGCAGGAGTTAATTTGCCATGTGCTGCCAAAAAATGTTTTTATTGGGCTTATCCAAGCGCATAAAGAATTTGGCGAATTTTTTTATCAAGACATCAGTGGGCGGTTAGATAAATTATTGGAATTGCGCAATCATCGCCAGTTGTCTTCTTTCATGGTAGCTAAAGTAGCCGATGCGTATATTCAACCGCCAGTATTTGTAGAGGCTACCGATTCTATTTACCATGCAGTAAAAATCATGAGAGCAAACCAGCAAACGGCTATCTTAGTTAAAAAAGATGGCCAAATGGGCATCATGACAGAATCGGACATTTCCAATAAAGTGATTTTGCAACGATTAAGTGTAGATACGCCAGTAGATGAAATTGCCACGTACAAAACCATCGCAGTGGCAAAAGATGATTTCCTATTCAATGCCAAATTATTAATGACTACACACTCTATCAAACGTGTATTGGTACGTGATGGAGAAAATGTGGCGGGTATTTTGGATCAGGTGCATTTATTTAGTTATTTTGCCGATCATTCTGGCTTGGCAGATATACAGATCGAACGCGCTGAAAATATGGCACAATTACAAAAAGCCAGCGTCAGTTTGCTTGCGATGGTGCAATCCTTGTCTGCCAAGGGCGTTAAAATTGAATATATCAGCCGCTTGATGAATGAATTAAATAAGAAAATTTTCATTAAATTGTATCAATTTATTATGCCGACTGAAATGTTACATAACGCTTGTATGGCGGTGATGGGCAGTGAAGGCAGGGCAGAACAAATTCTAAAAACAGACCAAGACAATGCCATTATTTTACGTGATGGATTTTCCCATCCCGATTTGCCTGCACTGGCGCAACAATGGACGCAATACTTGCTTGAATTGGGTTATCCTCTTTGTGCTGGCCAGATTATGGCAAGCAATCCATTATGGCGTAACACATTATCTGAATGGAAAAATAAATTGTATCAATGGTACAAGTCTGGCAATGAAGAAGCAATTCTCAATTTGGCCATTTTTTTTGACGCCAGCGCGCCGTGTGGCGATATTGCCTTGCTTGAAGATGCCAAAGCGTATTTGCGCCAACACGCGCAGGGGGATGCCAGTTTTCTCAGCCGTTTCGCGCGCGCTACGCTGGCGTTTGAAACGCCGTTGAATTGGCTGGAGCATTTTGTTGTGGAAAGAAACCAGCATAAAAATCAATTGGACATCAAGAAAGGCGGCATTTTCGCGGTGGTGCATGGCATACGCAGCTTGGCATTAGAATATAATGTACACGACACCAATACGCTGGATCGCATCCGCCAATTGGCAGCATTAGGAACGTTGGAAATGCAATTTTCACGCGATTTGGCAGAGGCATTTAGCATCATGAATTGGCTGCGTTTGCAAAGTGGTTTGGAGAAAATTTACCAAGGTTTACCAGCGGACAATTACATCACACCGGGCCAGTTGAATAAAATGGAGCGTGATTTGCTTAAAGATGCATTCAAACTTGTGGAACAATTCAAAAAGCTGATTACTCATCATTACCGCTTGCAAATATTAGGCTGAAATCGATGTTATCTTCGTTGTGGGCGTATCTCAATTTTAGAAATCTTCGTGATCCCGCGTATGCCTTCTTATTTGACAAAGAACAAGCACCCGTGGATGAGTGGGTTTGTTTTGATTGTGAAACCAGCAGCCTAAATGTGCGAAAAGCTGAGTTGCTATCATTGGGTGCAGTGAAAATCCGCAACAATACCATTTTGGCCAGTGAACGATTAGAATTATTCATTAAGCCTTGTGCTGCCATTGAAGAAGCTACGATAAAAGTGCACCATTTGCGCCATTGCGATGTGGCGCACGCATTGGATCCACGCGCGGCGCTGCAACAATTTTTACATTTTATCGGGCCGCGTCCATTGGTGGGCTATTATTTGGAATTTGATGTAAAAATGATTAACAAATACCTTAAACCATGGTTAGGCATTTATTTGCCCAATCCTCAAATTGAGGTTTCTGGAATTTATTATGATAAAAAACAAAGCATCAGCCATCCGGTGTATGTGGATTTGCGCTTTGATGCCATGATGCGCGATTTGGGATTGCCAATGCTGGGCCAGCATGATGCGGTGAATGATGCGCTGATGACGGCGTTGATGTATGTGAAATTGCGCCACATTAAACGATTGGCGGCCTTGTGACGCGATGGAAAACACTAGGTTAATCAAAATGTTCAGCGATGGCATCTGTTTGGAGTATGGGCCAGGGCAATTTGATGCGTGGTGCATTTATTGGGTTGGCCCGCTGACCGGTAACGGCGTTGGCCGACGTGCGCCGCGTGATGTGGAGTATTTTCGCCATTTGCGTGCGTTGGCGGAAGTTCACGGTCATGCCCAGTTGTATGCGGATTTTATCAAAGTGTATCAGGTCACTGGCGCGTCCATCCGGCCCGCAGTGTTGCGTGGCATTGAACGCTTGGCAGCGGTGTATGGCCAAGATGCGTTGGCAATCGAAAAATTGCTGACTCTGTTGTACGCGGCCATGGTGGCCGAGGAAAATAAAGCGCGTGCGGTACTCAAAAAACGTATTAAACGCTTGGGGTTGCATCAGGTGTTGGTGGAAAATCTAGCGCCAGAAATCGCGGCTGAATTTAGCCGGGGCAAATCCTGGCGCATATTGGATGCGGAATGCCGCGCACGGGGATTTTAACGTGAATGCGCTAACGCCGCCGCTGAAATGGGCGGGCGGCAAGCGGTGGTTGTTGCCGCATTTACTGCCGCTGTGGCAGCCTGGGCATCGGCTGGTGGAGCCATTCTGTGGTGGCTTGGCTGTGGCGCTGGGTCTGAATCCGGCCCAGGCGTGGCTGAATGATATTAATCCGCATGTGGTAAATTTTTACTGTTGGTTAAAAACAGGCTTGCGCATTGATTTGGATATGTGTAATGACGAGGCGATGTATTATGCGCACCGCACTGAGTTTAATCGTTTGATTCAATGTGGTTTATCCAGCAGCCGCGCCGCTGCTGAGTTGTTTTATTACCTAAATCGTACTGGATACAACGGGTTATGCCGGTTTAACAAGTCTGGTGCATTTAATGTGCCGTTTGGTAAGTATAAAACGATTAACTATCTACTTGATTTTTCAGCCTATCAGCAAAAATTGTCGCCCTGGCAATTTATTTCGGTTGATTTTTCGCAGCTTACGCTTGCGCCGAATGATTTTATCTACGCCGATCCGCCCTATGATGTTGAATTTACGCAATATGCGCAGCACGGCTTTGCTTGGCAAGATCAGGAACGGCTGGCAGTCTGGCTGACGCGCCATTCTGGCTCCGTGGTGGTATCCAATCAGGCCACGCCGCGCATTCTTGAGCTATATCGCGATCATGGATTTGAAATCCGGCTGCTGGATGCGCCACGGCGCATCAGTTGTACTGGCGACCGCACGCCCGCGCAAGAGATGCTGGCCACGCGCCACGGCGGCGTTCCCGCCAACGGCGGCGTTCCCGCCAAGTTGCGGAGATTAAAAGGACGGCGTTAATAAAGGTGGCGCATCCTTTGGCGGCGAGTCCTCCTGGCGGACACGGCTTGGCGGGAGTCCCGCCGTGGCAGGAGGGGGCTGTGGTGCGCCCGAGTTCTGGGCGGTGACTGGCGGCGGGTCAAGCAATAGTTGGGGCGTGAACAAATGCACCGGTGGTACGGAGGTCGGCGCGTTTGCGAACGCTTGCGTTCCAGGCAATGCCTGTGTTTCAGGTCTGGGCACAAGTTCCGCCGTTGCTGGCGGTGGCGAGGATGGGGTTAAATTTGCGGTTACATTGGCAGTATTGCTTTCGCGGTTCGGAACCGGAACACGGACATCGCCCGGAACGCGGGCGTTGCGTGGAAATAGCGTTGCCTTGGCGGTTGCAGCAAAATCTGGTGCTGGCTCCATGGGTGGCGCGGGCGGGGCAGACTCCGCCAATTCCACGCTGGCATCCGCGCCAATGGTCGCAGGAGCGTCCGGCCCGGAACTCGGGTGTAGCGGTGTTTCTGCAGACAGGTTTGACGGCGCGACCCGGAACTCGGGCGTAACAATGGGCACGGTGGGCGCAAGCGTTTGTCGCCAGCCCGTGTAGATGGCAACCACCACCGCAAGCGCCACCGCCAGCGTCCAGTTATGGCGGTGCCTGGCGGACGGCTGCAAGGCTTGTTGCAGCGCCGAAACGCACGGAAAACGGTCGCGTGCTTTGACGGCGAGCGCTTTGCGCAAGGCTTTGGCCACTGGCGGCGATAATTCGGCAGGCAAGGTGAGCCGGGGATTGTCCAAGCGTTGGATCGCGGGCGGCGGCAGCGCATTGGTCAGTAAAAAGTAGAACAACGCGCCGCAGGCGTAAATGTCTGTCCATGGGCCGATGCCTTCCATGCCAGCGTATTGTTCCAGCGGTGAGTAGCCGGGTTTGAGCACCAGGCTAATGCTGTGGCTGCAATCGCCAACCACGCGCCGTGCCGCACCAAAGTCAATAAGCACGGGCTGGCGATTGGGTTGAATCAGCACATTGTGCGCGGAAATATCCAAGTGAAACACTTGTTGGGCGTGCATGGTGTGCAAGGCGTCTAACAAGGGCCAAAGCACGGCGAGCGCTTCGTGTTCTGCCAATCCGCCTTGGCGTGGCAGTTCTGCCAGACTTTGGCCAGCGATATATTCCATCACCATGTACGCAGTATGATTGGCGGGAAAATAATTGAGCACACGGACGATGTTGGGATGATCAAAACGCGCTAAATTGCGCGCTTCATCCAAATACAGGCGCAAGCCTTTTTGGTAAGCTTCCTGTTGGTTTTTGAGCGGCACCACTTGCCCTGTGGCCATGTCGCGCGACGCCAGCATGGTGGGCAGATATTCTTTAATGGCCACACGCTTTTGCAAACGGGTGTCTAGCCCCAGGTAGGTGATGCCAAATCCACCCTGCCCCAAGGTTTTGCCAATCAAATAATGTTCGCCCACACAGGCGCGTGGCGGCAGGTAAATGGGGTGGTGCTTATGATTGCGCTCGTCGTAGCCGCACGCGGGGCATTCGCCAAGGCAATCCCCGTGCTCCGGGCCGGGCATCGGGGTGAAACAGCGCAGGCAGCGTAATTCTGCCGATTCTGGGGCAGGCATAAAACCTGCCCCTACGGTTGATTCTGGGGCGGGTTCTGGGGCAGGCATAGCCGATTCTGGGGCGGGCATAAAACCCGCCCCTACGGTTGGTGCTGCATTTTTTGATGCGCCCAGGCGGGCAGGCTTAAACTGGCGATAAATACCGCAGTAATGGCCAGCTCCCAACTCACTTTTGCCAGCCCCACTGGGTAAGCATTCAGATAATGCAGGGCTGGCGCAATGGCAAAATAGACCACAGCGACGTGAAACGCAAAAACTTGCAGCGAATGGCGGCCCAAAAACGCCAACCATTCCAACAGGGCTGTCACCGCTAGGGTCAGGCGGGGACAAGGCGACAACCAACGCCAATCGCGCTGGGTTATCCAAGCAAATACATAGGCAACCAACACAAAATTAAGCAGTCTGAACCAGGCCAGTTCGCTGCGTTCAGCGGCCAAGTGCACATCTATCACCGGAATATACCAGTCGCGGCGCATGGCGATGCACAGCACGGCCACCATGAGGGCGAAAGGCAACAAAAGGCGATGATGGGTTACGCCGGGCAGGCCAGCCGCACGGCGAAAACCAATCCAAGAGCCGCCAACAAATAAAATTTGCCAGGCAAAAATATCGAAATAGCCTAGACTTACTGGCCATTGTGCAGGCAGCCAAGTGGTAATTTCATCGCGCAAGCCCAGTTGTGCCATGCCCCACACTGCCAGGCTTATCAGCAACACCCAGTGCGCGTGGTGACGGAGGTAGGCTTGCAGCAACAGGGGCAGTAGCAACAGCAGCACCGTGTATAGCGGCAAAATATCCATAAATTCAGGCTGATATATCAGGGGCGCTGAGGCCAGCAAGCTGCCCAGCGGCGCTTGGGCATACAGGGGTGCCCAATCTTGCCACAATGGGTTGTAGGAGGGTATCAGCCACGCGCCTGCCCATACCATGGCTACCAATCCCAAATGAAACCGATAAATAAGCCATACGCGCTGAAGAATTTTTTGGGTGAGCACCGGCATTCCACGCAGGGCGTATTTGCCATACACCAAGCCTGCCACCAGGCCAGACAAAAAAACAAAGCCCTCGCCAGCGGATACAAAACCGAAAGTTTCCCAGGTGATTTCGGTTAACAGCCCTTCCACGGCCAGGTTGCCGCTAAAATGATCCACTGCCATGACGACCAGCATCAGGCCGCGTAGCATGTCGATTGAAATGTCTCGTTGCATTATTCATCCGTTGGCATTCGTAGGGGCGGGTTTTATGCCCGCCCCAGGATCGTGCCGCGCATGACCACTTTAAGAATTCACACGGCGACACGGAGAAAAAACCTTAAAACGCACTCCGTGTCCTTGATGTGTGCGTGTGAAATAACCCGTCTGGTGTTGCGGCTCGTGTGCATTGCGCGTAGGCGCGCCGTGCAGGCGCGCCTATCGAAACCTGGATGGGTTATTGTTTCATGCGCGCCAGCGCGTTGCGGTAATCTACGGGCATCACTTTGACGAACTTGGGTAAATAGCTATCCCATTGTTCAAGAATGATTTGGGCGCGGCGGCTGCCGGTGTGGCGCAAGTGTTTTTCAATCAGCCCGCGCAGGCGCGGTGCGTCGTTGCCGAGTAGGTCGGTTGCGGGTGCCGACGGTGCGTCAGCGGCAATGGTTTCCAGCGCCACCATGGATAAATTACAGCGCCGTTTGAAATCACCTTGCTCATCAAGAATATAAGCAATACCGCCGCTCATGCCCGCCGCGAAGTTACGACCCGTTGGGCCAAGCACCACCACCACGCCGCCGGTCATGTATTCGCAGCCATGGTCGCCCACGCCTTCCACTACTGCGGTAGTGCCGGAATTGCGCACTGCGAAGCGTTCGCCAGCCACGCCACGGAAAAAGCACTCGCCCGCAATGCCGCCGTAGAGCACGGTATTGCCAACAATGATGTTGTCTTCTGCGATGAGGGCAGATTGGGCGGGCGGATAGATAATAATGCGCCCGCCGCTCATGCCTTTGCCCACGTAGTCATTGGCTTCGCCTTCCAGTTCCAACGTCACGCCTGCCGCAAGAAATGCGCCAAAACTTTGGCCCGCTGTGCCGGTAAGGCGGATGTGGATGGTATTGTCCGGCAAGCCCGCAAAGCCGTAGCGGCGTGCGATTTGGCCTGAGAGCATGGCACCGAAGGTGCGGTTGAGATTGCGGATGGGCAGTTCAATTTGCACGGCCTGGCGCGATTCCAGCGCAGGCGCGGCACGTTGAATGGCGGTATGATCCAACGCTTTGTCCAGACCATGATCCTGCGCTTCGCAATGCGATACCGCCACCGCTGGGCCAGCATTGGGGCGGTGCAACACTTTGTTGAAATCCAGACCGCGCGCTTTGTAATGGGCAATGGCGCGGCGCATGTCGAGCTTGTCCGCGCGGCCAATCATTTCTGCCATGGTCTTAAAGCCCAATTGCGCCATGATGGCGCGGGTTTCTGCGGCCACAAACATAAAATAATTCACCACATCTTCCGGCTTGCCGGTAAAACGTTTGCGCAGTTCTGGGTCTTGCGTGGCCACGCCCACCGGGCAAGTGTTGAGATGGCACTTGCGCATCATCAGGCAGCCTTCAACAATCAGCGCAGCGGTAGCAAAGCCGAATTCGTCTGCGCCCAGCAGCGCGCCGATGACCACATCGCGCCCGGTGCGGATGCCGCCGTCCACTTGCAGCGCAGTGCGTCCGCGCAATTTGTTCAGCACCAGGGTTTGGTGGGTTTCGGTCAGGCCGATTTCCCACGGCAGGCCCGCGTGCTTGATGGAAGTCAACGGGCTGGCACCGGTGCCGCCGTCATAACCGGAAATGGTGATGTGATCGGCATGGGCCTTGGACACGCCAGCAGCAATGGTGCCCACGCCCAATTCGGACACCAATTTGACGCTGATCCGCGCTTGCGGATTGACATTCTTCAAGTCATGAATCAGTTGCGCCAAATCTTCAATGGAATAGATGTCATGATGCGGCGGCGGTGAAATCAGGCCCACGCCGGGCGTAGAATGGCGCACGCGGGCGATGACCGCGTCCACTTTATGGCCCGGCAACTGGCCGCCTTCGCCGGGTTTTGCGCCTTGGGCGATTTTGATTTGGATGTCGTCGGCATTCACCAGGTATTCGGTGGTCACGCCAAAACGGCCCGAAGCCACTTGTTTAATGGCGGAACGCAGCGAATCGCCATTGGCGCGCGGCACAAAACGCTCGGCTTCTTCACCGCCTTCGCCGGTGTTGGATTTGCCGCCCAAACGGTTCATGGCAATGGCCAGGGTGGAATGCGCTTCGTAGGAAATCGAGCCAAACGACATCGCGCCCGTGGCAAAGCGTTTGACAATGGCTTCAACCGGCTCAACTTGTTCCAACGCGATAGGCGCATCGGTGCTGACAAAGGTGAACAGGCCACGCAAAGTCAGCAGATGTTCTTCCTGTTCGTTGATGCGCGCGGCGTATTGCGCATACAGCTTGGCGTCATTGCTGCGGCAGGCGTGTTGTAAGGTGGCAATGGTTTCTGCCGTCCACACATGGTCTTCGCCGCGTGCACGCTGGGCATATTCGCCGCCCACGTCCAAATGTTCCAAATACACGGGCGATTGGCCAAAAGCTTGTTGGTGGCGGCGCACCGTGTCTTCGGCAATTTCCGCCAGTCCCGCGCCTTCAATTGGGCTGAACATGCCGGTGAAATAGCGGTCAAGAAAATCGGAGGATAAGCCAATGGCATTAAAAATCTGCGCACCGCAATAGGATTGATAAGTAGATATGCCCATTTTGGACATCACTTTCAGAATGCCCTTGGCAGCGGATTTAATGTAGTGCTTTTTGGCCAGCGCAGGGGTGAGTGCCTCGCCGCCGCCGCCACCGGTCAAATCACTGTGCATGGCCAGCAGGGTATCAAACGCCAGGTAGGGATTAATCGCTTCCGCGCCAAAGCCTGCGAGCAAGCAGAAGTGATGAATTTCGCGCGCTTCGCCGGTTTCCACCACCAGACCGGTTTCGGTGCGCAAGCCGGTTTTAATCAGATGGTGATGCACTGCCGAAGTGGCGAGCAGCGCGGGAATGGCGACATTGCCAGCATCCACGCGGCGGTCGGACAAGATGATAATGTTGTTCCCCGCACGCACGGCTTGTTCGGCGCGCGTGCGCAACGCTGCCAATGCCGGTTCCAGTCCCGCACTGCCGTGCGTCTCTGGGTAGCAAATATCCAGGGTTTGCGTGCGGAACGCGCCATTGGTGCGGAACTCGATGTGACGGATGCGCTCCAAATCCTGATTGGTTAAAATCGGTTGTTCCACTTCCAGGCGCATGTGTTTGCCGCCGGATTTTAAGTCGAGCAAATTGGGCCGGGGGCCAATCAACGACACCAGCGACATCACCAATTCTTCGCGGATTGGATCAATCGGCGGGTTGGTCACTTGCGCAAAGCCTTGTTTGAAATAGTCATACAACAAACGCGGGCGAGCGGACAGCACAGCGGCTGGCGTGTCTACGCCCATGGAGCCGATGGGTTCTTGGCCAGTAAAGGCCATGGGCGCAAGGATGAATTTGATGTCTTCCTGGGTGTACCCAAACGCTTGCTGGCGGTTGAGCAGCGTTTGGCGATCCGGGGGCATGGCCACGATTTCATCTGGCAAATCATGCAATTGAATTTGTGTAGCATCCAGCCAAACGCGGTAGGGCGCTTGCGCTGCGAGTTGGGCCTTGAGCGCGGCATCGTCAATAATGCAGCCTTGCTGCAAATCAACCAGAAACATTTTGCCGGGTTGCAAACGCCACTTTTTGACAATTTTTTCCTCAGGAATCGTCAATACGCCCATTTCTGAGGCCATGACCACCAAATCATCATCCGTAATCAGATAACGCGCGGGACGCAAGCCATTGCGATCCAAGGTGGCACCAATTTGGCGGCCATCGGTGAATGCCACGGCTGCCGGGCCGTCCCACGGCTCCATCAGCGCGGCATGGTATTCGTAAAACGCGCGCCGTTGCTCGTCCATCAGCGGATTGCCCGCCCAAGCCTCGGGAATCATCAGCATCATGGCGTGCGCCAGCGAATAACCGCCCATGACCAGCAGCTCCAGCGCATTGTCGAAACTGGCCGAGTCGGAAATGCCTTCGTTAATCAGCGGCCACAGCTTGTCCAAGTCCGCACCCAATACCTGCGATTGCATGGAATTGCGCCGTGCCGCCATCCAGTTGAGGTTGCCGCGCAAGGTGTTGATTTCGCCGTTATGCGCAATCATGCGGAACGGCTGCGCCAAATCCCAGGTCGGGAAAGTATTGGTAGAAAAACGCTGATGCACCAGCGCCAGCGCTGACACCATGGTGGAATCGCGCAAGTCAGGGAAATATTCGCCAACCTGATGCGCCAGCAACATGCCTTTGTACAGCAAGGTGCGGCACGACAGCGACAGAATGTAGCAATAGAACGCCGAGTTGTTTTGTTCAGCGCGGATGCGGTTTTCCGCCACCTTGCGCATAACGAACAGCTTGCGTTCAAAGGCGTCCTCCCCCTCATCATGGTCTGGCTTGGCCAAGAAAAATTGGCGCGTAACCGGCTCAATGGCTTTCACGTCCGCGCCCAAACCGCTGTTGTTCACTGGCACATCGCGCCAACCTAAAAATACGCTGCCTTCTTCCGCCACAGTGCGCTCAATGATGCGCTGGCACAGCGCGCGCGCGTTTTCTTCCGAAGGCAGGAAAACCATGCCCACGCCATACTGTCCAGCAGGTGGCAAATCCATGACGGGTTCAGGACTGGCAGCCTTTAATTGGCCGCGCAAAAATTCATCCGGTATTTGCAACAAAATACCCGCGCCATCACCTGCCAGCGGATCCGCACCCACCGCGCCACGGTGGGTCAAATTTTTTAGGATTTCCAGCCCCTGCTCAACAATAGCATGACTTTTCCGACCCTTGATATCCGCGACAAAACCCACGCCACAGCTATCATGTTCATGAATGGGGTGATATAAGCCCTGGGGAGCCGGTAACGACGTTACAGGAACAGCCTGATGAAGCATGAGTGGTTACCTCGGCGCAAATAAAATTCGGAAGTGGAGTCAATGGGAGCGATCCGGTGTATAACCGACAGCGCATGACAGCGGCGCAGCACGTGAAAACCGGCGGTTGGCGGGGCGGCAAGCCTCTCCAGGCTCTCCCCTTCGGCAAGCTCAGGACACCGCAACGCATAAACCAATTATTGTAACATCAGCCGCAACCAAGATGTAAGGCGTTCATTGTTGCGCCGCCCTTTTCGATTTCATTGCAACGGTAAGGCGGGGCTGCCCGTCTGCTGGGACGTAAAAATGCCGCGCCGCTCAACTCACCCCCACCAAGCTACGCCCGTGTTCCGGGTGCCGCAAGCCATAGCCGGTTTTTGCTATCCCCATCTCCGCGCACTCTTGAAAATATGCCGCTTTTGACGGCTCGCCTTGCGCTGCCCAATAGCGTGCTTCCAGTAAATCCGCATCCACCGCAAACAGTGCCATGTCGCCGCGCTGAATAATGTCTCTGGCGGAATCCACATCGGCTTTGGCGGCGGCTAAGTCGTGGTTATC
>DYPE01000027.1 GCA_020720085.1 Dichelobacter nodosus | reverse complement strand
CGGCGGTGTTCCCGTCTTGCGCGCGCGCGCCAGGCCGTTCCAGCCACAGCAGCAGGCGGCGGCTCTCTGCTGGTGCCATGCGGTGTAGGCCCGGCACAATCACCGTATCGAATTCCAGCCCCTTGGCCTTGTGCAACGTCATCACGCGCGCGCGCGCGGGCTGGCTGGCGGCGTACAACTGCGCGACTTGCGCTTGCAATGCAGAAAAATTCGCAACTTCGCCAGCGCATTCATTGGTTTGCAGCAGTTGCCAAAATGCTTCGGCATCAGCCAAATCCGCATCATTGGCCAAGCACGCGGCCCCGCCCAGCGCCAGCCAGGTGTGCCGCACCAATGCGGCCAGTGGCTGGCGTCGGCATTGCTCGGCAGCTTGCACCAAAATCGGCGCCACCCTTGCCAAACGGGTGCGTGCGTCTTCGCTCAGTACCTCTGCGGGTAGGGGCGGTGGTTCATCCCCGCCCGCGCCCCCGGAACACAGGGGTAACAACGCGGCAAGCACCGCACGCAGGCTGGCGGGCGGCGTGTGGGCATCGGCCTGTGTGGTGATGGCGTGCAAATCCACCAGCCGCAATCCGCACCATGGCGCGCGCAACACCGCCAGCCAGGCCAAGCGGTCTGCTGGATACAGCAATGCGCGAGTCAGGGCCAGCGCATCGCGCACCACGGGCCGCGTGGCTAAACTGTCTAAATCCACTGCCTGAAACGCGATGCCGTTATTCTTGAGTGCCTCCAGCAACACAGTGGCATGACTACGGGCGCGCACCAAAATAGCCACTTCGGTGCCACGCCCGTGTTCCGGGTTATCGGGCGGGGATAAACCACCGCCCCTACGTTCGTGTTCTGGGTTGCGCCCGTGTTCCGGGTCACGCCCGTGTTCCGGGCATTCGTCCTCTGCCAACGCTTGGCGCACCAATTCCACCACCCGTTGTGCTTCGGCCTGGCCATGGCAAGACGGCAGCGCGTGTACGCGCACCGCAAGCCCTGCTTCAGCGACATGGACGGCATGGGACGGCGAATAGGGCACCGCGCCCAGGGCGATGTCCTCGTGTTTCGGCATCAGCGCGCTAAACCCCTGATTGACCCACTCCACAATGCCCGCTTGCGAGCGGAAATTGGCTGACAGCGTTAATGGTTCCAGTGCCACTGCACCAAGCCCGTGTTGACGGGCGCGCAAAAATAAGCCCACTTCCGCTTCGCGGAATCGGTAAATCGATTGCATAGGATCGCCCACCAAAAACAAGGTACGGCCATCATTGGGTTCCCAACCCGCCACCAAACGTTCTAACAATTCAAATTGCGACAGCGAAGTGTCTTGGAATTCATCCATCAGAATGTGGCGGATGGCATAATCCAAGGCCAAGGCCAAATCCGTGGGTTCTTCCGCAGCCCCCAAGGCGAACGCAGCGCGCTGGGCGATTTCGCTATAATCTACCGCGCCTTGCTCGCAAAAGACCAATTGCAATTGCGCCACGGCCACGGGTAATAATTCGACCAACGCTTGCAAAGCTTGCCATTGTGTCTCCTCGTACACCAACGCGGGCAACTGGCGGACAAAATTCAACGTGGCCGCGCGATCCGCGCATTCTGTGCGCAACTCTTCTAATACTTGCAACATACGTTGTTTATTTTCAGCAAGAATTTTCTTTTCCTGCGTATTTTTCACGCCGGATGGTGCTAAGAAACCCTGCTTGGCGGTCACGGTTTTGCGCCATTCGCCCTCCTGGGTCAGCAACCAATCCGCCAGGCCGCACCAATGCGCCAAAAATTGCGTATCTGGCGGCGGTAAGCCGTTTTCCGTTGTCAATTCGATGCCCAGCACATGGCCAGCAAAATGCGCCAACTCGCCCAAAGGGCCGCGCAAATGGCGAGGAATGGCCTGGCTGGCCGCTGCCAGACTGTCTTCTGCCAGCCGCTGCAACGCGGCTTCCAGCGCATGGCGCTCCAGCGTACCGCCTGCACTGCGCGCGCCCAACACGTGGCGCAACCACTGGTCGCGGCGCGCCAACATATCCACCAGCATAGACTCCAAGCGCGCCGGTTGGTTGTCCAACCGCGCCAACAGCACCGCAATGGCCTCTGTCCACGGCGCATTGTTTTCCAAATCCGCCAACACCCGCCGCGCCGCTTCGCGGTACAGCAATTCCGGTTGCGCGGCAATGTCCGGCTGGTTGCCCAAGCGCGACAACCAGGGCATTTGCCGGGTGAGTGCCATGCACAATGAATCAATGGTTTGAATACGCAAGCGCCCTGGATTTTGCAACAAATTCCAGCCGTTGCACCTATCTTGCGCTAACGCGGCCACGGCCAGTTGCCAAGTATGCAAGCGGTGCGGCTCGCTGGGCGCGGGTTGGTCAGGGGCGGCGCGTGCCAATGCTTGTGTCACGCGCTGGCGCATTTCGCCCGCTGCTTTGCGGGTAAACGTGATGGCAATGATTTCCTCAGGCGCGTTGACTTGCGCCAGCAGGGTTAGTACCCGTTGAATCAGCAACTCAGTTTTGCCCGAACCAGCGGGAGCTTGTACAATAAACGACCGCGTCGGGTCTAGTGCTTCGCGCCGTGCGGCTGCGTCTGGAACTTCAGTCATGCCAATGCCCTATGCGCAATTCGTTTTTCAGCAATAAGTTTGTTAAGCTTTAACTCACTATGTAGGGGCGGGTTTTATGCCTGCCCTGATATTAAGTTCCACCGCAAGTTTGCCCTATTTCTCTCGTCTGGTATACCGACTATGCGTATCCGCTCTAAATTTTTAGTGTTTTCTCTTGTCATCAGCATTGCGCCATTTTTGCTCATGAGTGGCCTGTCGCTGTGGCAAAGCCGCGCGGCGTTGTCCAATCAAGCCTTTAACCAATTGGAAAGTTTGCGTGAAGCCAAAAAAACCGAAATTGAAAAATTTTTCCACGAGCGCGCCGAAGATTTGGGTTTACTGCTAGACTCCGTGGGCATGTTTTACCACGGCGCGGTGGAAAAATTGCGCGCCACAGGCAGCGGCAAACGCGCGCAATTGCAAGATTACTTTACGCAAAGATACAACGATTTGAAAGTCCTGGCCGCACAGGAATCGGTGGCGCAGGCATTGGAGCAGTATGAAGGTGCGATGAAGATGGAAGGCAAGGCGGGCGGCGAAACTTGGCTGTCGGTGGATGGCACTGCGGGCGATGCGTTGCGTAGCTTCCGCACGCAATATGCTTATTATGACCTGCTGCTGATCGCCAAGGATGGCGATGTGGTGTTCACCGCGCGCCAAGGCGCTGACTTAGGCCAGAATGTCAGCAGCGGCGCGCTCAAAGACAGCGGCCTGGGACGGATTTTTGCCGCCGCGCAACAGGGTGTGGCCATTGAAGATTTCAGCCCATACGCGACGAGTGGGAACACCGCCCTTCGGCAAGCTCAGGACACCGCCGCTGCGGACAACCAGTCGATTGCTTTCCTGGGCGCGCCCGTGTTTCGTTTTGGTGATTTGTCCGGCGTGGTGGTGCTGGCGCTCTCTACCGAGCCAATCAATGCCATCTTGCATCACCGCGAGGGCATGGGCAAAACCGGCGAAACGTTTGTGATTGGCCGCAGCAATGGGGTTTTGGCCTACCGTGGCGAGCGGATGTTGGCCAACAGTGGCACGGGCTACGGCGGTGTTCCCGCCCACGGTGGCGTTCCCACCTACGGTGGCGTTCCCGCTCAAGATGCGCCGCCAGATGCCGTGGAAGCGGGCAAGGCATTGACAGGCTTTGCTGGCGTAAATATTAAAATGGACGATGATAATGGCGTGCTGCGTCTGGTGGGCTATGCGCCATTGGCGGTGGAGGGGCTGGAATGGGCGGTGCTGGCCAGCATGAACTTGGAAGAAGCCATCACACCGTCCTTTGCCGAGAAAAAAGAAGATTTCTTCACCCAATTTCTTCACCGTTACCATTATGATGAATTGCTGCTGATTTATCCCAATGGCAAAGTATTCTACACCGTGAATGGTCACAAGGATTATGGCGCGAACCTGTTGGAAAGCGCGCGTGCCAACGGCGTATTGCCTAAAATCATGTTGCAAGCGCGCGACACGGGCAAATTCAGCATGAGCGATTATGCCCTATATCCATCCAGCGGTGCCGAGCCAGTGGCATTCATGGCGCAGCCGTTGCTGGCGCGTGATGGCAAAGCGGTGGAACTGATTGTGGTGTTGCAGTTAAACGCTCACCATCTGGATAGCTTCATGCGCGAGCGTGCGGGCCTGGGCAAGACCGGCGAAACGTATTTGGTGGGCCAAGACCGTCTCATGCGTTCCAATTCAGTACGCGCACCGCAAACCCACTCCATGCGTGCCTCATTTACGGATCCCGAGCAAGGCAAAGTAAACACAACGCCAGTCACGGAGGCGCTGACAGGAAAAACTGGGCGTTTGCAGGCTGCCAATTACTTAAACGAACCGGTACTCTCCGCCTACACGCCGTTGCTCACGCATGACCGCCAATGGGCATTGATTGCCGAGATCAGCCAAGACGAAGCCTTTGCCAGCATCCACGAACTGGAATGGTGGATGGGTGGCATCACGCTGGCCATGGCAATTGTGATTTGGTTTTTTGTCAATGGCTTTACCGCGCGCCTGGTCAGCCCGTTACAGCAAGTCAACAGCCACTTAAAAATCATGGCGCGCGGACGGTTGGCAAAAGAGCCGCTGGAATACCAAGGCCGCGATGAAATCGCCGAAATCGTGCGCTCCAGCGAACAGCTCAAAAATGCCTTCCGCGCCACCATCATGCAAGCCAATGCCATTGCAGCGGGTGATTTTAGCAAGGACGTGCAATTGCTGTCTGACCAAGATCAACTGGGCCTGGCCCTGTCCGGCATGACAAATACCTTGCGCGCCGTCATCCGCCAGGCTGAAGCCATTGCGGCAGGCAATCTCGGCGTGGAAACGCGCCTGTTGTCCGAGGGCGACCAATTGGGCGCGGCCTTGCGCAAGATGACGCAAGTGCTACGCGAAGTGTCAGCGCGCGACCAGGAAGCACGCCAACAATTGGAGCATGAAAATACCCAGAAAAGCCAGCAGGATTGGATTAAAACCGGCTTAAATCAACTCAATGAGCGCATGGGCGGCGAGCAGGACATCGCCACACTGGGGGATCGCGTGCTGGCTTTCGTGGCATCGTATGCGCAAGCCCAGGTCGGCACGCTGTATTTGTACCGCGACGCGGACGGCAAGGGCCAAGGCGAATTAAAATTGATCGCGGCCTACGCCTACCAAAAACGCAAACGCATCAATGCTGAATTCGCCATTGGCGAAGGATTAGCGGGCCAAGCCGCGCTGGAGCGCCGTATGCTGGTAATCAGCGAAGTGCCGGACGGCTACATGCCGATTCAATCCAGCCTGGGCGAAGCCAACCCGCGCAATTTGGCGCTGTTGCCACTGGTGTATGAAAACCATCTCAAGGGCGTAATGGAATTGGGCCGGTTTGCCGTGTTCAGCGATACGGAATTGGAATTTTTGCAACAAGCCATGCCGGCGGTGGCTGTGGCCATGAACAGTGCCGAGGCGCGCGTGCGGCTGCGTGAATTGCTGGAGCAAAGCCGCGCGCAAGCGCATGAATTGCAAAACCAAGCCGAAGAATTGCAAGCACAGCAGGAAGAATTGCGCCAAGCCAATGAAGAATTGGAATCGCGCACCCAAGTGTTGGAACGCCAGCAAGAAGCCATACGCGAGAAAAACCGCGAGTTGGAGCAAACCCGCGTGGCCATTGAACAAAAAGCCGAGGAGCTGAGCCAGGCCAGCAAATACAAATCCGAATTTCTGGCCAACATGTCGCACGAATTGCGCACACCGCTCAATAGCCTGTTGATTTTGGCGCAAATGCTGGAGCAAAACAAAGACGGCAATCTCACTGCCAAACAAGTCGATTTTGCCCATACCATTCACAACGCGGGCGCTGACCTGCTGCGGCTGATCAATGAAATCCTGGACTTGGCTAAAGTAGAGGCTGGGCGCTTGGAAATTCATTGCGAGGAATACCCGCTGGCGTCGTTGCAGGACACCCTTCAAACGCGCTTTGCCCACATGGCGCGCGACAAAGGGCTGGAATTCACCCAAAGCCTTGCGCCGGACTTGCCGTCAAGCGTATACACTGACCCGCAGCGCCTGCTGCAAATCGTAGTGAATTTGCTGTCCAACGCCTTCAAATTCACCGAGACGGGCGGGCAGGTTGCGCTGACCGTGGCCCGCACCGCGCCAGGCACTGTGTTTGCGCGGGCGGATTTGAGCACTGAAAAATGCCTGGCCATTCGGGTGCAAGACACGGGCATCGGCATTCCTGCGGCCAAACAACAGCAAATTTTTGAAGCCTTCCAACAAGCGGATGGCACCACCAGTCGGCGTTACGGCGGCACTGGGCTGGGCTTGTCGATTTCGCGCGAACTTGCCAACCTGCTCAATGGCGAATTGCAATTGCACAGCGAAGAAGGCAAAGGCAGCGCATTCACTTTATTCATCCCCGAACGCCATGAACCTGCGGCGCACGCGCCCATGAACGGAGCCAGGCACGGCACTATCCCCGCGTTCAGTGCAACGCAGACAGTGCAAAATTTGCCCACACCTTCTGCCGCCACCCCGGCACCCGCTGTGCTGGATGATCGCCAAGACCTGCAAGCGCATGACAACCTGTTGCTGATTATTGAGGACGACCGCGATTTTGCACAAACCCTGCGCGCCAGCGCGCATGAGAAAAATTTCAAGTGCATTCTTGCTGAAGACGGCAAAACCGGCTTGGAATTGGCCACACAATACCATCCGCACGCCATTATTCTCGACGTGGGCCTGCCGCTGTCTGACGGTTGGACCGTAATGGAACAGTTAAAAGAAAATCCCGACACCCGCCACATCCCGGTACATTTCATCTCCGGCCAAGACGAGCGCCGCAACGCCAAAGCCATGGGTGCGATTGGCTATTTGCTCAAACCTGTCAGCCTGCATCAACTCGGCGACGCATTTAAGAAAATTGAAAAATACATCAGCCCATTGGCATCACGCCGCGTGCTGTTGGTCATGGCCGATAGCGAGCGTGCGGCTCACGTAGCCCGCCTGATTGGCAATGGCCAAGTCAATCTGGATACTGTCGTTGATGGCGCAGCCGCGCAACAGTTGCTGCAACAGCGCATGGAATTCGATTGCCTGGTGCTGGACATTAGCGCGCCGCAAGCAGCGGAGTTATTGGAATTTTTACGCGGCAACGAGCGGGGCCGCGCCATTCCGGTGATTGTGTATGCTGAAAACGGCCTCACCGAAGCGCAGGAACAACTGTTGCACAAGATTGCCCAGGAGTTAACGCTCAAAGAGGTGCATTCGCCAGAACGGCTACTGGACGAAGCCACCCTATTTCTGCATCAAGTGGAATCGAAACTGCCACCGGAGCAACAATCTATGCTGCGCCAGGTGCATGATAAAGAAACCATTTTATTGAACAAGAAAATTATTTTAGCTGACGACGACTCGCGCAACATTTTTGCCCTGGGCGCGGTGTTAGAAGAAAAGGGCGTGACTGTGCTTATCGCCCGCAATGGCGAAGAAGCCTTACACTTGCTAGACACCAACCCCGATACCGCCCTGGTGTTGATGGATATTATGATGCCCAAAATGGACGGCTACGAAGCCATGCGCGCCATTCGCGCTCAACCGCGCTTTCGCAAGCTGCCCATCATTGCCCTTACCGCCAAAGCCATGAAAGGCGACCGCACCAAGTGCATGGAAAGCGGTGCCAATGATTATTTATCTAAACCGATTGATACGGATAAATTATTGTCTTTATTGCGGATATGGCTGTACCGCTAACTTGGCTGATTTCGCTTGCGTTTTTCAGGAATCCAAGCCACGGCTTGGATTCCTTTGTGCGGTTGCAGGCTGCTATTGCATTCCTTTAAAGCTGACCTCGGCCCCGCATTTGCGCAGTTGGTTGGCTGTGTGCAGCGCCCAGTTTTTGGCATAACCATAAATCAGATGGCGGTTGACAACCACGGCCTCGTCGGTACGGAACGGATCGGATTCTTCAATGATTTTGGCCGCACAGTCGCCAATGTCGGGTTGCGATTCTGGCCAATTGACTTGCAGATAATAGCGGTCGCCGTACACGGAGCCGGTGGGCACCAAAGCCGAAGAGTGGCCTTGTGCAATGATTTTGTTCACCGCATCCAGTTTGGCAAGGCTTTCCGGCGCGAGGTCTTGTAACCAGCGCCGGGCTTGCTCGGCGGGCATACGCGGCAACACCATTTCCAGCATAGCTTGGCTTTGTGGCGTATTTTGTTGCAACTGCTCGTTCAGCCATTGTTCCGGGCGAATGCGTTGCAGCAGTTTTTTGGCCTTAAAAGACAGTTCTGGGTCAGTGTGGCGCGACAAATCCATGAGGGTCAACATGAACGGCTCTTGTCGGCTGGGCGTGACCAGGTAATCACGCAGGCGTTCGTCCGAGCTGGCGAGCAACTGTTCCAGCATGACGATTTTGCTGCCCACGCTGCTGCGCTCTTTTTGCAATACGACCAGCGGCGAGGCGGACGACGGCGCGGGTGGTTCGCGTTGGCTTTGTTGGAAAAGCTGGCGTTGGTTGTGCTGAATATCTTGCAGCTCCAAATTATTGCGCGGCCCCTGCAAGAGGGGCGGCATGGGCGGCGGCGTTTCGCCAGGCTGAGCAAACACCGGGGAAATCAGCGAGAACTGGCTGTGTTGCGGGTTGGTATGGGTGAGAATGCTGCGCCCTTGGTTGCTGTCCCATTGCACTTGGTATTTTGGCGTTTTATCCTGAGTGTGGGCAATGGAAAATTGTTCTTGTGTGCCTTGGCCTTTGCTAAATAAAATCTCAAACGTTTGCCCTGGCTCAAATGCTTTGTCTTGAACCACAACAAATTCTTCGTTGCGCAACTGGGGCGCGTTGGCTTCCAGGCGGCGCAGTAACACGGGGCGAAAAAATAAACTGTCGGATGTGACATTTTCATAATCGCGCAATCCCTTAATTTCCCCACGGAAAACATATACCGCAGGCTGGTACATGAACCACCACACAATGGAAACTATCACGAGCAGCGTGCCAAATACGGCCATGCTGATAAAATACACGCGGTAGGTTTCTTTTTCGCGCTCGGACGCAGGCGGATTCACGCGCTCAGCCGCTTGGCGGTAGATGTTGTGGCCCCAGCGGGTGATTACCAAGGTAAATAGTAACGCAAATAAAAATGGGCCATATTGAAAAGCCAGCCCGGTAATGGCAGTAAGTTCCTGCTCCATTGCAATATTCTCCTTTTTCCTGGAAAAAACAATGTACTACTTGAGTTTGTTAGGCCATAGTCTACCATTGTTGGCAGGGCAATATGCAACAGTTTGATCGATATATTGCCAAGGCGGTATTGGCAGCGGTGTTGTTGGTATTGTTGATTTTGGTGGGGTTGTTGACGCTGTTTACGTTGATTGAGGAAGCCAATGACATTGGCAGCGGCGGTTATGGCTTATGGCATGTTATGCAATATGCGATCCTGCAAATTCCATTGCGGATTTATGAGTTGTTCCCCCTGGCCGTGCTGCTGGGAACGTTGTTGGGCTTGGGCGGGCTGGCCAATAGCCATGAACTCATTGCCATGCGTGCGGCGGGCGTGCCGGTGGGGCGGATTTTGGGCGCGGTGTATAAACTGGCGCTGCCGCTGGCCGCATTGGTGATGCTGCTTGGCGAGGTGGGTGCGCCTTGGCTGGAGCAACAGGCGGCGCATTTGCGCGCGTTGGCGAAAAATGATGCCGCAGCGCTACGGTTGGACAATGGTTTTTGGACGCGCAATGGGCAAGTATTTATTCAGGTGGCGCGCGTGGATCCGTTCGGGCGGTTGGAAGGCGTACATTTGTATGAATATGGCGCTGCCCATCAAATCACGAGCATGATACATGCGCAGCGTGCGGAATACCGGGATGGCCAGTGGATTTTGCGCCAAGCCGAGCAAACCCGTTTGACAGAAGATTGGCAAATGCGCTGGCAAGCGTTAGATGAACTGGCGTTGCCCGCATTGCTGAACCCGGAGATGATGAATTCGCTGGGCGTGCGCGCGGATCGCATGTCTTTGGTCAGCTTGGTGCCATTTATTCAGTATTTGCGCGTTAATGGCCAGCGCGCCAATGAATATGAGCTGGCGTTGTGGTCTAAACTGGCTTATCCCTTGGTAATTATTGTGTTGATCCTGCTGGCCGCGCCATTTGTTTTTGGGCCATTGCGTAGCGTGCCCATCAGCCAGCGCGTGTTGACTGGCGCGCTGTTGGGGATTGTGTTTCATCTGTTGAATCAAGTTTCTGGCCAAGTGGGCTTACTGTACAATTACAATCCCTTGCTTAGCGCGTTATTGCCGATCTTGGTGTTTAGCGCGTTGGCGTGGGGATTGTGGCGCAGATTTGGTTTGATATAACAAAATCAGTGCGTTGTGTTACATCGCACGGGTAACGCGCACAATTTCTTCTGGGGTGGTGATGCCGTGTTTTAGCTTGAGCAAAGCATCTTCGCGCAAAGTACGTAAGCCCTTTTTGCGCGCTTGGGCGCGGATTTCATTGGCATCGTTGCCTGCGCTAATCGCGTGGCGGATTTCGTCGCTCATGACCAGCAATTCATAAATCCCCACCCGCCCACGGTAGCCAGTGCCGCCGCAGCGTTCACAGCCTTGGCCACGTTGCACCGTGGGATAATCCGCCGCCTTGACATCTAAGACTTCGCAGTCATCCCCCAATGGAGTGGGTTGGGCGCAATGCGTGCATACCTTGCGCACCAGGCGTTGCGCCATGACGGCCAACAGGCTGGAGCTAATCAGGTAGCTGTCAATGCCCATGTCTTGCAGACGAGTGACCGCGCCAGCGGCATCATTGGTGTGCAGCGTGGAAAAGACCAAGTGGCCGGTGAGCGCGGATTCAATGGCAATGGAGGCGGTTTCGTGGTCGCGGATTTCGCCCACCATGATGATGTCGGGGTCTTGGCGCACGATGGAACGCAGGCCCGAGGCGAACGTTAGACCAATTTTGCTGTTGACGTGAATTTGGGTAATGCCGCCCAGTTGGTATTCCACTGGGTCTTCAATGGTGATGATCTTCTGCGTACCGGTGTTGATTTTTTCCAACGTGCCGTACAGCGTGGTGGTCTTGCCGCTGCCAGTCGGGCCGGTGACCAAAATCATGCCAAACGGTTGGTTAATCACGCTGTTGTAAGCGCGCAAAATGTCCACCGGCATCCCGAGTTGATCCAGGCTGACACAGACATCGCCGCGATCCAAAATACGCAATACAATCGATTCGCCATGCACGCCCGGTAGAGTGGATACGCGCATGTCCAAAGTGCGCGCGCCCACGCTGTATTGGATACGGCCATCCTGCGGCAGGCGCTTTTCGCCGATGTCGAGCTTGGCCATCAATTTCAGGCGCGAAGACACGGCGGGCGTGACCTTGGGCGGCAATTTTTCTAGCGCGATCATCACGCCGTCTACCCGGCAGCGCACGCCAAGCTGTTGTTCTTCCGGCTCGAAATGAATGTCGCTGGCCCCCAAATCTAATGCGCGCTCCATCAAATGATTCACCATGCGGATGATCGGGCCTTCTGATGCCAAATCTTCCAGGTATTCTTCATTGGCCAGCGCAATGCCGTCCATGTCCGCGCCTTCCAGTTGCGGCGACAGCAACGCACGCCAATGGCGCAGTAAGCGCGAAATATCTTCTTCACCGCCGGACTGAAATAAAATGTTGGGGCCTAGCAGAAAGCGAATTTTGGCGCGATCCTCCACACCCGGCAGTTCTTTGTACAACATGCGCGGTTCACGGGGAAAATTTTCCACCGGCATGATGTTGCGCGGCACCAGCAATTGGGTAAAAATCGGTAGCGTGAGAGCAGGCATACGGTTACTCAAATAGGTATAGCGCGGCTTCCCGCAATCGCCGGGCCAGGCCACGGGAGAAAAGAAAAAACATTACGATTCCGCAAATAGGGCTTGCACAGCCATTTGTAAGCCAAAGGGCGCGAGGAGGTTGCCGGTGTGGATATGGGTGTGCAAATACATCTCCTGTTGCGGGTTGCTATACACTTCAATACAACGTTGTTCTGCATTGACCAACCAATACAGTGGAATATTGGCCGCCGCGTACAGGGTGGCTTTTTCGCGATCCAAGGCCAACGAGGAAACCGCCACTTCGATCACCCATTCCGCAGTAGTGGGATGGGCATTCTTAAAATCTTGCGGCTTGCCTTTAACAATGGAAATATCCGGCTCTGGTTCGGAATCGGCAAGGGTTAAGGGATCCTCTTTGCGCAGCCAATGGGTTTCAGGCAAGCGTTCTTCAAGCAGACCAAACAGAACATTGACCACATAGGTATGCAAAGGCGATTTGCTCATTTTATCCACCACCACGCCACGAATGAGTTCGGTTTTAATGGCCACGATCCCCCAATCGCGCAATAGGTGATAACCTTTGATGCTCAAAGGTCGTGCCAGTTGGCGGATGTTGGGGTTTTCTAATACAGCAATCATAATTTTCACCTCGTTTTTACCGAAGCATACCGCGAGGGGGAAGCACCTAAGCCCAGATGCACGCAGATTGGTAGGGAAATGCAATCTACGTGAATCTTGTGGAAAAGAGCGCGGTTACTGTTGCGCTGGCGCGGCAGGCTGTTCTGGTGCACCTGCTTTTTCATGGTCATGCTCTGGATGCCCTGCCGATTTTTGCAACGAATCTTGGCACGATCTTCTATGCTGGGCAGTTCTTTGTACCACAGACGCGGTTCACGGGGAAAATTTTCCACCGGCATGAGGTTGCGCGGCACCAGCAATTGGGTAAAAATCGGTAGCGTGAGAGCAGACATACGGTTACTTAAACAAGCGCATCGCGGCTTCCCGCAATCGCCGGGCCAGGCCACGGGAGAAAAGAAAAAACATTACGATTCCGCAAATAGGGCTTGCACAGCCATTTGTAAGCCAAAGGGCGCGAGGAGGTTGCCGGTGTGGATATGGGTGTGCAAATACATCTCCTGTTGCGGGTTGCTATACACTTCAATACAACGTTGTTCTGCATTGACCAACCAATACAGTGGAATATTGGCCGCCGCGTACAGGGTGGCTTTTTCGCGATCCAAGGCCAACGAGGAAACCGCCACTTCGATCACCCATTCCGCAGTAGTGGGATGGGCATTCTTAAAATCTTGCGGCTTGCCTTTAACAATGGAAATATCCGGCTCTGGTTCGGAATCGGCAAGGGTTAAGGGGCCTTCTTTACGCGCGCAATAACCGCTCGGCAACGCTAACCATTCCAACAAAATCTGAATGATATATTCATGCAGAGGCGATTTGCTCATTTTATCCACCACCACACCACGAATTAATTCGGTTTTAATGGCCACGATCCCCCAATCGCGCAATAGGTGATAGCCTTTGACGCTCAAGGGTTGCGCAAGTTGGCGGATATTGGGGTTTTCTAATACAGCGATCATGATTCTTCACCTCGTTTTTACCGAAGCATACCGCGAGGGGGAAGCACCTAAACTCGGATTCACGCAGATTGGCAGGAAGATGCAATCTGCGTGAATCTTGTGGAAAGAGCGCGGTTAATGCTGCGCTGGCGCGGCAGGCTGTTCTGGTGCGCCCGCTTTTTCATGGTCATGCTCTGGGTGCTCAGCGGATTTTTGCAAAGCATCAGGCAGTTTAATTTCGCCTTCCACTTTGGGCGGGGCCATTAACGCTTCGCGTTTGCGTTTCTCAATATGGTACAGGTGTTGATAACCCTCAGCCGTTTTTTTCCACCATTGTAGGAGCGTGGTGTTTACTTTTTTGCCCGCCGGCAGGTATTGCATGACCTGTTTAGGCGGGTTGTGGGTGGTGAGTACCAGCAGTTTGAGCGTGCCATCCTCTTGTGGCGCGGCACGGGTAACCGTCCATTGATAAATTTCAAAATAGGGATCATAGGTGGCGACGTAGTCCACGGCTGCCATAGCATCGCCGCCCTCCCAATTTTCCAAACCATGCATGGCGTTGTAATCCTTGGCTTGCCAGGTTTTCATGTAGGTATCCACTGCTGCGAGCAAAGCGGGGTCTATCTCGCTTTGTGCGGTGGTTGCTGGCGGCGCGGATTCCTCAGCCAAAGCGCCGTAGGATATGCCTAAGCCCAGCAGGGCAACGAATAAAACCGGTTTTAATGTCATGATATGCCTCGTTCAGTAAAGTTATTGGATTTGCAATGAGATGGGGTTTTCACCATTAAAAACAATAGTGCCATCGGCCAGACGGTAGCCCACGTAAATGTCCATCTTGCCAGCAGCTTGCAATACACCACGATAGACCGGGATGCGCATTTTTTCCGAGATTTCAACGGCTTTGGCAGATTGTAACGTGGCGGGATTTTTGTCCCACGGAATATACGTAACCAGGCCGGAAGCCGTGTTGGCGCGCATTAAAAATTGTACATCACCCGCCTGCACATTAATCGGCGTGTACCCTGCCAATACAATTAAACTGCCGGCTTGGCCTAGATGTTGGGTGGTGATGGAGCGGACATCCACTTCCGCTACGATGTCTACCTCGCTGCCCAGCGGGATGATATTTTTCGGGTCGGCAAACAGGCCAGATTGTAAGAGTAACGCGCCGCCACGGAAGCTGATTGCCTGTGAATGACCGAATTCCATATTGCCGTCGGCATGAAGCAGTTGCGCCCGCCCCAATGGTGGATATTGTACGGCTATTTGAGTGGCTTTAACCAGATCGGCGTTCGCGCCCAGCGTAAATTCACTGGTTTTCGCTGAGCGGCCATCATCGTCGATAACGGTCAGAGTAAGGCTATAAACATCCGCTTGCGCCACGCCCAGTTGAATCGCTGGTTGTTGCGCCAGCCGTTCGCCAGACACGCCGCTGGATTGGCCTTGCCACTGCCAAAAATAGTATTGGATACCGCTGGTTTGGTCAACGTTGTCGGGATCCTTCGATGCGCTGGCATCTAAGAACAGTTGCAAAGATTGCAAATCTGTACCGGGCGTGGCGATAAACGCCGCCACTGGGTCGGCAGGTTGCACGACTTTAATTTCCGAGGCCGCAGTAGAAGCCTCTTTGGCAACCGCATCGCTGATTTTTAGAAAAATACCATAGGTGCCTGGCTGTTTGAATGTAACGCGAACATTGCGACCGTCATCTTGGATTTGATCCAATTGCCATTGGTCGGTGGCAAAGGGTACCTGGGTTGTGACGGGCGTTTCGCCCGTGCTGGTCACCGTGCGGTATAGTGAGTCAGGAATTTGCACGCCATCGATAAACCACTGATAATGGTCAATGTTCATGCCCGGGGGCGTATAGGATGAGGTTGCGTTCAAGCGCACGGAGTACGGCAGTACGCCGCTACGGCTTGGCTCAACCACGAAGCGCGCCTGCAATTGCGGCGCGTTGGCTAACACATTGAGCGTTTGGCTGAGGGTATTTTGTTGATTTTGGCTGTTCGTTACGGTAAGTACGATGGTATGCTCCCCCTCGGTATTGAAGGTGATTTTTTGGTTAGCACCGTTCAATGTGCCGAACATATCGCTTTTCCATACATAGCTAACCAGTGAAGCATTTGTGCCTGGGAGAGATGTGCTGGCATCCAATATCACTTCTTGGCCCACATAGGCGGGATTGGCGCTGAAACTGAACTTGGCCGTGGGCGCATTGCCCACTGGTTGAGTGGTGCTTGCGAACGTGACATTTTTGGTGGTGCTATTGGTTAGTCCGACGCTATCTGTGACTGTCAGTTGAACTGGATAACTCCCCGCCTGATTTGCCGTGGCTTCGGTGCGTACACCGGAAGTAGTGGAGAATTTGATCGCAGTGTTGGTGCTGCTCCAAGCGTATTGACTCACGCCGCCCGCGCCAGCGCTAGAAGACGAAGCGTCCAAGCGGACGCTGAGGTTGCCCTGTTGGGCTGTGGTAAATTGCGCCAGCGGCGGTGTGCGTATGACCTCGTTTGAGGTGGTGAGACGAAAAGTCTGATGGCTGCCTGGCCATTGCTGTAAATTGGCAAAATCTACGTGCCCGCGAATACCGAACGTGTAAGACACATAGCCCGTGTCAGTAGGGCGCAAATTTTGGGCGCGAAAAGTAAATGGGCGGTTGACGCTGGCAAGGAAGGACACTTGGAAGCGGCAGGTTTGTGGCGTGGCATCGCGGCTCACCTCATAAAGATATTGAAAATAATTGTCTGCTTTGAATTGATTCGGCGTACCCGGGCTGCCTTGGAATGATAGGGACTCGTTGGAACATTTTGTGTTTTCTTCAATAGCAAACAAGTCCACGATCACATATTGAACTGGCGCTATGCCTGCGGGTAACTTAACCGTATCTACAGAAGGGGTAAGATCAAATACAACAGAGCCACCAGTGGGCAGTTTCACCTGGTCGCCATCCACTTTTACGTTGTTGCGACTGATGGATTCCGGCGCTACGCTGACCGCCAGACGCAGTGCTGGATCGCTCGTATTGTCCGCCACGCCTTCGCCAGTCACTGGCACTTGCAAAGTGAGTGGATTTTCATTGGGCAGAATGGCTTGATATTGGATATTTTTGCTAAATTCGCCAGGCTTGTCCGGCGAAAAATAAAATCCTATGCTGGGCGATGCACCACCCGGCGCTACGTCGCCAATGGTAAACGAATTGCTGGTTTCAAAATTCCATTGGTTAGGCACCACAGGCTCAAGCCGGTACTTGGCCGCGCCACTAAAGCCAAATGCGCCGCTGGCAGCAATTGAGATGGCAGTAGGCGATTGCGCGCCAATCCATTGCACAGAGTCGGGTTCTAGTTTGGCCGCGCCTACCAAGACGCTGCCGCAACTTTCGCAGTGATTTACCCGGAAGTCCCGTAGTGAGGCGGAATGGCCCGTCCAGGGCAGCAGCCAAGCCAGTAAAAACAAAATAAAATGGAACATACTTGTTTGTTTCATCATGCTGTTTTCCTGTTCACCATGTGCAGACAGGGTGATTTTCTAAATTATTAAATCAAGTAAATGGCAGGGCGAATCGCTACCCTGCCACAAAAAGCGCCTATCATACCTGAATGAGGTATTTGTCAGCGTTCTGGCGCAGACTTATGGTACCACTGTGAAGCTTAACGGCACCGCATTGAAGACCGTAGAATTGTCTGCTAGACGGTAGCCGAAAAATAATGAATAAATTCCAGGCTCCACAGCCAGCGGGCCTTCGTAAAGATCAAAGTCGAGCATGTCTTCCAAAGTGACTTGCGAACGCGCGCCAATGGCTGCAATGGAAGCGCCATTCCATGGTTCAAAACCACCGGCAGCAGTCTGGAAGCTTAACTGCATGGATGTCGTAGGATTTTGCTGGTAGCCTAGCAACACCAATACGCCAGCGGTTTTGCCTTCATGGTCGCGGTGTACATCAATTTTTGCGCCAACTGCCACTTGCGCGCCTTTTTGTAAGGAAAGCCCACTACCATGCAAGGTTCCGGCATATTCAATACCTGCAAAAATAGAAACACCAGGAATTTGCTGCGCCAGGCGACCAGCGGGATCAATGCCGCTGGCAGTGCCCAGTAACGGCCAACTACGAGTAAACCGCTTGGATACACCAGTGGAAATCAGGGAAAATGCTTTTTGGCTGCCAGGCCAACGGTTCGGATTATTTAAATCAAAGTGACCACGCAATGCAAAAATAAAACGTACACGTCCGCCTTCGGTACCCCGTTGGCTAGCCACTTCGAACTCAAAAGTGCTGTTGATGCTGGTTAAAAAGGATACTTGGTAACGGCAGGAATTCGGCGTGATTTCCCGTCCCACTTCATACATATATTGAAAATATTGACTGGGATCCAAGTTGAGGGGCGTCAGCGGTCTACCTCGGAAAGACTGCGATTTGCTTTCGCAAAAGGTACCTTCTTCAACCACATACAAATCCACCCACACATGTTCCACGGCTTCCACGCCAGCAGGCAATGCGCCGCTTTGGCGAGGGGTTACCGCGAACACGATTTTATCGCCTTGCGCTACATCCGTGGCATTCCCCGTAGCAGAACCACCGCGCGTGTTTATATCCAACGTGAGCGCAGGAGCGGATTCATTATCCTCTACCCCTTCGCCACTTAGTGATAAAGGCAGTTGCACAGGGTTGCCAGCAGTCAGTACTGCCAAATATTGGCCACGGGTTGCTATAGTACCTGCTTGTTCTGGGGCAAAATAAAATCCCAATGCGGGCGCGCCGCCAGAAGGTTGCGCGTCTCCCAAAGTGCAAGAGGTCAGTGTCTCAAAATTCCATTGGTTGGGAACCACGGGTTCGTTGCGGTATTTCAAGGCACCAGTAAAACCGAACGATCCGCCTGCTGCCGCACTGATACTGCGCGCAGATTCTGCCCCCACCCATTGCATACTGTTAGGTATAATTTTGGCGGCACCAACCAATACTCTGCCGCATTGTTCTGTGCAATGTGTAATACGAAAATCATTTGGGCTAGCCATACATCCTCCATTAATAAAATCACAGACAAAAAAAACGGGATATCGCTATCCCGTTTTTTTGATACAGGCTACGCCGTACACCTAGCGTGGCCCGTAACTTTTTAGCATGATCGTTAATGAATTAACGAATCATGGATCTCCACTGACCATAATGACCCATGGATGGATGTGCTGCTTCAAAGGTGTAGCCCAGCATTGGGAATACTGCGTGCAGTAATGGAGCATCGCCAAACGGATATCTGGCATTGTTTGCAGCGTCAGTCACATTTACTACTACACGACCAGAAACAAAGTTGTTGGCATTGCTGTAGAAGCTCTTGATCCAATCCACATTAAACAATGCCAACTCTTCACGGATAGAGGAGCTGGCCGTTACACCAGGCAAACAAGGTGAAGTCACGCAGGTGGTAGTGCTACCAGAGCCATGATTTTCTTCGTTATCCCAGATTTCCAGGGCAACTGGCTTGGCAGTGTTTAGCAACACGCCTACAGCAGCGGGAATATAACCCGTCAACAGTTTGGAAGTACCCCAGTACGTCGGGCTTTCACCGTAGAAGAATTTGGTCGGGAAGTAAGCGAAGAACCAGCTCATGAGTTGGTTTTTGCTCATGCCAGACTTGTCGAACACATCGCCAGCAAAGTAGTAGCTGCTGAAATTTTGACCGCCATCACGGATGGCTTCTTCTACTTCGGCAATACTGTTGGCTTCAACAAAACCAGTGCCAGCCGCCCAGTAACGGTCAAAGTTGTCTACGCCCGGCGTAAAGGCGCTGGCGCTGTACAGTCCGGAAACGTCATAGTCGTCACCATCTGCCAGAGTTGGACCCCAGGTGTTGTTGAACGAAATACGGCTTTCGTCGTTACGGTTTTCATCACGGCGTTCCGGCATGAATCCATACACATAATCGCCCTTCAGGCTGCCAGCAGTAGCGCCAGGGCCAGCGGAGCCGATGGAGTTTTCATCATGCAGAATCACTGCCCAATCGATTGGGTAGTTGTCAATGCGGTGTTGAATCGCTGGTTCGCCACTGCTATTGGTTTGCGTGGCAACGCGATTTTGATTCATAGTGGAGGTAGTACGGAAGTCCACCAGCGCTTCGGCATTGTAAGCCACGCCATTGCTTTGACCTGGCACGGTCAGGAAAGCAGTGCCACCCAATACGTTACCCAGGTCTTTCGCGGTGCGAACTTGGTTGAAGCTTGCCGCGCTGTTACGGTTGGCGTTTTCTGCGTCAACCCAAGACCACAGATGGGTACCCATCTTGTTGCCTACTTTACGTTGGCCAGAAGCAGCCAGCGTGCCCGCATTGGAAGCTTTGATGAGGCTTTCAAATTCAGCGTGATCACCCGTCCAACGCTCTTGACCGTTTTTCAGGAAGATGCCTTCACCAATGAATTCTACGTAACCCACATGGCGCTGGTGCTCGATAAGACCAGCGGTGATATTACCGGCTTCTGGCGGAATCAACAGATCGCGCTGATTCATACACTCGTTTTTGGCAGAGCCAGGCAGGGTTTTATCCGCGCCACTCTTCAGCTTGCCTTTGTCGGTATCTGGGCCGCAATTTTCCTGCATACCGGTGTATGCAAAGTTTTTCGGATCCAGCTTTTGATCGATTTCCCAATAGCCGTCCCCATCCACGTCAGCAAGACGGAACACGAATACGTCACCAGGAGACAGGATTACGTCAAAGTCCAACAATTCACCAGACCACGCAGCACCACGGAAACGGATGTGGCCTTGCACCCAGGCGTTGGCATTGTTCATGACCGTAAAATAGTTTTCCCCATAACCATTGAACGCAGGGAACAACAAGGTGTCAGCCTTGCCATTATGCTTGAGTTCAATTGCGTTAGCCTGAGACATGGCACCCAAACTCAATGCCATTGCAACGGCCGCTGCAAGCTTGTTTACTTTTCTCATTGAAAAATTTCCTCTTTAATGAAAGTGTTGATACACGTTATTTCAGTTATTGAAGACTGAACCCACCCAACACTGTGAACCCAAGATGGCAAGAACGGAAGAATGAAGAGGGTTGTTTTCAGTGATTCAGCCGCTCAAATAGGATAGGTTCTCGAGTTCCCAGCATGAAAGCTGATGATGCGCATGTTAGCTAAGGCTATACACATTGTCAAGATACAACACTGTGCGTTTTTTCCGCAACAGTGCGAAAATTTTTTTCGCGTCGTTGTAAATTTACAACAAGTTGTTTTTTTACCCCGCTATAAATGCGCTTTAAGGTTAATTTAGCAATTTTAATGCCAATGCCATACTTGACTAAGCTGACCCGCTACGTAGCGCTAGCCAGCGTGCCAATTGCCGCCGCATCGCGCGTAAATACGCGGTGAGTTTCCACGAGTTGGAGTTTTCAATCCAGGCAATATGCCGGATCAGTTGTTGCTTTTCCCACTCGCAGTCATAGCCGCGTAAGCGGCGCTGGTCATTTTGGCATAATACATCCTCTGCGCGCTGTGCGTTACGGCACAAGGCGGAGAGCGATTTAACCACTGCATCCCAGCGGTACTGTGCGGCTAAGCCTTGCATACGCGCCACACACGTTTGGTAATGGCTGGGATCGCGCATGGCTCGCAAGGCATGTTGCCACCCCGCCACATCACCCGGTCCGACTGCGGTTCCGGCACCTTGGCGGGCGATTTCATCCGCCAATACATCGCCTTCGGTGGCCACCATCGGGCGGGCCGCCCACAGGTAATACAGCATTCTGGTTCTAAAGGAAAAATAAGATTCCAGCGTAGCAAAATGGGCGCTTATACACACATCCGCGTCCAGCAAATAATTTTGCAGTTGATGATAAGGTACCCAGCCAGGTAGGAAAAAGACGTGTTTGTCGGTGAGCGCCAATTCGTCCGCCAACGCCATGGCGCGATCTTGCATGGGCATGACCGGCACCGTGGGGTTGGGGTGGCGCGTGCCGAGAAACACCAATTTTAACTCTGGCCATTCCGTTCGCAAACCATGCACAGCACGGATTACGGTCAGGGGGTCAAACCATTCCCAAATCCCGCCGCCCCATAGCAGAATAAAGCTATCATGCCCTAACTGTTCGCGTAATCCTGCACCGTTGCGGGTGGGCGGTGTATCTGGCAGGCCAAACGGCACAATGATGATGCGTTGCGCGATTTGTGCGTAGGTAATGGGGTTAATCCGCCCCAGCGCCATGAGGCTGCCCAGCCATAAATCGCGTTGGCGGTTGCTGGCGCATAAAAAGTAATCTGCCCATTTCAGTTGCGTGTTCATCACCCGCACTTGGTTTTCAATCTCGCGCGCGGCATCGTCCAGGTCGCGCAATTTGTTTTGTTCCAAGCCCTCCAATGGGATAGGGTCGTAAATATCCGCAACCAGAATTTTATCCATTCCCGCCACTTGCGGGTACATGTCCAAAATATGGCCTTGGAAAATAATAATTTCATGCTGATGCGCCAATTCGCTAATATTGCCATGATGATGACGGATCAACGCGAATCCGCTGGCGCGCAATTCCGGCAACACCTCATTGGGAATGGCCAACGTTACGCGGTGTTCGCGGCATAGCGCACAGGCGAATTCCCAGTAGCGGATCGCAGGTCCTGCCATCCGTTCGGCCACCACATCCGGGCTGATAATTAGAATGGATGCCATGTTTATTCTCCTGGTTGTCCGCCCGGCATGGCGTGCGGCGCAGACGTTGCTGCGCCCGCGTTGCGATCCCAAGCGCGCAATGTGGCGGAAATCTCTTTTAGCCGTTCCCAAATCACCAAATCCAAGCGCGACTGGCGTTCAAATTGTTGAATCACCGGCAATAACGAGCTATCAATAAAATCAACCAATTGTCGCACCGATGCGAGAATTTCCGGGGGGAATGCATTGGTGATTTCAACCTGCGGACGGCTCAGCGCCAATTCTTTTACCGCAGCGGCAAACTGTGTCCATTCCGCTTGGCGTTGGCTGGCTTGGGCTTGCGCGGTTTGCGCCAGCGTTTGGCCCAGTTGCGCCAGCGCAGCGGGCCATTCCGGCGCGCCTGCTGTGCCAGCAGGTGCTGTGGCCAAGCGGTTTGCGCCTTGTGCTAGGGTGTGTTGAATTTGTTGTAAATATTTGGCTAACTCGCTAATTTGGCCCGCAACGCGGGTGGCAGGGTCCGCATCCGCTGCCGCGCCCCAGGTGCGCGCGCGCGCAAAGCCATCCTTGATTTCTTGCCAACGCTGTTGTTGCGCGGGCGTCAAAATGCCGCGCAATTCGGCCAATTTGAGCAGATTTTCCTCTGCGCCCGAGGTCAAGGTCTGCGCCTCACCCGCGTAATGATCCGTAATCAAATTTTCCAACTCCTCGTCATTCATGGCAGCCACCACTTTTTCCGCCAATTTATTCATATTTCGGTAACTGCCTTGCAGCTTGAACGGCGGCTCAACACGGTAGGCATCCGCCTGTGCGGCAGAAGCGATGTACTGTTGGTTGACTTTAAGCAATGCGGATTGAATATGAAACAATTTTTGGAGAACCGCAACCATTTCGCGCTGCTCTGCCGCTGTGTATGCGTGGGCAAATTCACTGTCCGCCACTTCCTCGCCACGCGCCAGGCGGAAAAAGCGGCGTGTGTCGCCGGGATCACGGTTCGCCAACGCGGCCAACGTTGGATTAGACGTCAGCGCGTTTTCCAGATAGCTCAGCGCAAATAAATCCTGCTTGCCGCCGAGCACATCGCCCAAATTATAAATATCCGCGCGATTGGCCAACATGTCTGGGATTTTGAACATCTCGCCGGATTCGGTATACGGGTTGCCAGCCATTACCATGCAAAAACGCTTGCCGCGCAGATCGTAGGTGCGCGGCTGGCTCTGCCACACGCCCTCCACGCGGCGTTGCGCATCTGCCAATGAAATGAATTTTTGCAAAAATTCAGCATGGGCATGTTGAATATCATCCAAATACAACATTACGTTGTTACCCATTTCCAGCGCCAAATTTAATTTTTCTAATTCTTGGCGGGCCGTGGCGTTGGGCGCTTCTGCTGGGTCAAGGGAAATCACTCGATGTCCCAGGGTGGGGCAGTTGATTTTGACAAAAATCAGTCCCAAACGCTGGGCAATGTATTCAATCAACGTGGTTTTACCATAGCCAGGCGGCGAAATCAGCAGCAACATGCCCAATAAATCCGCGCGTTTATCCTCGCCTGCCGCGCCGATTTGCTTGGCCAAATTCGCGCCCACCAATGGCAAGTAGACTTCATTAATCAATTGGTTGCGCACGAATGACGCCATGGGCTTGGCTTGCAATTCCGCCAGGCGCAAGCGTTCGCGCTCGCGGGCGAGAATGCGCCCGCGCAACTGGCGCAAACGCTGAAAATTCGGCACATGGACACGCAGATGGTGCTGCACGCGCGCGCGCAAATCCGCCAATTGCACGGATAAAGCGCGTTCTTGGATGCGCGGGTGCGTGCTCAGTAAGCCGGAAAATTGGGCGGCTACGATAGCGGAATTCGCAGTGCGGGAGAGTTTGCGCATGACTTGACAAAAATCCAGAATGAAATGAAAGCGGACAAACGTCACAATATACTGGATAACAGCGGGCAGGGAAACCGGTTGTTAGAGAGAAGCCGTGTGATGGACGCGCTGATGTCCATGCCATTGTGCCGGGTACAATTATTCGTGATAATTAAACGCGCTGAATCCCTGGTTACGGCACAAGGCGTCGCGTTGCGCTAGGGTAACATCCTCGCGCATCATTTCACACACCATGTCCTCAAAGCTAATTTTTGGTGTCCAACCTAGTTTGATGCGCGCCTTGGAGGCGTCGCCGAGTAGGGTTTCCACTTCGGTGGGGCGGAAATAGCGCGGATTGACTTGCACCACACACGCCCCAGTGTCAACGCGGTAGCCTTTTTCATCCACACCCTCGCCACGCCATTCGATTTCCATGCCCAACTCACGCGCCGCGATGTTGACGAAATCACGCACTGAAAATTGCCGTCCAGTGGCGATGACGTAATCATCTGGCGCATCCTGTTGTAACATAAGCCATTGCATTTCCACGTAATCGCGCGCATGTCCCCAGTCGCGCTTGGCATTGAGATTGCCCAGCGCCAGGTGGTCTTGCAGGCCGAGGTGAATGCGGGCTAGGGCGCGGGTAATTTTGCGTGTGACAAAGGTTTCGCCGCGCAATGGCGATTCGTGATTGAATAAAATGCCGTTACAGCCATACATGCCGTAGGCTTCGCGGTAATTCACCGTAATCCAGTAGGCGTATAGTTTGGCCACTGCGTAGGGGGAGCGCGGATGAAACGGCGTAGTTTCAGTTTGCGGGGTTTCGCGCACCTGGCCGAACAATTCGGAAGTTGAGGCTTGGTAAAAGCGCGTGTGGTTTTCCAGCTTCAAAATGCGTATGGCTTCCAACAGGCGCAAGGTGCCGAGCGCATCAACATTGGCGGTGTATTCTGGTGTTTCAAACGACACTTGCACGTGGCTTTGCGCGGCAAGATTATACAGTTCGTGCGGCTGTGTTTCCTGCAAAATGCGGATGAGATTGGTGGAATCGGCAAGATCGCCGTAATGCAAAATCAGCCGCCGATCCAGCGCGTCCGGTTCTTGGTACAGATGGTCGATGCGGTCTGTATTGAACAACGAAGCGCGGCGCTTGATGCCATGCACCACGTAGCCTCTTTTCAACAAAAATTCCGCCAAATACGCGCCATCCTGGCCGGTGATGCCGGTAATCAGCGCAACTCTACCCGACATGCGTGCCTCCAGTCATTGCCGAGTGGGCGGCAGGCAGGGCGAGTGCATTAACTGCAAACGCAACAATTCGCATTCCAGCAAAAATTCGCTGGCTTCCACGTGCCGCCGCGCGTCCGCCACGGATTGGCCCCAGGTATACAAGCCATGACCCGCGATTAAATAGCCATGAATCGCTGGGTTTTCATGTAGATATGCGGACACCCGCTCAGCCAATTCCGGCATATTTTGCGTATTGGGAAAAATTGGCATGGCCAGCCGGGTGTCGTGGGTAGTGATGCCCTGCAAGGCCTTGAGCACTTCGTAATCTTCAAATTCGATATAGCCTTGTACTGCGTAATGTTTAGACAACACCGTGCCGCGCACGGAATGGGTGTGTAGCACAGATTGCACGTCTGGATTGCGCTCGTACAACAGGGTGTGTAGCAGGGTTTCAGCGGAAGGCTTTTTGTCTGAACCTACCGCTTGGCCTTGTAAATCCACCACCATGATGTCGGCTGCGGTCAATTCACCCTTGGGCCGGCCCGATACCGTGATGGCAATATGGTTGGCGTCGAGACGGACAGAGTAATTGCTGCTGGTGGCAGGCGACCAGCCGTTATCAAATAAAAATTTGCCCACACTAACCAATTCCAGGGCTTTGTCATGAAATAACGCCGAATGGTTCATAAATGCGCTCAATTAAAAGTTGCCACATTGATCTAAGGAGACTAATTTGGACATATCCAAAATCTCCACCTGTTTACCACTGACGTGAATGATGCGCAAGTCTTGTAACCTGCGCAATACGCGCGAAAAGGTTTCTGGCGATAAATTAAGCCGCGCTGCCAGAATATTTTTTGCCGCAGGCAGGGTTAGTTTGGATATAGTGGCTTATTCTGCGTCCACGGCGCGCAACAAATAGCCTATCACCCGTTGCGAGGCATTTTGCAAGCAATGCGCTTCCAACTCCTGCACCAGCCCGTGCATCCGGCGGCTTAACCCTGCTAACATGCGTAAAGAAAAATCCGGGCATTGGTTGAGCAAGCGCATCACGCTTTCCTTGGGCACATACAGCATCCGCACTGGTTTCAAGGTTTGCGCGAACACTGGGAAGGCCACGCCAATAAACATCACGGCTTCGCCAAAGGTCATGCCCGGTTGAATAATTTCTATCACTTTTTCATTGCCTTCCGCTGACAATGCCGACAATTTTACCGCGCCTGTCAACAAATAATAAAAGCCATGCGCCGGATCGCCGCGCTTAAAAATGGTTTCTCCCTTGGCCACAGTTTGTAAAAGCGCAGTTTGCGCCAAATAAGTCACCTGCGCTTCATTTAGCCCGGAAAACAAGGGGATAGATTGGATGTGCTGAAGGATAGGGTGATTTTCTGTCAAGGGCGTTGTTCCGCTGTGTTGGAATATGGCGAATAGCCTACATGAAAACAGCGGATAAGTGCTAAAAGTTTAGTGGCGTGCGCAATGGCATAAAAGCGCGGCCATTGCCGCTGAAAAAGCGCACAAATCCTTCGTAATATTCTAAGCGCAACACCTGAATGGCCACGATGGCACCTTCCATGGCCAAAATAAAAATATTGCCCAAGATCACGGCTGTCCAATGGCCAAAGCCATCCATGCTCTGCGCCACCGTGAATACCGCCACCGCCAAGGCCGCGTGATTCAGGCTAAATGCCGCCACGCGCATGAACGATAGCGTGTTAGACACAAAATTGATTACGCCATCAAGCCCTTCAATCACCACGATAATCGCCCGCTCCGCCCAGGGCGTAGCGCGCAGTTCGTGCCATTGGTAGGCCATGGCCACCGCCAGCGGCGCGGCCAATGCCACAGCGTCCCAAGACGTGAAACGCAAGCCCGTTGCCATGCGCCACGCCACTGCGATGCCTGCAATGTACAGAGCAATCCCCGCTACGCCATGTAGGTGGAATAACGCTTCGCCATAGCGCCGTGCGGTGATCAGATTGCGCAATTTCAGCAAACATGCCAGCAAAATAAATCCCGCACCCCATGCCAACGCCACACCGAGAATGCGCATGGGATTGTGCATGGGCGACATCCATAGCGCCGGAAACAAGTCCTCGTAGCCAAACACGCTGCCGTACAACACGCCAAAAATCATCGACATCGCGCCGCTGGCCATGACCAGCGCGGTGAATTCGCCCAATTTGCGCCGCCACAGCCAGCCTGCCAGCACAATCACCGCGCCATGCCCCACATCGCCAAACATCATGCCGAACATCAGCAACGCGCTGATGGCCAACAACACTGTGGGATCGATCTCGCTATAGCCAGGCACGCCAAAATTTTTGACCAAATGCTCGAATGGTTTGAAAAATTTGGCGTGTTCCAGCAAAGTGGGCGGTGCGCCAGACGCAGCCTCTGGCGCGGTCACCGTCAAATCAAACGGTGCTGCCAATTGTTGCGTCAACATCGTGCGCAGACGCTCGACTTCGCGTGCAGGCACCCAGCCTTCCTGTACTGCTAACCATTGGCCGCTGCACAAAGTGTCTGCCAATGCGGCGAACGGCCATGCTTGGCGCAATAGTTCAGCTAAGGCGCGCACTTCCTCGGCGCGCTGTGCGCTTAGACTGCGAAGTTCGGCGTGCGCCGCATCCTGCGCAACAGCGTTGGCTTGTTGTTGCGCGGAAAATTGCTGACGCAACGATTGGGGCGGCGCATCAAACTCGGGTGGCAATACTAATGGATGAAAATCAGCGGCTTGCAGTAATTTCCCTGCGTCGCGCACCGGATGCGGCGGCGCGGCGATCATCACATAGGCCGTATCGTGACGGGTATGAAAAACCTGCATAAAATGATACGGTTCCATTGCCACCGCACGTTGGAAACGCGCCAATTCACGCACTGGCAATGTGCCCAAACGCGGCTCAAGAAATTGACCGCCCGGTTGCAAACGGCGCAAATCTATGTCTAAGCCTGAAAAAATTTCCAACATGTTCAGCAATGTTTCTACATGTTTCGCTTGCTCGCGCAACGTGTGCATGCGCTCTTCCAACGCCGAGCATTCTCCCCAAATTTCGCCCAGGCGTTGCGCGCACGCGGCCAATTCCGGCAAAGCCACTGCTTGTGCTTGCACAGCAACAGCAGGCATGGATGGCAAGGCCAACGCGCGCTGAATTTTTTCCAAGCGCGCTTGCGCGTCGCGGAATACACGCTGGTATTCCGCACCAGGTCGAGCAGGCAGGGCGGGCACCTCCGCCGCATCGGGCAGGAGCGCTGCCGTGGGCAGGAACGCTGCCGTGGGCAGGAACGCTGCCGTGGGCGCGAACATGGCGAACTCAGCCAAAATGGCCGCCGCCTGCGGCGCAGCGCTGACCAGAGTTTTAAGGGTAATGTGCTGCATGGCAACGGGGGTGAACATGGTTTACGCTCCCAAGTGTTGATACAGGTTAAACTGACGCCGCATGTGACTTTCATAACAAATTGATTTACAGTGTAAAATTTTTTGAGTGACTGAAATTCAAGAAAGTCACGGCAAGATATATCAATGGGTTACAGAAAAAAGTTGCACACGGCGTTAAACTGAAAAAATATAATGATTTTTAGTAACTACTCAGGTGGGTGGTGTATTATTTTTCAATGAGTTATGATTAAATGTGTTTTGTGTGGTTAATTGTATTTTATTATTTTTCAATAACTTGGATTCATCCATATAAAAACAATTTTTTTATAACACATTGATAAATAATCTATCTACCCACCCAATCCTCTCAACTTAACGTAATACATTGATTTTTATTTAATTATTTTTTGCGTGAACCCATCGCGGAGGCATGCCGTCAGGATACACCAAGGTTCTATACCGGTGTGTCGCCACTTCATAGCACCCTTAACGCAAGGAGATTGAAATAAATATCTTTATAAATCAATTTATTGTTGCTAAGTTGAGAGGATTGAGTGCTGCGGTAGTTGATTTTCAAAGTGTCAAGAGTACACCTGAAGCAAATGGCAATGAAGTAGGCGTTGATGGGGGTAAAAAAATTAGGCTCTCCCGTAAATAATGTGACGCCCCGCGCAGTAAAAATCATGTAAATTCATTGTATTATAAAATATTTACGTAACTTCTCATAAACCCCCGGCAGCCGCAGCGCACACGGCCTCGGCCAAAG
>DYPE01000168.1 GCA_020720085.1 Dichelobacter nodosus | reverse complement strand
CTTAGACCGGAAATTTGGCAAAACGCTGTAAGCCAGTGCTGACGCGGGTTTGCGGGCAATTTTTTGGTCTGCTAGGTTGCCACCTAAGACGGGGGTGGTTGCCACCTAAGACGGGGGTGGTTGCCACCTAAGACGGGGGTGTTGTCCACCGTCCAGCCCTAATGGTCAAACAAGTCCTGATGGTCAAACAAGTCCTGATAGTCAAACAAGTCCTGTTCAAGCGGCTGGCTCATGAGGTCGTGGTATTCGCTTGGTATCATGTCGTGCTCACTTTCAAGGAAGGGCAGTTCCTTGGGACGGCTCACCAGCACAAGCCCGCTGCTGGTCTGGTCGATGACCCAGCCTATGCCGCCTTGCAGTCCGCGCGTGCAGTCTGCGATTTCGTCCAGAGCATCCCTTAGTTGACTGCGTTTCTTGCTGCGGCCTGATATTGCAAATTCTCCCCATGCCGCTTGCCCCCAAACATGAGGCGCAAGGGTATCAAGACGAGCACCGTTCCCGTTGCCTAGCGAGCGGCCAAGCCGAATGTTTGAGCACAGCCAGCAATGCAACAGCTTGGCGGCTTCACTCTCCAGCTCGTTGCGCTCAAACAGCGAAACCTTGACGTGCTGCTCCCGAAAAACCGCGCCGGTCAGACGTGGATTGACCGCAACGAAAATTTCCCCTGTCTTGTGGTTGAATCGGCTTGAAACAAGATTGCAGCGGTAATCCCAGCCCGTGGCGTGATTAATTTCCCGTATCTGAGCATTACCGAGGCGGTTCAGGCTTGCTTTCACTCGGCCCAGAGCTGCCCCGCTGTCTACCCCGTCATAACCCGCATCAATCAGCAGACTTCGCAAGCTGGTTTTTTTGGTTTTAAGCGGCCTTCCGTCGTCATTGTCAAAGTTCAGAGCAAGGCGCAATTGCTTCCCCATTTCACCGGGTGGTTTTGCCTCAATCATCAATCCATCAATGCCAAGCTGGGCACTCACAGCAAGCAGGATGGATTGATCGTCCACACCTAGTTGCTCGAACCCCTGAAAATTGATTTCGCTATCACCAAAAAAGCGCGGAGGCACATACAAGCGACCGCGCTTCTTCCCCCTCGTCGGGACAAAAAGTCCGTCAAACGCATGTGCGGGATCGAATTTGGCATAGGCTGGTTTAATATGCTGCTGGGTCATACCCCTTGTCTCCCTTGTAATCGCTCTCACGCTTGACCTCTTGCAGTTCCACCGGCACCAGCACGCCGCCATCTCGTCGTTCGTACCAGCGGTCTAGCGGGGTAGCGTCGTAGTTCTGCTTACTAACGCCGAATCGCACGAAAAAGCCGCGACGGTCGTTGCCGATGGGCTGGCGGTCATAGTCCCGGTCGCTCAAGCGCTTGGCTTCCTGCTCCGTCATTTTGGCGACGAAGCCGCCCCAGCGCGCATTGTCGATCAGGGCAGACGCGCCCCGTGCTGCCTGCTGCTGGTCTGCCTGCCCCTCGCGAGCGCTGCCCTTGTTGACGTGATGTAGATATAGGACTGAAGCGCCAGTACTGGCCGCGACGTGTTCCAGCGTGGCGACAAGCCGCGCCATGTCGCCGTTACTGTTCTCGTCGAGGCTGTGAATGCGGCTCAGAGTGTCCAGCACGATCAACCGCGCCCCTGCGCTGTACTCGATGACGCGGCGCAAGTGCGCCTCGTCCATGACGTTCAGCCGCTTGCCCATAATCGGTTCAAGCATCAGGTTCGCAGCGATGGCTTCGCGGGCTGACTGGTTGAGGTGCTGGCCGATGGCGTGAACGCGCCGGATTAGTGCCGGTGCGGGGTCTTCTCCGGCCAGATAGACCACGCGCCCTGTGCGCGCCGGGGCCAGTCCTACAAGGTCGCCGCCCGCCACACTGCAAGCGATTGACATGGCCGCCTCGAGTGCCCAAAAACTTTTGCCGACAGCCCCCGGCGCAACAAGTGCGCCCACGCTTCCGGCCAAGAATCCAGGCCAGATGAAATCAAGTTCTGGCGGCTCACTCTGAAACGCCGCCATGATGTCGATGCTCATAATAAAGACCTCAATCCGTGATAACGCAAAACTGCTTGAAACCAACATCACGCACGGCTTTCGCTGCCGTCGCAATCGCCGAAAACTGCCGAACCCTTCCGAGCGTCGTTTCAAGCGACGGACTCACATTCGCTAATCGCCCCGAAAACTCAATCGTCCAGCCTTCGTGTAAAACGGACGGAGCGCGGATTAGCGCACTGTCCAATAAACCAAGCTGAAAATACTCTTTCGCACGCCCGATATTCATAATTCACACCGCCTTTATTTAAGTTCATGCGCTAATTATAGCGCATTAAATATATAAAGCAAGCAATTTGTAAATTATTTTAAGATATTTAACGCCCTAATTCATGCTCATCGCTATCGCGCTCGTGCTGTTTTTCAGCCGCGCGCGCGCCAAGTTTTTCATTCAGGTCAGCAACGTCTTTTGCGCCAGCGGGCGGCATCCAGTGCCGCGCTTCGCGCCCGTTGATTTCAGCAACACGCGCCGCTTGCCGTGCGTGGCCAGCATCAGCATCGCGCTGCACTTCGTCGTTCTTCTCGTGCTCGCTCGCGACTGTGACGCGCTTCGCGTTTCTCAAGATTTCTTGAACGCGCTCGTTTTCCAAAAAGCTCAGAACGCCCGCTCCACCGCTCACGATGACGGTCGGCGGAGTCTTGCCGTTTCTCTTATATAAGTCATGTAGCGCAAGCGCATCCGTGCCGCCTTCCACGATCCAAGCGTTTGCCGCGTCGCCGCGCAAAACAGCCGGAAACGCTTTACTAGAGCCTTTAAAATCACGCTTCTGAACTGCGTCACTCACTGAGATTGCGCGACGTGTGACGTTCTGCGGCACGCCAGCGTCGTCATAACCGACGAACAAGACCGCGCCGTGCGAGTATTTCAACATGCCGCACTGTTCCGCGTGCTCCAGCGTTTCCGCGCTGATGCCACGATCCGCAATCAAGTATGCACGACCGCTGCGCTGTGCCCACTCGGACTGCTCTGGCAGCGTCGGCGGCTGACGCGGTGCTGGCGGCGCGGGACGCTGCACTGGAGTCACGGTCAGCGCTCCCGTGAGCTTCCAGACTGCTTCTGTGAAGCTCGTGCCGGATTCAATTTCTTGAACGAGTGAAATGTTGTCGCCGCCGCTCGTTCTTCTCAAGTCAGTCCAAAGCCACTCGCCGCCGTCTTTTCGTGTAATCCTATAGACTTCATCCACGCCGCTTTTAACCGAGAAATGCCGCGCGCCGTCGCGCCTGACTGTAAATCCGGCACTTTCGAGAAATTGGCGCGGGTCTACTTCACGCGCCGCGACTCGATCTGCTTCATTAATTCGCGCTCCGCTGCCGTTGCTTTGCTCCACACTGCCGCCGCCCACGCCGCGTTCTGCCGCAGCTCGTCGGGCGGCAGAAGCCTGCTTGAAACGGCTTGTCCAGTCCCGGCCAGCGCCGCGCCGAGCGTTGCCGCCAGCACTAGCGCCAGCGCCTGCCTCCACAATCTCGGACGGCTCGCTTTCGCCTCCGTCGCTAGCTGCGACAATTGCTGAGTCGCGTCCGAAATCGCGCGCGGCAAGCTGCTCAACGTCGCCGATGCGTCGTTGATGCGCTTCGTTGCCGCGTCCAGCGTCTTCGATTGATGCTGCACGCTCTGCCGCAGTTCTTGAAGCGTCGAGTCCAGCTTCACTGCCTTCGACTCCATCGCCGAAGCCGCTCTCGCGCTCATCTCTTGCGCCAGTGCTTCTAGTGTCGAGCGCTGCGCCGCCGTTATTGAGTCGAATGCCGCCAGTGCCGTCTTCACGTCCAGCGGCAAGCTGTTCAACGGCTCCAACCGCACCATCAACTCGCTCGATAACGCTTCCGGTAGATTGCTCAAGTCGCTGCGCGTCGCTGTCGCTAGTGCTTCCAGCTCGCTCACTTGTGCGACGAGCCGCGTCACGCTCAACTGCATTTCTGCGGATGTCGGCAAGCTCTTCAAAGTCTCTCTGAATGTCATATTCAACTCCGCGCTTTTGTAGATTTGACCACGTAAAATCCTTGCCTAAATCACTGCCTTTGAAAGATGCGCCGCCAAAATTGAACGAGAAGCCGTTCATTTTTCCCGTGCTGGCAACATTCGGCACGGCTTCGATGCTGCGTTGTGCGAGCGCCTGGACGAAATCCGGCGCAGTCATGCCGTCGCCGCACAGCACTTCATCAATTGCCGCCGCGGCAGCCATCCGATCCGGCATGATGCCCGTGCGCCGCGTCTGGCCTTCTTCGCCGCGTGTGATGTGTTTCCGCTCCGCTTGCGCGTCGCCAAGGCCGGGCGTGAGCGCGAGTCCATACTCGCGTTCTAGCTGCTGGGTCGCTTCGATTGCGCGGCGAGCTTCCCATTGACCCAGCCACACTCGCCCGTCCAAAGAAATCCGAGATGCGACGATGTGGATATGGTCGTGTTCAGTGTCGCCGTGGCGGATGGCTGTGTAGAGAGTTCCGGGGGGAAAGCCCATGCGATCCATAAAGTCGGCGGCAACCGAGTCCCATTTTTTGGCACTCAGTCGCTCGCCCGCTGGCAGCGCCAGCGAGCAGTGCCAGACCGGGCGCTCGATGTCGGGGCGCAACTGGCGCACGGCCGCGAACTCGCGGGAACACGCCGCCGCGTCGCCGCTCATGTTGCCGCCAACAAGTTCGGCGTTCTTGCTCGCGTCGAAAACATAATTCAACGCGCCGCGAAAACCGCCGCCTCTAGATACTTTCGCTTTCACCGTCGTCTCCGTCGTCGAATCTGATTCCGAGAAGAGCGGCGCGAAACTCGCGCAACTCGCTCATGATGCGCTCGGTATCGGACTGAGCGCCTTCGTTCAAATGCCGGGCGAGTTGATTGAGATTCGCCGCAGCGCGCGAAAGCTCAAGCCACGCTTCACGATTCACTACTGGAATCGTAGGTGGTACTTGGGAGAGCGCCGCCATTCTCATCCAGCGCCCACGGGTGTACGGCCCGCGGCGCTCGTCGAGATCGGCAAGCTCGGCGATAGAAAGTCGCACGGATACGCAGTGCGTCCGGCGCTCGCTGCGCGGTTTCGGCGGCTGGCCGCGTCGAGATTTTTTGATGAAATCATCCAAGGCGAGACTCCAGTATTGGATTTGACAACCCCCTGAGCGCAGCGAATGGGGGCGGAACGAAGTGACGGGTATAATAAAGCGAAGCGAATATTACACCTTGCTCCTTAATTTTATACATTTTAGCAGATTTTGAAAGTCGCGCTGAAGCCGTCGCCGCGCCGATTTGAGGGCACAACCCCCCCCCTCGCTGCGCTCGACCCCCTGCCGGGGGTGGGAGGCTGGCGGGGAAA
>DYPE01000167.1 GCA_020720085.1 Dichelobacter nodosus | reverse complement strand
GCTTATTTGGGAACAACTCTATTAATCAATATATTGGAATTCGTATAGACTCTTAATGAACTCTATTTTACTGATAAATCATACTCAAAAAAAGTCAAATTCTTACCCGCGCAAAGTATAACCCCGGATTCATGAGAAAATTGCCGCAAAAAATCATGTGCCGAGGTGATGGCCTGGGTAGAACAATAGGGCATAGCTGCTTTCGCGCAATCCTCCGCGCTACTTTCCGCGTTGCAAACACAGCAGTTTAATTATCTTTTCTGTGTATCGAGATTTACACCGTGCCTGGCAACCATATCAGCATGAATCAAGAACCGCATATCCAGGTCTTGGCCCGTTATCTGCGCCAATCGTTGCCCATCTCGCTGCAAACCAAGGGAAGCCCGAAACACGGGCGCAACTCGGAACACAGGCGTAGCCCGGAACGCGGGCGTACCACCCCTTGCGAAGAGATGCTAGAATTGCGCCGAACGCGGTTCATTTACCCTTCGACCCTCCTGCCTTCACTGGTATTTTATGAAAAACATTCATGCGCAGCGCATTCTGATTCTGGATTTTGGTTCACAATACACCCAACTGATTGCCCGCCGGGTGCGGGAATCGTGTGTGTATTGCGAAATTCACCCCTATGACATGCCCCCAGAAGCCATCCGTGCCTTTGCGCCATTGGGCGTGATTTTGTCGGGCGGGCCGGAGTCGGTACATGAATCGCCTGAGGTGCGCGTACCAGAGGTGGTGTTTGAATTGGGCGTGCCTGTGTTGGGCATTTGCTATGGGATGCAGGCCATGGCCGCGCAATTGGGCGGCGCGGTCGAACCTTCGGCGTTGCGCGAATATGGCCATGCCCAAGTGGAAGTGGTGGCCGCTTCGCGGTTATTAGAAGGTATTGAAGACCATATTACTGCTGGTGGCAAACCGTTGGTGGATGTGTGGATGAGCCACGGCGACCGTGTGGTAAGCTTGCCGCCCGGTTTTATTACGGTAGCCTCCACCGCACACGCGCCCATTGCCATGATGGCCAATGAATCGCGCCGCTGGTATGGCCTGCAATTCCATCCTGAAGTCACTCATACGCCGCAAGGAATGCGCATGATTAACCGCTTTGTGCATGAACTCTGCGGTTGCGAGCTGTTGTGGACTTCTTCGGGCATTATTCTCGACCGTATTCAAGCGGTGCGCGATCAGGTGGGTGAGGCTGAAGTGCTGCTCGGATTGTCTGGCGGCGTCGATTCGGCGGTCACTGCGGCGTTGCTGCACCGTGCTATCCGCGACCAATTGGTATGCGTGTTTGTGGATAATGGCTTATTGCGCTTGAACGAGGCCCAGCAGGTTATGGCCACATTTGCCGAACACATGGGCGTGCGCGTGATTCATGTCAATGCGGAAGAACGCTTTTTGACAGCATTGCGCGGCGTGACCGACCCGGAAGAAAAACGCAAGGTAATTGGCCGTTTGTTCATTACCATTTTTGAAGAAGAAGCGAAAAAATTAAATCATACCCAATGGTTGGCGCAAGGCACGATTTACCCGGATGTGATTGAATCCGCAGCCATGCGCGGTGGCAAGGCGCATGTGATTAAATCTCATCACAATGTGGGAGGCTTGCCGGAAAACATGCGTATGGGGTTGGTTGAACCCTTGCGCGAATTGTTTAAGGATGAAGTGCGCAAAATCGGCATAGAGTTGGGCTTGCCCGCCGAAATGGTATATCGCCATCCGTTCCCCGGCCCGGGCCTGGGTGTGCGCATTCTTGGCGAAGTGAAAAAAGAATATGCGGATATTCTGCGCCAGGCCGACGCGATTTTCCTCGACGAGTTACAGCGCAGTGGCTGGTATGCAAAAGTCAGCCAGGCGTTCGCGGTGTTTTTGCCGGTGCGTTCAGTGGGCGTGACTGGCGATAAACGCAATTATGAATTCGTGGTGGCGTTGCGTGCAGTGGAAACGGTCGATTTCATGACCGCGCGCTGGGCGTGGCTGCCGCATGAGCTGTTGGGAACCGTGTCTAATCGTATTATTAACGAAGTGCCCGGCATTTCGCGCGTGGCTTACGACATTTCCAGCAAGCCGCCCGCCACCATTGAATGGGAATAGGTATAAAAACTATCATGTTGCTTGCAAATCATTTCCGAAAAGCCACCTACAGCGTGGCCGCACATTACCGCCACCAATGCCCGCCTGACACCGGTTTGGAAGCCGCCTTTGCGGGCCGCTCCAATGCAGGAAAATCGAGTGCTATCAATGCTATAACCGACCAATCTAGCTTGGCGCGCACCAGTAAAACTCCGGGCCGCACCCGCCAAATTGTATTTTTCACGCTCAACGATAACAGCCGTCTGGTGGATTTGCCGGGGTATGGCTATGCGCAAGTGGCCAAGTCCATCAAAGCGCATTGGGATGAGGTGCTGGAAAGTTATCTGATGAATCGTACCTCGTTGGCTGGCCTGATTTTATTGATGGACATCCGCCATCCTTTAAAAGAATACGACCAAATGTTGTTGCAGTGGTGTGCGCAAGCGCAATTGCCTGCGCATGTGCTGCTCACCAAGGCAGACAAACTGAGCTTTGGCCAAGCGAGCAATACCTTGCGCCAGGTCAGCGCGACCCTGGGGCGCGATTATGGGTCAGGCGCATCAGTACAATTGTTTTCCGCCCCGCGCCGCGTGGGGGTGGACGAAGCGCGGCAACAACTGGCGCACTGGCTGCATTTGAACGACGGCATCACGGATAACGCCGCTTGAAGCGCGGTTGCCTAAAAAAGTTGCGTTATCTTTGCAAATGCGTTGTAATTCCATCTGGTTGCAAATTGCAAGGCGCTTTGCAGCCAAGCGGATTTCGTTAGATAACGCAGGGTTTTGTATGCACTGTTTTTTTCGTAATGTAGCAGCGACCCTCCTCAGCGGATGGGGGACAATGAGCCTGGCTGCGGGATTTTCGCTGGGCATCTCACCACCGCGTCTGGAGTTACACGCCAATCCAGGCGAGGCGTTGCAGCAAACGCTGGAAATTCGCAATTCCGGTGCAACTGCAACACAGCTACAAATTGAACTGGCAGACTGGAATTTAAGCGCGGATGGTGAGCTTCACCTGGGCCAGGGCCAAGAAACGCTGAAGGATGGTTGCCGTCCGTGGATATTGCTGTCCGCGCCTACAGTGAACGTAGCGCCCCGGCAGTGGTTGGAATATTTTTTTACAGTGTCTGTGCCGCCCCGGCAACCGGCAGGTGAATGCCGTTTTGCCGTGCTGTTGCGCGATGCGAGCCAGGAACACGGGCGTAGCACGGATCACGAGCGTCGCGCGGCCTCGTTCCCTGCCACTGGCCAAATCGCGGTGATTGGCTACATCACGGTAGGCGCAGCCCGGGCCGACTTGACCATAGAAAAAATTTATCTGGATGTCCAGGCGACCTCCCCGCAAATTTGCGTGGATTTTTATAACCAGGGCAATGCCCATACCCGCGTGGATGGGCGTTTACGCGGCGTTGCCGCCAATGGCGCTGTCATGAATTTTTTGCTGCCGCCATTGGCAGTTCTGCCTGGCGAGCGCCGCGTGGTGATCGCCCGCCCGCTAGACCCCGACGGCAGCCATGGCAATTTGGTGGAATGGCGTCCCCCCATCAGTGTACAAGGCAAAATCACCTGGCCTGGTGGGCAATATATGGTGGACAAAGTGTTGTTGCCGTAACCATTAAACCCGTTTCCGTAGGTGCGGCGGTTCATCCCCGCCAACCCCGAACAGGGGGCAGCCCCAACGGGGCGAAATCTATAAAGCCTAGGGCAACCGCCTTAGTACAGGCGGGTGCAATCATTGGAAACAATGTATTAGCTAATTTAGCCAGAACTGGCGGATATTATTCACGGCATTGCGGGGCCTGGCCGTTGACGCTGAACAGGCGACAATCGCTCAACCAGCCGGGTATCAGTCAGCAGGCCGACCAATTCATCCAGATTGAACGGACGCTTGGGAATCTGCTGGTTGGGATCGCGCTGTTCGAACAATTGCTGAATCAAGCCCGGATCAACCTGGAGCGGATCTACCGCCGCCATTGTCATGCCGCTAGACAGTCCCGCCAGGAGCAGAAAACAAGCCAAAAGTCTCATTTGTTAATCGTCTTTTCCAATTCCACCACCGCTTGCTCCAGCGAGGCCACGATGTCTTCCAACGACTCCGCTGGCAGGCCGGCGGTTTTATCCAACTGGATTTCGTAGCTGCGCAAGCCTTCCAGCCCTTTCTGGCGCGCGCCTTGTATGCGCAGTTTCGCCAACAGCGGCTCGATCTGCGGCAGTAATTCCTTTGCCACTTTAGCCAGGCGCGCCCCCAGCGCGGACAGATTGCGGATATCCTCGTCCAGCGGCGCGGCGTATTCTGGCTTGCCAAAATCGCGGATCAACTTAGCTCGCTCGTCGTACAAAATATCTAGCCGCCGCGCCAAATCCACATACTGTTTTTGAATCAGCGACAGGTTCTTTTTCAGCGTTTCGTTATCTGCCACGGTTGTCAGCCAGGGCAGCAGCGCATTTTCATCAAAGCGGATAGTGCTGTCGGTAAATTTGTCCTTGCGAAAATGCACCACGCCGTCCTGAAGATAAGTATATTCGGCGAACACGAACACCGCAGGGCCGAGACAGCGCGGCTCGGTGGAGGCCAGGGTACATTCCGCGTTTGCGGCAAAAGGCCACAACAGGCAGAGGCTATAGAAAAGTTTATGTATTTTCATGAGGTTTTCCCCGTGGTTTGGCGGTCATAAATGTCTCGCTTAGATTTTCGGCGCTCAACATGCGCTCGCCCCACAGCGCCAGTTTTGTCATATCCGCGCGCCTGACTTTCGCACGCTGGCTTGCCGATAAGGGGCCAAATTTCCTTTCCAATTGTAAAATCAGGAACTCTGCGAATCCGTCATGCCGTCCTTCCTGGCGTCCTTCCTGATGCCCTTCGTGCCGTCCTTCCTGACGCCCTTCCTGAAAACCGGACTGCCGTCCTATCTGGTAGGAAGGCAGTTCATTCAAATCTATCATGCTTAACATGGTCTTTTCCTCGTGTACCACGGATTGCAGGTTTCGGTTAGTGGAGAGAATTTCCAACATCCCCACATAATCGCGCAAACCTTGCAAATTGTCTTGCAGTAAGCCACGCAGACGACTCAGGATATGGCGCACCACCTCGCGCTCCGGGCGGCCCTTGAAATCGCATAGCACCGCCAAAACCAGAGCGTCTGGATTATTCTGCTGGAGAAAAGACTCGCAGTCCAGGCTGTGCATGTCAATCAGGTGGTAATGATAAGACAATTCCGGCGTTTCCAGATGCTCTGCCATGCGCAGGCGGTCTTTGCCGATGTAAATCAGGTAGTCCTACGCGGGTAGTGATAAATGCTAAAATTAGGTTTTTTAACAAAATA